>JBBEBC010000094.1:0-22328 GCA_040882555.1 Bacteroidia bacterium
TAAAACGTCTATTAAATTTGAATCATTGGCAAAAGCATAAACACAAGTCCATAATACCACGGATTGTGCTTTTGGGTCACCCGAAGCAACTCCAAATGGGAATCTTGTATTTAATTTCTTTAGCTCCGTCTCAATCTCCTCACAATAAATGTTCTGTGAAATTAAGCTAAGGTTGAAAGTTGAGAAAAATAATAATAAACACAAGTATTTTAACATGCTGTAAATAAGTGGATTATCCTTAAAACTATTTAAAGGACAAATAAATTCTGTGTATTTAAATTATTTATCCTGTCTCAACAAATCAATCAAATCCTTTGAAATACTTTCTTTAGGAGCTTCAATTATTCTTCCCAATTCTTTGTCGTTTCTAAAAACTTTTATTGTTGGCACAAATTCAATATCCCAGGATTTGCATTCCTTAGGTTTGAATGGGCATTCTTTTTCTCTGTTAACTCCTATAATCTCGAATTTACAATTAGAGCCTTCAATCAGATCTAATAAAACAGGCACATAAACTTGGCTGTCCTCGCACCAAGTTCCCAAATAGATCTTAAAAAAGACATCTTCTGATAGCAAAGTCTTTAATTCATTTGCATCATTTACATTGATAATACTCTCACCATTAATTTTAAGCCATTCTGAGAACCAATTGCTTTGTGTTATCGAATCAGAAAAGGTACCTGTAATGATCGGTTGTTCGGCATTCTGAGCATTGATTGTCATTGTATTCAAGAGTATTATGTTGAAAAGTAAGATTATAAACTTCATATTGTCTCGTTTTGACTAGCCTTTTTAATTGATGACAAGAAACTCAAGGTATCTGTTCTATCAGCATAATCTTTTACTGCAGGATTTTGGGTTGTTCCAAAAGGAATTGCATCAATACCTAAAGGAGTTGAAGCAACGATGCATTGTAATTGCTCGCGGTTAGAACTTAGCTTTTCCTTTAATTGGCTTAACTCGGAGTATTTTTCATAAAAAACGACGCTGACAGGTGAACTAAACCCTTCATCCTCCTTAAGGAGCAAATAACCATTGTCGAAATGTGCTACACCATTTACCAGATATATTGCTTTATTGTATTCATAGTTATTGAAGTATTTCTTGTTATCAGCAAGATGTTCCCAGCCTACGGCTTGATTTAGCAGCTCAATTAAATTGTATTTCTCGGGAATGAAAACTTTAGAAACATTTCTACAACCCAAGCCATAATACTGGAAAATATCCTTGAATAATGCCTTCAACTCAACTTCCGATTCCGATCCACTGAGAATGGCTACTGAAGTTCGGTTTTTCCTTATAATATTAGGAAATCTGCTGAAGTAGTAATCAAAGTATCTGGATGAATTATTGCTTCCTGTGGCTATTATTGCGTCAATTGAATTGAGTCTTTCTTCGGTGAAAGAAATTCTCTCGGCAAATAAAGGCTCTATAGCAATGAGCATAGCAGCAAACGCAGGTATTAGCACTCTGTCGGAGCTTGAAAGTTTTGCTTTAATCTTATTTCCTGATATTAAAATACTCAAGAAATCATGAAAGCCTACCGCTGGAATATTTCCAGCCATCACAACTCCAACAGTATTAAGCTCTTCTGTTTCGCTTTTTGGTAAGTTATAACTATTTAACCATTCAGTTAAAGAGTTCTCTTTAAGTATGTTTGAAATACTCTCGAGAGCGTACTGAACATTTTCGTGACTAAACCAACCATTTGTTTCACTTAATCTTTCAGCAAGAATCCTTAATTGTTGCTGTCTAATATTCAGATTATCAGTTGGTAATCCTGTATTGATGGCAGATTCAATCTCCTTGCCTAATTCAACAAATGCTAGTTTTCGTTGTTCTAATGTCATGAATGAATGCAATTATATCTTAGTTTTGCTGCACAAAAATAACCCTTAAATCTGATGTATTTATGGCTATCATGATCACTGATGAATGTATTAATTGCGGCGCTTGTGAGCCGGAATGTCCAAATAACGCTATATATGAAGGCGGAACCGAGTGGCGATTTTCTGATGGAACTGCCTTAAAAGGTTCTGTTACTGCTCCAAGCGGAAGTTATAATGCTTCAGATGCTCAGGAGCCTAAAGCAATGGATGTATATTACATCGTGAGCGATAAGTGCACGGAGTGTGTAGGATTTCATGATGAACCTCAGTGTGCAGCAGTTTGTCCTGTTGATTGTTGTGTTGACGACCCAGAGCATAGAGAAACAGAAGAACAGCTTTTGGCAAAAAAGGAATACATGCACGTGTAAATTTCTTAATTTGACTCCGGCTAACTAAATACGGATTATTTTTTCATTCATGACAATTCACCGCGAGGGACACAAAATGCTTTTGGTGTTGCTTATCGTTTTAGCGATAATTAACATTTCAATCTTTTCATTATTCCCGAATAATCACCTACCCCATCTATTATCACTGATAGCATCACTCATTATTTTTATGTTGGTGCTTCAGTTTTTTAGAAGCCCCTCCCGAAAGCAAAACATTGGCGATTGGGTGCTTTGTCCTGCCGATGGAGAGATTGTAGCAATAGAAGAAATTGAGGAATCAGAATATTATAAGAGCAAGCGTATTCAGGTTTCCATTTTTATGTCACCACTTAATGTGCATATCAACCGTTTTGCAATTTCCGGGAAGGTTACTTATTTTAAATACCACGAAGGGCTTTATCTTATAGCTAGTCACCCAAAGTCATCTACTGAAAACGAAAGAACCACCGTTGTGGTGGAGCAAGGCAACAAAAGTGTTCTTCTGAGACAAATTGCAGGGTATGTGGCAAGAAGGATAAAAACTTATTGCAAAGTTGGCGAGGAAGCTACTCAAGGAGGCGAATTCGGTTTTATTAAATTTGGTAGCAGAGTCGATATATTGCTTCCGTTAGATTCTGAAGTTTTTGTTAAACTCGGAGATATGGTTAAAGGCGGAATCACAAAGATTGCTTCCATATAATTTTTGCATTTGCTTTTGAAAGCTATTTAATAGTACCTTTGAATATAATATTCTCGAAAAATGAAAAAACTAATTGCAATTCTTTGTTTAGCTGCTTTCACTGGTGGTGCTTATGCAGTATCTTTTGCATCGTTCTCTAACACGGCAGAAACTGCTGTTATCGTTAAAGCATCTGATGATAAGGATAAGGACAAAAAGAAAAAGAAAAATTCTGAAAAGGCATGCTGCTCGAAAGACGCTGCTAAATCTTGTGATGAAGGAGCTAAAGGAAATGCTTCAGCAGAATCTGGAAATGCAGGTGCAACTAAAGCTAAAAGCTGCTGCAGCCAGGCTTCTGGAAAATCTTGTGCAGGAGGAAGCGGTGAAAAGGCTTCAGCTCCTACAGGAAAGGAACAAGCGAAATAACTAACTTCTAAAAGAAAATAATAAAAGAGCCTGCTGATTTTTCAGCGGGCTCTTTTATTTTATAAGAATACCCAGCAAATCTTTTAATTCAAAAACTTCGTGAATTCCTTCTATTGAATGTTTTAGAGAAAGTGTATTCACTAATATGGCATGGTCCCAGCCGGCATTTAATGCCCCAACAATGTCAACCTCGGGGTCATCACCAATCATCATACTTTCATTAGCGGAAGCACCAGCTTTATCCAATGAGAAATCAAAGATTTCCCGGTTTGGCTTCCTCGATCCAGCTCCATCGCTTGTAATCACTTCTTTGAAAAAATGATCAATGCCGCAGTTTCTGAGTTTAAAATGTTGAACATCTTCAAAACCATTAGTGATAATGTGTAAATGAAAGTGTTTACCTAATTCAGTTAATGTATCAATCGCACCAGGAATTAATAGCTTTTTAGAAGGTGTGTGATCAATATAGTGGTCTTCCATCGTTAACCCAAGCTCTCTGTTATCGACGCCTACCTTAAGTATGCTGTTATAAAATCTTTCCTTCCTAAGGAATTCTTTATCAATTTTATTTGAAGTGAAGAGGTCCCACAATAGAGCGTTCTCGTGTCTAAAGATTTCAATAAACTCTTCTCTTGATTTATCTGTTCGGTCGCTCAGATGTTCTTTGTAAAGATCTTCGAGAGTTTCTCTGCTATTTGTTTCATAATCCCAAATGGTTCTATCTAAGTCAAAAAACAAATGCTTTATTTTCTCTTTCATCTAAAATTTAATAAAGAGGGGAAATGTAAAATTGCTGAAATCCCTACCGCCCAAAGAATTACTGAGCCGCTTATGTATAGAAAAACCTTCGCCCGACTAGGGAAAAACCTTCTTGCAAGAATAGTCCCAACTGGAATGGATAGTAAAGTTGGAGTCAGCAAAGCAAGTCCTGCCAAGCCGTACTTTCTAACTATCTTAACGTAGCCTCGTGTACGTTTTGAAAATACTTTTTTGGGCTTCGGATTTACTTTAGGAGGGAAGTATTTCATCCTAAAATTATCCCAAATCTTAAACAACCAATCACTAAGAAATACAAAACAAGCAACACCAAATATTCCAGATACAGAAGAGAAAATCCATAACTCCCAGAAAGTCATCTGCATAGTGGCATAGGCCGCTGGCACCCCAACAACAAATTTTACTGATGTGAGCAGAAATAATGAAAAAGCTCTGATAAAGGAAATCATTCGAATACGTTGAATGTAAGATAACGAAATAAGACTAGGAGTGTTCTATAAAATTAGCCTAGTTTCTTACCGTAAGCAAGATCTCCCGCATCTCCCAAACCAGGAACAATGTACGATTTAGCTGTTAACTCATCATCAACAGCCCCTAGCCAAATGCTTGTATTGTCTGGGAAATGGCGCTCAACATAATTGACACCTTCTTGACTTGAAATCAAGCCTATAACGTGTATGTGGCGGGGTTTGCCTCTCTGTAACATTGCTTTATATGCCAAAAACATAGATTGTCCTGTTGCAAGCATCGGATCGCAGATAATTAGGACCTTATCATCTATAGAAGGACTACTTAGATATTCGATTTTTATTTCGAAAGAATTATCCTTGTGATGCTTTCTATAGGCAGATACAAAAGAATTCTCCGCACGATCAAAGAAATTCAATATGCCTTGATGAACTGGTAAACCAGCTCTGAGGATGGTGGCAATTACAGGCTGCTCTTTTAGCACACTCATGTTTGAAATGCCTAAAGGAGTAACTATTTCCTTTTCAACATATTCTAGATCTTTACTTATTTCGTAAGCAAAGATCTCACCTAGACGCTCAAGGTTTCTTCTGAACCGCATGCTGTCTTTTTGAATTTCAACATCACGTAATTCGCTAATAAATACATTTATAAGAGAGTTTTCTTTACTGAGTATTCTAGGCATAGAGGCTTAAGCTTTTAGCCAACGCAAATAAAAAGGAAGGCGATTAACTATCAAATGTACGTAGTTCGATTCAACTGAGCCAAAACTCTTGTAAAAACGTTTTAATCCTTCATCATCAGAGCCTTCAAAATCAAATTCCTTGATAGTATCTCCTGCATTTTGAATATAATAATCAATCAAAGCTGGTAAAGCGCCTATTTTTTTACCAGATTCTGAATTTCCGGAAAAAATAAATGTTGCTTTCCCTTGCCATTCTAAAATAAACATACCGGCGAGCAGTTCTCCACTTTTGTCATAAACTCCCAAACACTTGCCCTTAGAACGAAAGCTAGCTACATTATAAATCTGATCAATTGAATTATACCAAGCAGCATTAGCTACTTTGAGTTTCTTGCCTCTGTCGTTCTGAAAAAGACTTATTATATTTCTTATGGAACAGTGGCTAAAGGAGAGTGACGAATTATTGGCTTTCTGAATATTCCTTTTTAGATTATCGCTGTAATTCGACTTTATATCTTCATAATCTGCAGAAATATCTAAAATTAGATTTGTACGTTGCGTTTTTTCATCTCTAAAATCATTAATTAAGATATTCTTCCAGTTCAACTTTAAGTCTAAATATGCTACCCTTTTTAAGCTTTCATTTATGAAATGTGTGATAAGTTCTTCACTCGCATCACTTGGTCCAAAAATTCCCAATTGCTGAATAAAAGGAGGAGTTGCAATATACTTTATTCCGTATTTTGATTTAATTGGCAAAGGCATAAGCCATTCGTAATCAGATGATACAAGTGCTTCCCATCTGCTATTGGTTAATGTATCCAAATACCAGCTTGTAGCCCAAGCCAATGAATTGTTACATTTAGATATATTTTGATCCCATAGGATCTTGTTTATCTCAGCATTCTTTAAATGCTTGATTTCGGGTAGATTATTACTCAACTTGGTAGTGCTGCTTCTATATGATTTTCATAAATATTTCTCCAGCCTTTCCAACGTAGGTTTTCGGCAAAAGATTCATTGTGCCAAACGGAAATAAACTCACCCTTTACTGCTTTTACTGAATTTATTAGGGGATTAATGACTTCCATAGCTCTCTCTGGATCTATATTCATATAGTCCTTTAAGGTTCCATCCATAATTGCAAAAGGGTGAATACGCAAAGGCGTTTCGATTTCTAAATCCAGATCATAAAAATAATAAGGGGAGCAGATACTTGCCCTAAACCCCGGCAAATCTGCATATCCCATCGTATAATCATCTGTAATATCGTATTCTAATAATCTTTGGTAGGTTTCAGGGATGTTCATTTTAAGAAAATGTTGACGACTTAAATGTATTTCCTGATGAAGAATATGTGAAAGGCGAGAAATCTCTTTCCTGATTTTTAATGGATTTTCAGAGGAAGCATACGAAGGATGAATTCCTACATCTCCTGCATCCCCCATAAACTTGATTAGCGATTGCATATGTTTGTTCTGGTGTGGAACATTTTTATCAAATGTAGCATAATCTCCTAAAAGTATAAAGTAAATTGGATGAAGATTGTACCTTTCGAATAATTTTATTTGATAATCGTAGGTGTCGTAAGGATCACTCTGGAAATGGAACACGGACTTAAAGCGATTCTTAAACTCTTGAAAGTTCAAATTGAATAAATCTGACAAGAGTCCGCCGCCAATACGAATAAAGCCCTTATGCCTGTATGCCCAAGCATTATCAATATCTATTGTTGGGGTAAAACGGTATTTTCTCTCCTTGCCTTCAATTTTACCAAACCTCTTTTCAAGCATGGCTTTAATTTCCCAAGCCCATATATTAACTACGGGCTTTTGTAAAAAACCATGCTGAAAAGCTAAACTTTGAGAAGGAGTAAATCTGCCATGTCTGTCCTTTAGATGTGGCAAGTACTCTTCATATCTGCTTACCAAAAGAAAGGCTGCAGCAAAAGGATCGAAAGGTAAAGCTGAAGTTTTGTTAACTGGAAAAAACACCTTCGATCCACCCCATCGAATTGTAGAAGGCTCTTGTACAACAATTCCCGTCTCAAACAAAAGCTCGGTAGAATAAAAGAATAGCTCATCTTTAATAGCTTGTCGGCAATAAGTTATTTTAGGACCATTCCAAGCTAGCAGATCTTCTTTATTGGTAGTAATTTTAAATTCTAAGCCGAGAATATCTTCAAATATAAGCTTGAAAGTATACTTATTCCTTGATGTTAACCGATGAGTATAAATCAGAATCATACGTTTTTCTTTCCCATCCTAATGTATTGAATGGATATACATTTCATTTAAGATGAATTCTGCTGCTTTCCCATCCCCGAATACTTCGGGAAAATCAAGCTCATCTTTTTTCTCAAGATAATAATTAAATGCTTCTCGTATTTTCGTAGCATCAGCATCAGCAATCTTTGCACAGCCATTTTCAACTAACTCTATCCATTCGGTTTCAGGCCGAAGAATGATACAAGGTTTCTGAAAATAGTACGCTTCCTTTTGCACTCCTCCAGAATCAGTAATGACTAGTTCGGCGTTTTGCTCTAATACAATCATCTCAAGAAAAGAGGCAGGCTCAATTATTTCCAGCTGACTCTTATCTATGATTTCTTGAACTTCAGGAGAAATCAAATTTTCCATCATCTTTTTAGTCCTAGGATGTATTGGCAAAATGATTCTAAGATTATGTTCAAGACTCAATTCTCCCAAAACCCTGAACAACCTATTAATTCTTTGCAGATCGTCAGTATTTGCATTTCGATGAATTGTGGCAAGCACAAATGGCTGATCAAGTCCAACCCTTTCGAAAATGCTCGTTTTTGACTTTGCTACCTCAGAGAAATATAAACTGTTATCGTACATCAAATCACCACATTGATAAATGCCTGGGTTATCTGAATTGAATGGAGCTTTGTTTTCTTTAAAACCTTCCTTAATTAAGTTTTTATAACCAGTTGGAGTAGGGGAGAATAGTAATGTTGACACATGATCGCATAAAATCCTATTCACTTCCTCAGGCATAGACTTATTGAACGAGCGAAGTCCCGCCTCAATATGTGCAATTGGAACTTGCATTTTGGCTGCAGCAATAGCCGCTGCCAAGGTTGAATTTGTATCCCCGTAGACAACAAGCCAATCTGGTTTTTCTTTCTCCAAAATTTCTTCCATGCCGATAATCATGGCAGCTGTCTGTTTTCCGTGACTTCCTGAGCCAACATTTAAATTGTAATCAGGCTGAGGTATGCCAAGTTCTTGGATAAAAACCTCCGACATGTTTACATCATAGTGTTGGCCAGTATGTACGATAACCTCTGTTACTTTTTTGGGGTAAGATCTTACAGCGCGGCTTAATGCAGCGGCTTTTATAATTTGTGGTCTTGCTCCAATAACAGTGACAATCTTCATGATAGATTTTTAGAAAATTAAATTATTTGCGAATATAGTTCAGCTATACCTCAATCTTATTCGTTTTGTACTTTTATCTGCATGAATTTTAAGAATTGGATAATCAAAGTAAGTTTGACGGGGCTAGCCATTTTATCGGCAACCTATCTATTGCCAGGTGTAGAAATTGATGATTATCGGTTGGCATGGGTTGTTGCCATACTACTTTCGATTTTGAACGCTCTAGTCAGGCCTTTATTGGTTTTTCTAACTTTTCCTATAACCATTTTCACCTTAGGGTTCTTTTTACTCGTAATAAACGGAGCTATCATATTAATGGTTGATGAAATTCTCGACGGCTTTCAAGTTCGTTCATTAGCTTGGGCAATCTTTTTAAGTATTCTTGTTTCTTTGTTTACCTATATATTAGAGCAAATTAATCAATCAGGGAAAAAGGATGATGAGCGATAATTCATTAGAAAACACTTTGAAGTTTTTTCCCAAAAAGCTTATCCTTAGCTCTATACAGTATTCTCCGGCTGCTGCCATGATTACCTCATTTGAGACTGCTAATTCAAAGGAATTAGCCATTGAGTATGTTAATCCGGCATTTCTCAGACTCACTAATTCAGACAACGAAGAATTAATTGGGAAGAACCCATTTAAAATCTTTAAAACGGATGCGGAAGACCAACAGCTTCAAACATTCTATCAGGCATTCTCTTTAGGGAAGTCTATTCGTCCCGAAATCTTGGTTAAATTTCCTTCTGGAGAATCTGTTTGGGTGCGTTTTATTGTGAACTCAGCCCCTTCGGGGGATAAGAATTATCAGCTTTGGATTGAGCAGGATCTTTCAAACAAGAAAAAAGAGGAACTTTCTTTCGAAAAGCAACGAGAACACCTCGCCAGACTGTTTGATGATAGTGATGAAATAGTTTTCAGCCTTGATGTCTACGGTCAGATGTTTTATGCAAATGAAGCATTTTACAGAAATACGGGTTCAGACGAGTCTTTTTGGGTCGAAAAACAGGTTTTGAATTCGCTACATACAGCAGAAAAAGCAGAAACAGAAACAGCTTTTCGTGACGCCATTCAGGGAATACAACAATCGCTTTTAGCCTCTATTTCTGGAAGAAGTGCAAGGCAATTATGGTATTCATTTACTCTAACACCGCTTATTTTAAATAGTGAGGTGAATGCAGTTTATTTTGTTGGCAGAGAAGCTACAATGATTCAGCTTAAGCAACGATACGAGCTTATAATTAAGAATATTATTGAGTTTTTTCTTTCAGAAGATGATCTTAAAACCATCCTTCAGAAAACCTTAGAAAACCTTACTCAGAAGTTTGGTTGGGAATGCGGCGAAGTCTGGCTTCCTGATCATATAAATCGCAGGATGAAGCTGTTCTCATGGAAATATCCAGAAGGTGAGCAATTCAAAGAGTTTAAAGAAGTATCCTTATCTGTTGAGGTTTCTGATGAATTTGAGCATACACTGAAAACTCAGAAAGGGAATCCACTACTGCATAAATCAACTCATTTATACTTAGACGAGAATTTTCCTAGAAAGGAATACGCTAATAGAGCAGGATTAACTATTGGCTTTTCCATGCCAGTATTTCTCGGTGATAAAACAGTTGCTCTGTTCTCTTTTCTAGCTTCGGAAGAAAATAAAGAAAATTCAGGTGACTTGATTTTTGTGATGCGTGAGCTTAGCCAAAGGTTAGGCGTTTATATCGAAAAACATCGAACAGCATATGATTCGGAACAACTGTTTGAGTTGGTGCCCGATTTTCTATGCGTACTTGATGCTAATGGTCGATTTTACAAAGCAAATCGTCAGATTCTCGACGCACTTGGAATTGAACAGGCTGAATTAAAAAAACACTCTTTCCTTGAATTTGTAGATAGAGAGTACCAAGCTATCACGCATGAAAAGCTGCATGAAGTAAAAACATTGCAGCTAGTTAAATTCGAGAATTTGATAAAAGGCAAGGATGGTTTGCTCTTGCTGGAATGGTCGCTTACTTATAATTCTGACGAGCAGATTATTTATGGCGCTGCCAAGGATATTACCTTGAGAATGAAGTATGACGAAGAATTTCGAAAAGGTAGTGATCGTTTTCAGCTTTTTAGCGAAGCTATTAGTGATGCCATTTATGAATGGGATGTTGTTACAGACGAAATTATTTGGGGTGAAGGTTTGAAGCGTTTATTCGGTCATACTAATTACGAAGACTTTACTTCCCTTGAAGGATGGTCAAAATATATTCATCCTGGCGATAGAGAAAGAGTTAAAGGAAATATCAGGGCATCTTCTTTACGTAGAGAGAGGCTTTGGGTTGATGAGTATAGATACCAATGTGCTGATGGATTATACAAATATATTCTAGATAGGGGTGTGTTTATTTATAATGAGAAAGGTGATGTGGTAAGAATGGTTGGCGCAATGCAGGATATCAATCCGCTGAAAGAGAGCGAGGAAACTCTCATTAAGCTAAACGATGCTCTTCAGCAAAGAGCAAGACAATTGCAAGGTTTTAATAAAGAACTTGAGCAATTCGCCTACATCGTTTCGCATGACCTGCAGGAGCCCCTTAGAATGATTTATAGCTTCATGCAATTACTTCAGAACAGCGAAGATGTTGAGAAAAATGAAAAGTCAGAACAGTACATTTCATTTGCTATCGACGGTGCTGTTCGAATGAAAAGGCTCATTCAAGACTTGTTAACATATTCAAGGGTTGGAACCACTGAAGAAGACTTCCAGGAAGTTGATATGAACCAAATACTTCATGAAACAATCATGGTTTATCAGCAGGCTATAAGAGATAAAAATGCCTCCATTAAAATTGAGGACCTCCCCAAAGTCAAAGCTATTCAATCATTAATAGGCCAGTTGTTTGATAATTTAATCTCTAATGCTTTGAAATATAACAACAAGCCAAAGCCTGAGATTGGAATTTTCTTTGAGGAAGATGAAACGCACTATATATTTTGCGTTGAAGATAATGGGATTGGTATAGATGCAAAATATTTCGATATGATTTATCTCCCATTTAAGCGGCTCCACAACAAGAATGAATATTCAGGAACAGGCATAGGTTTGGCTGTTTGCAAGAAAATTGTTGAAAAACACAATGGGAAAATATGGGTGGAAAGTACTCCTGGCTTGGGCAGTAAATTCTGCTTTTCTATTACAAAAGATCCTATTCAATAATCAAGCGCAGCCTTTCTTCACGAAGAGGTTTTGAGATGAAGTCTTTAACAAGTTTAAATTTTACAGCCTTTTCTTGGTCGCGCGGGTCTATTGATGAGGTAAGCATATAAACTGAAATATTAATCTGGTGGACAGTCAACGAGTCAAGAAATTCCCACCCGTTCATACGAGGCATATTGATATCAAGGAAGATAGAATCTGGCTTGAAGTTCTGGTTTATGAGTATGTCAAGCGCCTCTTCAGCATTAGTAAATGTTTTAACAATAGTTTCTGGAAGAACCCTTTCAACCAATTTTTCACTTAACATATTATTTACAATGTCATCATCAATAAACCAGACTAGTTTTAATGAAGTTTGAGCAGAAGCAGTCCTCATGATGCTTCCAAAAGAAATTGCTTCAGTCATCTCCTTCACAACTGCATCAAGCGAATGAGCTGACTTTTTTATTTCAGAAATCAGTTTAATGTCTTTATCAATGGCTAAGGCATCCTCTTTTAAAAGGCTCGCTATTCCAATAATATTGGCTAAAGGTTTTCTTAGGTTATGAGATGTTAAATGAGCAAATTTCTCAAGCTTCTCAATATTTTGTTTTATTACACTTTCTGAATTTTTGCGATCTGATATGTCACTTAAAATTCCCAAAATTCTAGAAGCCTTGCCATTCGTGTCCTTCTCAAATATTTTACCTCTATTCAAGAACCAACGATAGTTTTCTTGACTGTCCATAATTCTGAATTCACTGCTGAATTCTTCAATTTCACCTTTTGTCATTTTTTCAAAGGTAATTCCGGTTCTAGCAAGGTCTTCAGGGTGCACAAGTTCAGACCAAAGCTCTAATGAATCATTGAACTTCTCTTTATCCCAACCAAGAATATGGTAGAACGAATCAGAGAATTTGATTTCATTCGATTTGGTGGATAAATCCCAAACGGCATATTCATTTCCCTCAATTGCAAATTGTAGTCGCTCTTCACTTAGTTTTAAAGCATTAGCAGCAAGCCTGCTTTCGGTAACATCCCTGCCATAGGCAGTTAAACCTTTAACTTCATTATTTACGATAATGGGTGAAAATGAAACTTCAAAAAATCTTTCATCAAGTTCATAACTCATTTCCCTTGAACCATTCTCGAAAATGTCATTATTTAACTGAATCCATAGATCTTTCAATTCAGGCCTAAGCTTATCTATGATATAATCTCCAGGATAAATCTCATTACCATGAAACGATAAAAATTCGTTTTGGAAATGATTGTTTGAAGCAGTGAGTTTCATTTCAGTATCTATCGACCAGATACTCACATTATGAAAGTTATTTATTAAGGAAGTCAGATTGCTTAATGCTTCTTCTACTTTGGTTCGCAACTGATTTTTCTCACTTATATCCTTTCCTACTGCTTGAATCTCTGTTGTTTCATCACTATTTCCTACGATAGCGGTGAACTCCCAATCAATAGCAATAACTGAATAACCATTTAATTGTGAGCCGGTTAACAAATGAATTGATTTTCCGCGATTCCTGAGACAAGACTTAATACAAAGCTCCAAAGGTTCTGCATCCTCTTTTCGTAAAAAATCAGAAAGTTTTTCTTCCCCAGAACAAACTAAATTTATCCCAAACACACCTCTGAAACTCTGATTGCAAAAAGTAATTTCTCCGTTTTGATTAATTCGAACTATGTAATTAGATTGAGAATCGACCAAGGAACGCAAGCGTGCTCTATCAGTTAAAATAGTCTTTTGTTTTTTGTAAAACTCCGTCACATCTGCTGTGGTACCAACAAGCTTCCATGGCTGGTTTTGAGAATTGAAAAGACATTTGCCATTAATCTGAAGAATTCGTTCTCCTGTTTTAGGATTATTAGCTTTTACTTCAATTGAAAACTTTTCTTTATGAATTAAAGAGCCATTTACGGCATCTAGAAAAATTTTCATTTCTGATTCAGGAAAAAACTGCCTAAAATAATTGGGATCGCCCGTATACTCTGATTCATCAAATCCATAAATAGAGAACATCCTATCATTAAGGGAAATATCTTTCTGATCAAATGAATATTCCCAAACCCCCAATAAATTTATATCAGCTGTAAGTTGAACACTTTCATTTACGCTTTTTAGTGATTTTGAAATAACTACCTTATCTGTAACATCATGAAATTCATAACTCACAAATTCTTCATTCTCTATTTTAATAATTTCTCTGTGAAAATCAAAGTTGAACTTTCTTCCTAGCGCATTTATATAAATCAATTTTCCAGTTGTAAACCCTAGGCCTTCTTTGAATTTTTCAAACTCTTTATCGAAATCAGAATTTATAAAGCTCTGATCGTCCTTGAATAAATCATTGATATTGAGCAAATTAAGACGGTCGCCCTCTAATTCTAAATCGAATATCTTTTTAAATGAGATATTACAAAACATAAACTCTCCAACTACGTTGGTGATGCAACGAGGACTAATACTTTTATTGAAAAGCTGTTCGTACAGGTGAGTGGCTGCTTTTACCATTCCTGTTTACTTGGTATTTAAAATTAAGGTAATATAGTTCAAACCATGCTAATTGATTGAAATTGGATAAATTTATTTTTCCAACTTTTTAATTCGTTAGAAAGGTGCTATTATAAGGACTGAAACAAATGAGTATACAGATACGTATTCTTCAATTAATATATGAATAGATTTTACCCTAACCGTATTCCAGAATTTAACCAAGTTGAACATCTTCATGAAGGCGTTCTCTTTGTTGGCATTGGCATGAGGAATAATCGTTGAGATAACTCATGGAGCCGCAAAGGTTAAATATCCTTGTCATTGAAGACAACGTAGGCGATTTCCTGATAATTCAGGAGATGCTTAATGTTATCCGAGATTTCAGAAAGGATGTGACCCACGTTTTATCCTTACAGGAAGCAATAGATCACATTCAAAAAGATCAACCTGACGTTATTCTTCTTGATTTATCATTGCCAGATTCTTATGGTATTGATTCATTTACCAGAATAAGCAATATCAATTCATCTATTCCAATATTGATTTTATCTGGATTAAATGATACCAGATTTGCACATGACGCGGTAAAAAGTGGAGCTCAAGATTATCTTGTTAAAGGAGAGTTTGAAGAAAATCTGCTTTCTAAGTCTATCCTGTATAGCATAGAAAGAAAAGGTTCTCTTGAATTATTGAGACAAAGTCAGGCTTCCTACAAATTGCTATTCGAAAACAATCCAATTCCTATGTACATCAGGAATATGGAAGATTTTTCTATCATTAAAGTGAATAATTCTGCCATAGAACATTTTGGGTACAGCGAAGAAGAGTTTCTCAAGATGAAGGTTTTCGATTTGCATCCAGCGCAAGAACTTGCCTCAATAATGAATGCAATTAAACAAAGCCACGGTATTTCAGGAAAGAGCTCTGTTTTTAAGCATGTATGTAAGAATGGAAAGGTAAGAATAGTTGAATGTCGCGCTCAGCAAATTGTTCTTGAAGGAACAGTTAGAATGCTCGTATTAGCCGATGATATTACTGAAAAACGAAGAGTTCAAGAAGAAGCATTATTTCAAGCCGGAGTGCTTAAAAATGTTAGAGATACCATTTTTGTTACTGATTTGAATGGTAACATTACCTACTGGAACGAAGGAGCAGAAATTACATTTGGATATTTACGATCTGAAATAGTTGGTAAGAATTTTGAAATTTTATATTCTGCAATTGATAAATCAAAAGTTAGATCTGAACAAAAGTCGGTGCTAACTGGTGAACTTGAACAATGGGACACACGACTAATTTCAAGTAAAGATGAAATAGTTTGGACCAATGTGAAAGGTTCTTTACTGCATGGAGAAAATAATGAGGTAATTGGAGTAATTCGCGTTTGCAAGGATATTACTGAAAGCAAGCATTTTAGTGAGAAGCAGAAGGAAACTGTAGCAATGCTGAATTCCATTTTTAATAATGTGAATCAAAGTATTTTGCTCATTGACAAGGATATGCGTTTGAAGGCATTTAATTCGAATGCTGTCAAACATCATATTCAGCTTTTGGGTGAAGAACTTGCTGAAAACAAACCTTTGAGCCAGTTTTTGCTTCCTGACAACCTTGAACTATTTACAGAAAAATTCCTTGAATCGCTTTCTGGTAATGTTGTTCAATGGGAAATGGCATATCGCTTTTCTCCAACTGTGGTTTACTGGTTTAGTATAAATATGAGTCCGGTTTCAGAAGAAAATGGAGCAGTTCTGGGAGTTTGCGCAAGCTTGCTCAATATTACAGAGCGTAAACATGCTGATGAGACTTTCAGAGGCCAGTTTGATGAAATTGAAAAGAACAACAAAGAGCTTGATAAGTTGGTGAAAATTCTTTCTCACGACCTTAAAGCCCCAATGAACTCTGTGAGTGGTTTAATTACTCTTGCTAAGGAGGTGAAAAACCCTGAAGAGTTTGGTCAATACCTCATTATGATGGAAAAGAGCCTTGAAAAGCTCGAGACCTTTACCAATGATATCATCGCTTCTCTTAAAAATAGAGGTAACCTAGTTCGCACTGATGTTACGTTAAAATCGCTTATTGCGGAAATATTCGATGAGCTACGATTTGCGCCAGGGGCGGATGATATCAGAATGGTAAATGCTATTCCTGATGATTTGGTTATTCAAAGTGATGTTGCTCTCTTAAGAAGCATATTCACCAATTTGATTTCTAATGCGGTTAAGTATAGAGATTCAGAGAAAGAGGATATGTATGTTGAGGTTAATACAACTCAATATCCTCTGCTTTTGGAAATTGAAATAAAAGATAATGGAATTGGTATTTCTGCCGAACATCACTCAAAGATCTTCGATACGTATTACACAGTTCAAAAGCGCGCTGATAGTAACGGTCTTGGCTTGTCGAACGTGAAAAACTCAGTGCTTAAACTAAATGGTAACATTGAGCTTGAATCTAAACAAGGAGAGGGTGCAATTTTTAGAATTCAGCTGCCGCTGGTATAGAATCATCTATCCTTCCATCTCATTCTGAAGATTCTAATTGGGTTAAGGAAAAACAAATCCTATCAATTCATTAAATAACTAGTAAAAAAAAAATCCACCTTTCTTGTATCAAGAAAGGTGGATTTTTAGTTTTGGGATGATATCCGTTTTCAGGAATCATCAAGTTTGAATTAATGCCTTATGAGTAGTTTGTCACTTATCATCCCTTTCGAAGTCTGAATAAATACCATGTAAAGTCCTTCACTTAAATGACGAGTTTCCAAAAAACCTGAATTGCCTGAAAAGTTAGTATCTATGACTAGTTTACCTGACATATCGTAAACTTGCACTCCCGTTATTTCATCTTGCAATCTTGTGCTAATTTGAACTAGGTTATTTGCAGGATTAGGCATTAAATGAGATTCAGACGATTGAAAATAATTAACTATTCCAACGGTGCTTCCAACCAAAATTTCGATATAAGAAGTATCGCTGCACTCTCCGTTAGAAGCGATGCATGACACAATAAAGGTTCCTTCTTGAGTGAATTGATGAACAGGATTTTGCTCTTCACTAGAATTACCATCCGCGAAATCCCAGAAAAATGAAAGATCCTCGCTTGTGTTGGCTGTAAAATCAACCTGAGCAATAGGTAAAACAACGATTGTTTGCGAAGCACTTACAGTATAATTAAGTTCAGGGGAAGGCTCAATTGTGAATGGAACGGAATAAAATCCAGCACTTCCAAATTGAAATTCAAGTGTGTATGTTCCATCTGCTAAATTGTTATACTCAAATTCAAAAATATCATCTGTTACAATTAGAGTATCCATTTGAGGACTAATAAGTCTCATCGTTACACTGTCTAAAGGCTCTGTGAATAGCTGAATAAATCCATCATTTTGATTGCAGCTTTCGTTGCTTGTTACATAAACTAGAGCAAGTTGTTCTATCTGATCTTCTAAAAATGCTTTATTGGCAGCCTCAATTAATTCTTCAGGACTATTTCCAGCAAGCAATGCAAATCTTATTGAAACTATTTCGCCAGCTCCAATGGCAATGGAATCGGTTCCAAGCAATGAAGAAATTTCTCCACTTGCATTGTTTCTGCTTACCACTCCTGAAAGAGCATTGAACTTTTCTGAATCACTGAAACCATCGTAAAGCTGAATACTACCCGAACTTCCGTCATTATTGAAATTATAGGCATGAGCATTCTGATTACTCAATAAAATCCATCCAGTATAAATTCCTTCCGCCGAAAAGGCGTAATTGATTTTATTTTCTTCATCAAAAACGGCATCATTATTTTCAACTTCTGGTAATTCCCAATCTGTAAAAATTCCTGCATGCAAGCCTTCAATTGCTTGTGCTCCATTATTAGTAATATCGAAGACATATCGAATATAACTCGAGGTTTCATCCTGCGGAGCAGCAATAACCCTTTGATTAATTTGTAGCCTCGAAACAGATGCGCTATCCGTATAAAACCCTGAGTTTACTTCCGATTGACCATTAACGTATTGCGCTCCTGCAGATTTTACAAAATCATTGTCGTATCCTGGAATTACGGCTGCATAAGCATTGTCGGCTGTAAAATTAGCAGAAGTCCCAAGCATAAAGCTGGAAGAATAAATCAAAGATTCACTATCGTTATACCTAATTCCCAAGCCTTCCTCAGCATAATCAGCGTTATAACCTATGTTTCCTCTTGAAGTAACTGTGGTTTGCAATCCGCCAGATGAAATTGTGAGGTAATCTAGATTTATTTTGAGCATGAGATATTCAAAGCCATGGTATCCGGCATCATTGTAATCTAATCTCAATAGTACATTTGTATTATTAGGGGCTCCATCAAGGATTTTAAAAGATAACGTGTTATCAGTAATAGTGAAAGCACTTGAACCCAGAAGCGCACCTGCTGAAAGGCTATTTCCGGTAATTTCAATAAAAGACGATTCGCAGCTTAACGTAACCTGCATGTTAGTTGCATCGGCCAAGTAATTAAATAATTCGCCATTTAGGCGGATGGTATCACCAGGCACAAAAACATCATCATTAAAATCAGTAAATGCTTCATTTTGAATACGTATAGAAGGAATTTCAGGATCTGTTAAGGCTCTGAGCATATTTAATCTTCCTGCGCCCATGAACTCACGAACGGTATCATTTCCTGCTAAGGAAAATAAACTTGTATCGGCGGTAACTCTCAGTCTTTCAGCAATTTGCTGAGCTGTATAAGAAGGAAAATGACTTTTAACTAATGCTGCCGCACCTGCAACTAAAGGAGCAGAAAAGGACGTTCCAGAGCTGATGTCGTACCCATTAAATGGCCAAGTTGATCGTAATAATTCGCCCGGTGCTACAATATCTAAATAAGGTCCGAAAGTGGATTCGGGCCAAATTAGGTCGGTAGGACCAGTTGCACCCACACTCATTACACCAGGGTAGGAGGCGGGGTAATAGATTTCATTAAGACCAGAGTTTCCCGAAGCTGCAATTATAAGAGCTCCCTGATTTATAGTAGCATAATTCACTACATCAAGAGCCATAGGGTTAAAAAAGGTGTTACCCCAGCTTGCATTAATAATCTGACAACCTCTATCGGCAGCATAAACTATTCCTTCGTAGCCATAGGAGAAACCGTTTGCATCATCAATTCTAATAGGCACAAAGCGACATTTATATCCATTACCTGCTATACCAATTCCATTGTTCACTGTGGCGCTGCTTAAACCCGTGGTGAACATGCCGTGGGGAGAAAGTGTAGCAGTTGGATCATTCATATTTGATGCAGTATTCCAACCAGCGATGTCGTCTATATAGCCATTATTATCGTCGTCGATTCCATTTTCAGGATCAGCGTAGTTATATTGCCAATTGCCTAGATCTTGGTGGTCGAACTGAATTCCTGCATCGGTTATTCCAATAAGAACAGTTGTATCACCTTCTTCCACATCCCAAGCTTCAAAGGTTTTAATAATTGCGTGATGATACTGTTGACCAATCTGTGGATCATCAGGTTCTGCCATCGGTTTATTCACGAATCGTGGCTGAATAACCTCAAAGTACCCAGTTTTGTCTAGCCTAATAGCTAGCTCCATCATGTTTTGAGTAGGAGGAAAGCTTATTTCGTAATAAAGGCTCAGATCACTCAGCTTTTGACCTTTTTCGTTATGAGATTTAAGAGGGGTTTTTGCCCCTGGGAAATTTTTTCTTACATCACTCAGGTTTAGCTCAGTTGCAAGGTTTGCTAAATAGGAGGGGTTTGTAAAGGCTTCTGAAGCAATAGCGCTATACTGCGTTTTGAACTTGACGAGAATCTTTCCAGAAACATAATCTTCTTTTTTCAAATGCTTTGGGAACTTGTAATTCTGCGCCTGTAAAAGAATTGACGCTGAAAGCAGAATTGTACTTAGAAGTAATTTCATTTTGCAGTTTTGTCTTGTTAAAATATTGCAGGATAAGCGATGTTTTACTCCTTATCTCACAGAATATTAACGAAATTCTAAACAGAGAATTCTGCTTGTTTAGTTTATAACTTACATTTTATTAGCTCCTCCATAAGAATGGATAAAGCAATCTTGCTAGAGCAACTACAATTATATTTATGCTGATCAAGGCAAATAGATAAGGCATTTGAACAGAATGATCTAAGCCGTCGACTGCATTTTTAGAAAATCTAATCAACACAATGAGCATAGGAATCAGCACCGGGAAGCTAAGAATTGCCATGAGGGTTCCGCTATTATTTGCTTTAGATGCAATGCCCGCAACAAGGGTGAGGACTGATGAAAAGCCCGTACTTCCTAAAAGAAGTGCAAGCATAAACCAAGGTTTATCTTGAACTAAGTCGCCAATTAATAAGCTGTAAATCAAATATCCAGAAATGGAAATAAGAAACATCAGAGCTGCATTGTAAATCATTTTAGACAGAATTACGGCAGGTGCTCCGGCAAGGGTGTAATAGTATAACAGCCTGCCTTTGCTCTCTGTAGAAAAACTTTTGGAAGTAGCGTTTACTGCAGTAAAAAGCAGGATAATCCATAGCAAGGCATTCCACGTTGGAACATCAACGAGCGATTTGAATGACAAGTAACAAACATAAACAGTCGAGAAAACATAGAGAAACAGCCCATTTAAGGCATATTTCTGCTTCAATTCAAGTTTAATGTCCCGAACAAGTAACAAGCTTATTTCTTTAAATAAATGCTTCATGGTAATGGGTATTCGCTGCCTTTGGCAGGAATGATGATGTTTTTATAACCATTTTCTTTCAATCGTTCTGCCCAGATGAGTTGTGTATCATAATCACCATGAACAAGAAAAGTCGACTTTATTTTTGAAACATCCTGACAAGCAAGTGCTGTTAGCATTTCAAGATAATCGCCGTGGGCACTGAATGAGCCCATCACTTCTACTTGAGCTTTTAGATAATACTCTTCACCAAAAATTCTCACTTTTTCTTCTTTCATAGCTAAACGGTGCCCAAGTGAGCCTTGTTCACAATGTCCAACAATGAGAATAGTTGTCGAGGTTTTGCTGATATTATTTGCAATATGGTGTTTAATTCTTCCAGCCTCAGCCATGCCTGAAGCTGAGATAATTATACAAGGTTGTTTGGAGTGATTAAGCTCTTTACTTTCAGAAACATCTCTGATATATCTTAATTTACTGAAGCCGAAAGGGTCAGGGTCGTTTCTCATATAATCTAAAACCGAATCATTAAAACACTCAGGATGATTCCTCATTATATCCGTGGCATTTGTAGATAAAGGGCTATCCACAAAAACTGGAATAGCTGGAAGTCTGCCCTCAGTTGAAAGTCTATCAAGAGCATAAACAATCTCCTGAGTCCTTCCCACGCTGAAAGCGGGGATGATTAGTTTCCCTTTCTTCATGACGCAGGTTTCTACTACAATACGCAAAAGCTCATCAATACTTTGTGTTTCTTCGTCGTGCAGTTTATCGCCGTAAGTCGACTCGGTAATAAGAACGTCGCATTGCGGAAATGCTTGAGGTCTGCGAATTATCCTAGGATTCTGCCGACCTATATCACCCGTAAAAGCAAGCGCAACAGTCTTATCATTTTCGGTAATTTTAAGATTTACGATGGCAGAACCGATAATATGACCTGCATCAGTGAATACGCATGTTAGATCCTTAAGTGCCTCAAATTCAGTGTTGTAATCAAACTCTTTGAACAATCGCAAAGAATAAGCGACATCCTCTGAAGAATAAAGCGGTTTAATCGGTGCTTTTCCGCGAGCAATTCTACGCTTGTTGATATATCTAACATCACTTTCTTGAATATGAGCTGAGTCCTGGAGCATGATATCGCACAAGTCTTTCGTGGCCGGGGTGCAGAAAATTGGACCTTTAAAACCTTGGGCAACTAAAGCTGGGATTAACCCAGAATGATCAATATGAGCATGAGAAAGAACCACTGCATCGATTTCTCGGGG
>JBBEBC010000095.1:0-15436 GCA_040882555.1 Bacteroidia bacterium
ACGTTTAAACTGAGTGTTGATTTTTGGGCCAATCCGGATTCATTAATAGATGAATATTATAAAGGACTTGAAATTTCTTATACAGGATTAAGCTCTTCAAGTAGTGATAGTTGGGGTCATTATCAAATTAAAGGCGATAGCATCTTTATTCAATCATTTACATACTTTTATGATTCAACGGTTTTAAGAGACGTATATGAACTCAAGGGTGTAATTCGCAATGATTCTACAATTTATATATTTGAGCATTTATGTGATTGGTGCTTTAATGACCCTTCTAAATATTCAGAATATATATCAAAGGGAAAGCGGCATTTTATTCCTCCAGCTGAATATCGTTTTTATCAAACTACCAAGAAGCCTGATAGCACAAATGCTTGGTTTTTTGACAAAAAGTGGTATAATGAAGAGTTAAATTCAAACAGAAAGTAGGATACCTCCGCTACCGCATTGTTAAACGAAGCGTCACTTGTTGGAATAAGTAATTGAAGCATTCGCTCCCGCATTGTTAAACGTAGCGTCACTTGTGGGAATAAGTATTTGAAGTTTTAAAACTTCATAAATGTAGATCAACCCTTACTCAACTCCATAATGGTAATCTCCTGCTTTAAGCCAACTCTGCCTAATTAGCCTAAGAATCCAAGTCCACGTTTTACGTAAATATTGTTCTTCAATACATATTAAAAGTTTGCAAAATGAAAACATTTATGTAAATTTGAAGAATGAAGGTGCTAGTTAAGAAAACTATACTTTACTACATTAAGAAGTATCCTAAAGCAGAAACACAATTAATGATTTGGTATACCGAGTTCTCAAGGCAAGAGTTTTTAAATTTTAATCAATTAAAGAGAGTATATGGAAATGCTAGTATTGTAAATAATAATAGAGTTGTTTTTAATATTAAAGGGAATGATTTTCGCCTAGTAGTGTCAGTAAATTTTGTTCAATCGGCATCATATGTTATTTGGTTTGGCACACATAAAGAGTATGATAAAATTAACGTTTCAAATATCTCATTCGACACCAGTATTTTAACCGCTAAAATTTAATTATCATGAGTTGGAAAGTAATAAAGACAGAAGATGAGTATTATAGAGCTTCCATTAGAATGATGGAGATATTTCATGTGGATTCTAATTCTCCCGAAAGCGACGAATTGGAATTGTTACAGGTTTTAATTAAAGACTTTGATGATAAACATTACAAATTACCAGAGCTAGACGCTATCGAAGTAATTAAATATAAAATGAAAGAGAAGGGAATAAAAGCAAAAGATTTAGAGCCAATTATAGGAAGCAAAGGTCATGTTTCAGCGATACTTTCTGGCAAACGTGAGATTACATTGAAAATGGCTCAAAAGCTAAAGAATTATTTTAGCCTTCCGGCTGAGGTTTTTTTACACGGAGCTTAAACCATTTATTTTGACTATTTCGAATTATGCATTTTTGCTTAATTAAACATTGAGCTATTTCCTTATAACTTTTGCCTAAGTCAGGATTATTTGCAATTACTTGACAAGAGACGATAAGAGAATTATAATAATTATTGGCTTGTTTCTCTGACCACCTGTCAAATGTATAATCCCAAATTTTTGATAAATCCTCTACAGCTTTATTGCTTAGTTTAAATTTAGGCAATAGACTGCTTCTTTGCTTTTAGAGATTTAAGATGCTCTAGCGGATTAAAGTCCTTAGCAATACCACTGTCAACACCTTCTTGAATAGCATTTCTTAATACTAAAGCTTTACTTTCTTCTTCTTCCAAAAGTCTTAATCCTGCCCGTATAACTTCGCTAACGTTTTTAAATCGACCTTCATTTATTCGACTTTGAACGAATTGGTCAAAGTAAGTGCCTAGTGACACTGAAGTATTTTTGCTCATCTTTATTGCAATTTGATTCCAATGTACCAAAAACTGGTAACTTATCAATGCCCTTCTATTGCAGAAAATACTACCTCCTCAGGCGTTGAAGAGGAGCTTCATTTGTGGGAAAAATTAGTTGAATAATAGCTTTTCTTAAATGAGGATTCTTTCTTGAGCAGATAATAATTGTTTCGTGAGAATAAAAGTTCTATTCATTTAATTCACTAATATGAACCAGCACCTCTTGCCGAAGGGAATGATTTATTCTTTTCGAGAATTATTTCTGCGGCAATACTTATTGCAATCTCTTGTGGCGTTTTACTATTTATATTTATGCCTATTGGCGTATTTAACTTATCAATTTTCTCTTTAGCAATGCCTTCACTTTCTAATTCATCTAAAAAGGCTTTGATTTTTGCTTTACTACCAAGTAAGCCTAAGTATTTATATTGATGATCAAGCAACTTTTTTACTACTTGTTTATCTGATCGGTAACCTACCGTCATAATTGCTACATATTCATCCTCCGAGTGCTTCAAATAATCTCCAATTAAATCATAAGTAGGAAGGATATTTATTTTATCAGCAAATTTGTTTTTCTCAATGGTTTGGAGATTTTCTCGGTCATCATAAATGATTACATAAAACCCTAGAAAATGCATCGCTTCAGAAAGTGCTAGGCCTACGTGACCGCCTCCAATGATATGAATTACAGATTTAGACTCGATTGTTTGAGTGAAAGTCCATTCTTGCTCATTCTCAAACCTAAATCCATATTCTTTGTCTACAGCTTTCGAAATGCCTTCAGGATTTATCGTAAAACTTTTAATCTTATTTAATGCTATCTCATTCGTTAGCTCTATGTGATTTGAATTTAGCGGGACAAATGCATTTACTTGATGCCCAGAACAAATCATTCCTGACTGATTTACTGCATGCTCCTTATCATGGTATTGGAAAATAAGTTCAGGTTTATTAATTCCTTTTTTCAAAAGGGATTTGGCCTTTTCTACAAGTTTAATTTCCATTATTCCACCGCCAATAGATCCTTCAAATTTGCCGTTTTCAGCTACTGCCATCATAAAACCTTGACGGCCGGGTGAGCTTCCCTGACTGTCAAAGACAATCAATAACATCACTGCAATATCTTGCGATAAGTGAGAATGAATAGATGTCCAAATATTCGACATTTAATTAGCCCTATTTTCCAATATTTTCTTGAAAGAGCGTCCGCGGATTTCTTCTAAAGTTAAGCCAGTTACCAATACTTCTTCTTCAGTAATAGCTCCGCTGTTAAGCGCTCTTAAAAAGTAATTAAGTAAACCTTGACCAGTAGCAGCATCATCAAAAACATCTCCGATTAATGTCGCTCTAGCAGCTTTTTCTACGAAAGTTTTTAATCGCTCAACTGCATCGTCGTAACTTTCCAAAAAGAATGCATAGACTGCAGCATAACGCATCGGGAATTGTGCTGGATTTAAATCCCATCCTTGGTAAAACCCATTCCATAAAGAATGACGAATATGATCGTAGCCTTTTTTCCAAGCTCGATGAACCACATCCATGTTTTCTTGCTTTTGTTCAGCACTTAAATCATCACCTCGATTCGGTCCAATAGGCATTGTATTCGTTGCTCCATCAGAAAGCCAAATGCCAGTATGAGCAAGAGCTACTTTTGTCATGTGATGTGCGAAATCGCAAACTGGGTGATCCATTTCTTGGTATTTGGCAGTAATACTGCAGCTTGCCGTATAGTCGTAAGTTCCAAAGTGCATGGCAATGCATCTTTCATTACTTGCTTGAATAAAGCGATATAAAGGATTCGTACCATGAGTATCCATAATGGCTTGAGTTGTTTCAACCATCATTTCCATCTTCAACATTCCTTTTTGCATTCCTAATTCTTCCTCAAGAATATCAAAGAAATCTGCTAAGGCTTTCGGTTGCTCAGGAATAGTAACTTTCGGTAGCATCACTACAAAATTTGCAGGTAGCTTTCCGCCTGTGGCTTTAACCAATGTGCTAACAAAAATATCCAAAGTCCGTAATCCTCTTTCCTTCATTTCTTCAGTGAAAGGCTTTATTCGAATTCCAATAAAAGGAGAAAGGGTATTTTCTTGCATTCCTTGTGCTACTTCTAATGCAGAAACTCTAGCTGTTTCATCTTCCTCTTCATTACTACGATTACCAAAACCATCTTCGAAATCGATACGAAAATCTTCAATTGCTTCTGATTTTAACTTTGTGATTACCTTTTGATAAACACGTTCGCTAAAACCGGAAGCATGATCCATACAGAAAACATCACCAAACACTTTCGAATTCGGGGCGTAGGTTTCGAATAAATCAAGTGAACGTTGCCCTAATAATATTGCTGAATTCGATTTAAATAAATTTGCTCCTCCATACAAAGTATGTACTGGTTGACGATCACTTCTGTCGCCCGGATATATTTTTTGAAATTCAGTGTTTGCAGTATGTAAAGAATTAAAAATTTGATCTTTTTTATTGCTTGGAATGCTAGTGCTCATGGTTAATTTATTGTTTGATTTTTCTCTCCTTGAAAATTAGATTAACTGCCTCTATATGTGGAATACCCATAAGGATTAATCAATAAAGGAACGTGATAATGACTTGAATCGGAAATCGTAAAATGAATATCTACTTGTGGGTAAAACCCTTTAATGTTTTGAGAATTAAAATAGCTTTTGGTATCAAAGATTAGTTTATAAGTTGATGGTGGTAAAATTCTGTTGGGAGCCAATAAGTCAGCTATTCTTCCATCGCTATTTGTGATACCTTCAGTTAGTGTAAACCACTGATTATTTATGAAATGCTGAAGTTGAATGCGGATGTCTTTTGCAGGTTTACCAATAGTTGTATCTAAGATATGGCTTGTTAGTTGACTTACTTTTAAAAATGACCAATCACTTTCTGGAAATAGTTTTTGCAAACGGATAATTGAAATTTTCATTTGCTCACCCATTGCGATAGCAATTTCTTCATCCAAACTATTTTCCAATCGGTTTATTAATAATTGCAGCATTTCGTCAGCTGATTTTCCGGTAGCACAAACAATGAAAATGAATCCAAACTTTGCTTTATAATCTTTATTAGCTTGAGCTAATTGATTTATCGTATTCTCAGTAGCAACGCTAATTCCCGCTTGCTCTTTGCCTGCAAACTTTTCTTTTAAACTTTCGAAATCTCCAATTTCAGGATGATGAGTAAAAGATTCTAGATAATCATTTTTGTCGCATTGATTATACCATACATCCGTGCAGCATTCTACAAGTTCTTTTTCTGAATTAATTAATCCAGAACTCATAACCTTGTTTACCCAATTTTGGGAGCCGCAACATGCAAAAAGCGCATCTTTTGTTGCATTCAAATCTTGATTGAAATCAGAAAAATTCATCATACCAATTAGTTAATAGAAGCACCTTGGTTAATCCAACAACGAATTAAATCTCTTTCGGCTTCTGTAATATTTGTTTTGTTATTTTGAGGCATTGTCTTAGTAACAACAACACGTTGCATAATCAAATCCTTTTTCGAAACAATTGATTCTGGTGTGTCATACATCACTCCATTCGGAGCAACTTTATATGTGTCATCAGTTGGTTTAGATGAGTGAC
Source organism: Bacteroidia bacterium (assembly GCA_040882555.1). Taxonomy (GTDB): domain Bacteria; phylum Bacteroidota; class Bacteroidia; order M30B66; family M30B66; genus M30B66. Next base: position 5,502 of record JBBEBC010000095.1, read on the forward strand.
AGCTAACACAACGTTCTTGAATGATGGAATTTACTTCAGCAAAGCTTACTTCCGAATTGCAAGCTTCTGGGTTTTTAGCTGGTGCCGATATAAAACTAGCTGCTAATAGAATTCCTGCCGATATAGGCATTACCCAAACACTTTTTTGGCGCTTCTCTCTTAAATTCAAATAATGCTTAACTCCAGCTGCTCCAAGAGAAATAATCATTAAAATAAGCCAAGGGCGTTCATACCCGAATGTCGAAGGAAAGTGATTACTCACCATGACAAATAAGACGGGAAGCGTAAAATAATTATTATGAATTGACCTTGCTAAGGCATTTTTACCTAATTGAGGATTCAAGGGTAAGCCTTCTTTAGCCGCCTTTACCATTGCCTTTTGAGCAGGAATAATAACGAAGAATACGTTCGCAACCATTAATCCACCAATCATAGCTCCGAAGTGGATATAAGCAGCGCGACTACTAAATACATGTGCATAGAAATAGGCAAATGCAACTAAAATACTAAATCCAAGCAGTGAAAATAAAACTGGCCGTTTAATTATTGCCGATTTACACATTAAATCGTAAAGAATCCAAGCTACAACGAATGAGCCAACTCCTATTAAAATACCTTGATATGCGGTTATATCAAGTATATTTTTGTCAATCAGAAATGCTGAAGCATTAAAATAATAAACTACGAATAGCAGGCAAAACCCTGAAAGCCATGTAAAATAGGCCTCATATTTAAACCAATGTAAATGCTTGGGTATCGTTTTTGGTGCGACTTTAAATTTCTCTAAATAATAAAATCCACCACCGTGTACCGCCCATAAATTACCTGCCAATTCATCTCTTACATTTTCAGTCCTATTAAGCGCATTTTCAAGGAATACAAAATAAAATGAAGCTCCAATCCATGCAATACCGAAGGTTATATGCATTAATCGAATAACAATATTTAACCACTCCATTAAATGTGCTTCCCACGGACTTCCTTTCGTTGCTAGGTAAGTCACACTAATAGCAGCAACTATTACCAATACAATTGCAGTATAAATGTAATTCTGCGACGATTGTAATTTCTCTCTTAGATGTTCATTATCAGTATTGGTTTCTATGAATTTAGGAATGTAATACGACAAAGCTACAAGCATCAAAAAGACGATTGCCAAAAAACTATATAGCAGAGTGTAAAGCATTCTACTTCTTTATTTTACCAAATAAACGAAGTCGGCTAATTCCCCCGTCAGGATACATACAAAGACGTACATGTGTAATTGCGTCATGTTTAACAATGCCTGTCGTAAATTCATGAATATGATCAGCACTTAATTTCTCTTTTGGAAGAATGGGTGACCAGTTCGAATCAGAATCACTCACATCTCCATTTGAATTTATGCCATCAATTGTGCATGAATCTGGGTAATTCCCTTTAAAATGACAAGTATCAACAATAATTTGATCAATTATTCCAGCGTGAGCTAATTTAATAATTACCCAATCACGATTGTTTGGAGTTCTGTTTCTCTTTGTTTCCCAACCATCGCCCATATTTACACCTCTTCCAGGCATCAGCAAATTACTCATTGCACTGAAGAACATATCGTTACATTCTAACGCTTGTGCTCCATTTATGGCAGAGGCTAAATCAATTGTTTCATTTTCTTTAACAAGCTCCCAGTTTTTATATACTTCACCGTAAACTCTTAAGCGAGCAACTCCTCCATCAGGATAGATATGCAATCGTATATGTGTAAATAATTCTTGTTGATTATTGCTTTCGTAGAAATTCTGCGAGCCAGCATCTAAATGAGATTTAGGAAGTACTTCTTTCCAATTAATATTTTCGTTATCCCAATCTGTAATGCCATTTGAATCATCTATGTAAACAGCTTCAATGGACGCATTAGGTGGATGATTCCCAAGGAAAAAGTTTGTGTCAATATCGAATCCAGTAATTTTTCCAGAAGTTGCTAATTCAATTATAGCCCAATCATGCCCTGAAGTTCTTTTTCTGCGACTTTCCCAACCGTCCATCCACTTACCTCTTTCTGTAAATTTATCAGTAATGAAAACACCTCTTGTTGGTTTAAGTAAGTTTTCTTTCTCCGCAAAGAAATCATCCGTTGCAAAGATTACTTTTCCTCCTAAACGTTCTGATGCTAAGTCAGTTAATTGAGTAAATTCAGGAGCAGTTTTAATTATCTCTTTTACGCTTGAATGAGCCATTTACCTTGATGTGATTTTAGTATTGAATTGTTTTTAAATACTGTTTCTCCCGAAACTATTGTTTCTAGAACTTCCCCCAACATTGTTTTGCCAATGTAAGGACTTATTTTATGTTTGAAGAAAATACCTTGTTCTGTTGGTTTGATTGACGATTCAGGATTCCAAATCGTAATATCTGCATCAAAGCCAATAGCTATTTTCCCTTTTTTGTCTTGATGAATAAATTTAGCAGGATTTTCCGTTAAAAGCGGAATAAACTCTTCCAATTTCAAGATAGAATTCAAACTTTGCCAAGCTGCAGGAAGTAAAAATTGAACGCCTGCAATTCCTCCCCAAGCTTTATGAAAACTGCCACTTTCAATTTCTTTTAGCCTTTCAGGGGCAGGGGAGTGGTCTGTTGTTATAAAATCTAAAATACCCGATTTTAAAGCATTTTTTAATTGCCCATTATTGGCTTTTTCTCGAATTGGTGGAGCACATTTATAAATGGTAGAATTATCCGGAATTTCTTCTGCATTAAATAGTAAATATTGAGCACATGTTTCAGCACTAATAGGTAATCCATCCGCTTTAGCTTGTTCAATATCTTTTAATGCTTCTGCCGAAGATACATGTACTATATGAACGCGACATTGATGCTTCTTACATAAATGAATCATCATAGAAATAGCATCGTTTTCCCATTTTTTCGGACGGCTATCTAAGTATGCGCTGTAGCTTCCTGGTATTTCTTGAAGGTTATTTTTAAATCCATCTTCCAATTCACAATGCACCAAAAGTGGGATATTATATTTTGCAATAATTGGCATTGCAATGTCTAGGTCTTTCTCAGTAACATTAGGGAATTCATCAATGCCAGAATGAGTTAAAAAACATTTTATACCTAAAACTCCAGCTTTAATTAAACCTTCAATTTCATGTGAATTCCCAGGAATTAAGCCACCGTAAAAACCACAATTAACGTTCATTTTATTCTTTGAAGCTTCTAATTTTAATTTGAATGCTTCTACTGTTGTGCTAACAGGCGACGCATTCAAAGGCATGTCAACAATGCTTGTAATTCCTCCAGCCGCTGCAGCTTGAGTGATCGTCTCAAATCCTTCCCATTCGGTTCGTCCAGGCTCATTAACATGAACGTGAACATCCAAAATACCAGGCATAATTATATTGTTACCAAAGTCTTGGGCTGTTGTATTTGTACCTAAATCAATTGCTGCAATCTGACCTTGGTCAATCGTGATTGTGGCAGCTCTTAATTGACCGTCAATCCAACATCGTTTGCTAGTTATTTTTCTCAATGATTTATCTAATTTGATTTTTTGTATTATGCTTCGAAATTAATTATTTAGTCTTTACTTAAATCATATTTATTATTTTGAATAAAGTCCTTTTAAAACTTTTTCTGGTGTAATAGGTGCTTCGTATTTAATATCCGAATTGGGATTAAAAGCAAGCACAGCATTTCTAATAGAAAAATATGCGCCTATTCCATACATCAGCGGAGGTTCACCGACAGCTTTTGATTTTAAAATCGCAAGATTTGTATTATCGGTATTTAAAAAATGAACATTTATTTCTTTAGGAACAGAATAAATATCAGGAATTTTATAAGTAGATAAGGCATTCGAAAGTAAACGACCGTCTGCATTGTAAATCACCTCTTCCATCGTCATCCAGCCAATTCCTTGTACCAAGCCACCTTCAACCTGACCTAAATCGACGCTGCGGTTCATGCTTGTTCCGAAATCGTGCATTACATGCACCGCATCAATATCATGAGTTCCTCGTATACAATCGACTGTTGTTAAGGTAATTGCTGTTCCATAAACATGATATGCAAATGGATGACCTTTTTCTTTGGTCTTGTCGAAATTAATTTTCGGAGTTGCATAATGTCCTTTTGCACTCAGGTTCATTCGCTTCATAAATGCTTGTTGAACAAGTGCTTCCCAATCAAATTTTGAAACATTTCCATTTACATAAACTTGATTCTCTCTAAATTCTAATACAGCATTTTCGGCAATATTTTCAACTTGAATTAATGTCAATTTAAGTTGCTCAATAATTTGTTGACATGCATTTACAACGGCTTTTCCATTTAAATCTGCTGTTGCGCTTGCAGCCGAAGGTGAAGTATTTGCAACACGAGTTGTATTTGTGGATTCAAGTTTAATCTTATCTAAAGAAATTCCAAAATAGTGAGCTGCAACTTGCATCATTTTAGTATTCACCGATTGTCCCATTTCTACAGCACCTGTGCTCACTCCAACCGTTCCATCAGAATACACATGCACCAATGCACGTGCTTGATTCATCATCGTATTGGTAAATGAAATTCCAAAACAAACTGGCATCAATGAAAGGCCCTTTTTCGAATATTCGTTTTCAGAATTATACTTTTCTACATCTCGTTTAATTGCCTCTAAATCATATTTACCAACCACTTCATCCCAGCAGCGCTGGGCTTCACATTCGGCAACAATTTGACCATAAGGAAACACATCGCCATTGTCCATCAAGTTTTTACGCTGAAGATCTTCGGTTTTGACGCCAAGCTTTTTTGCTGCAAAATCGATTGCTGATTCAATAACAAACATACCCTGCGGACCACCAAAGCCTCTGAATGCTGTGTTGGGTGGTAAATTAGTACGACAAGAATGTGCAGTTACATGAGCATTTGGAATACTGTAACTATTAGTGGCGTGAAATAAGGTTCGTTCTAAAATTGCTGGTGATAAATCGGCTGCTGCGCCTCCATTTTGATAAAAAGTAGCTTGATAAGCTTGAATTTTCAAATCTTTATCAAATCCGATTTTAAAATCGCTGCTATATGGATTTCTTTTGCCAGTCATTCTCATGTCATCCATCCGGTCAGGAACACATTTAGCCGGAAGTTTTAGAACGAATGCAACTAATGCAGCCATAGCTCCCCAGCTCGACGCCTGATCTTCTTTTCCTCCAAAACCACCGCCTAATCGAGCAACATCAACTTCAACTTTATTCATTCCAACTCCTAAAACACGCGCAACTGTCCGCTGAACAGCTGTTGGGCCTTGAGTTGAGGAATAGATTTTTACACTATTATGCTCTGTTGGATGCGCATAAGCACCTTGGGTTTCTAAGTATAAATGTTCCTGTCCACCAGATTCTGTGCGGCCTTCGAACACATAAGCACATCCTGCGAAGGCAGAATCGACATCACCTTTTATAAATTTCCTTGAACCACTTAAAATACTGCCAGCAGCTTGAGCTACACGAGGATCTGTAACAACGGGAAGCGGATCAATTTTTATTTCTACTAAACGTGCCGCTTCGTGAGCAATTTCTTCGGTTTCGGCTGCTATAATAAGAATAGGTTGGCCCTGAAAATGGACTTCATGCTCAGCCAAAAGTGGTTCATCGGGGATAATCCCACCAATTTGATTTTCTCCAGTTACATCCTTGTAAGTAAATACTTTAACCACTCCTTCGAGCTCTTCAGCTTTTGAAAAATCGACATGAGTTATGTGTCCATGCGCTATTTTAGAGTCTACTATTTTAAGGTGGAGCGTGCCTTCCATAACTGGAATATCATCCGTGTAGATCGACCTTCCAGTAACATGGCCAGAAGCATCTCTATTGCCAACTTCTGTTTTTTGGTCAGGAATATTTGGTATCGGGTTTTTAATTTCTGGTCGATATCCGTGCTTCAAAATATGGAAATGAGCTTGAACTAGTTGTCTTAACAACAATCGTTTGTATGTCTCATCGCCTCTAGCATCGCTAATAGGAGCAACTTCCGATTGAATTATCTCTTGAGCCTCAATAATAGTAGCCTCAGTTAAACTTTTTCCTTTTAGAAATTCCGCAGTTTTAGCAAGATATTTTGGATAAGGGTAGACGCCTCCGGCGGAAATGTGAGCTTTCTCAACTACTTGATTATCATTCAATTCTATTTGAATGGCAGTATTCACACTAGCAATATCCAAATGTGTGCGTTTACAAACTTTTTCAAAGTTGAAGAAAGCGTCTTTAGCAGGCGGATTGAATATTATTTCCTGGATAATCTCTTCCGATGATTTATCGGTTTGCTTGTAGGCTTTGTAAAAATCACGAAGCTTAATTTGACGCGTTATTCCCTTGTTATTCAGGATAATATCACTATCCAAAGCTAAAAGGAAAACAGTCATGTCACCAATCGGGGAGGCATTTACTAAATTTCCAGCGAGGGTAGCCATATTACGAATAGGCGTAGATGAAACGAGTTTAATATATCGCTTCAATTCAGGAAAATGACTTTGAATTAATGATGATTCTGCGAAGTTCGTCACTGTAACAGAAGCTCCAATATGAATTCTGTCTTCTTTCAGCTTGATGAAATTCAAAGCTTGCTCATCAAAAACAAGTTGAACTTGGGATTTCTTTACATGGTGAGCCTTTTGGACAATTAGATCAGTTCCACCACTCAGCACTAAACGAGGAATTTCAGTATTATTTTCAGATGCTTGATTGTTCTTTCTCAAATCTATCAAGCGTTCCTCAATTTTTAAAAAGTAATTTGGAACAAATTTGTTTTCAACTAGCCAAGCCATTGAGTTTGATCCGCTAGGAATGACTGATTTATCACTAATTACTTTAGCAGCTCTTTCAATAGATTTATATCCAGTGCAGCGACATATATTTCCGTCGATGCTTGCAATTGCTTTTTCAAATCCATGATCATTTTCATTTAAAACAAATCCTGTCAAAGACATTACAAATCCAATAGTACAGAAACCACATTGGGTTCCGTTTGTATCTATTAGTGTTTGTTGCACAGGACTTAATTCGTCCATATTGATCCCTTCTACCGAAAGGATGTGTTTTCCATGCGCATTTCCGAGCGGCATCAGGCAAGAAGTCATTGAACGATATACCAATTTACCGTTTTCAAAATCACCAACAAGCACAGTGCAAGCGCCGCAGTCACCTTCTCGACAACCTATTTTTGTTCCAGTTAAACGCTTATGATATCGAACAAAATCAAGAACAGTGCTGCCACTTCGTAATTCAGTTTTAATTAATTTATCATTGAGGATGAATTGCAACATTAATATTCGATTTTGTTAATGCTTTTAGACCATTTTTCAAAACCTTCTAATGCCTCATTGCGCATAATTTGTCGTGTAAAAAGCTTCCGTTCCGCAATAGGTTTAGCCAATTCTTCATAAATAAATTGGTCATCAAAATCAACGGCTGCCGCGTCTTCCTTACTGTTAGCATAGTACATCTTATCGGGTCTTGCCCAGTAAATTGCACCTAAACACATAGGGCATGGTTCACAGCTAGTATAGATTTCACAACCGTCTAATTGGAAGGTTCCTAACGCTTCACAAGCATTTCTAATGGCAACCACCTCTGCATGCGCAGTAGGGTCATTTGTTGTTGTTACACTATTTGCACCGCGTGCAATGATGACTCCATCTTTTACTATTACAGCGCCAAATGGACCGCCTTTTCCTTCTTCAACATTCGAAATTGACAATCGAATGGCTTCTGTCATAAATTTGGAATTATCTTTCTCCATATCTTTTGTTTTGACTCTAAAATCTTCATATTGCGAAAGGTATGCAATAGATGAAGTTCTTGCTAACAAGCTAAATTAGAAAAAATCTTAAACCTACATTAGTAATAAAAATTAATCTATAAGTACCCAGCAATTCAAGTGTGTAAATAATGGTTGATATCCTTAATAATCAGAACGATAGTTCAAATGTGAATGCAGTTACTCGTTTAACTGCCTTATGGGCTTTTGTTGAAGCAGGATTGGGTGGCATGTTACATGCTTTTAAATTGCCATTTACCGGGTTATTTGTCGGAGGATTGGCTGTTTTGATACTTACGTTAATTGCCCATTTCTCTCATAATAATATTGGTAGGATTCTAAAGAGCTTGATTATAGTTTTAGCTGTTAAGGCTATAGTAAGTCCACATTCTCCTATGCCAGCCTATTTTGCAGTTACATTTCAAGCTATTTTGGCTTTTGGTGTATACCGAGTTTTTAAAGTAAATTACTTGTCGATTGTTCTAGTGGCAGTCATCTCGATGATGGAATCTGCGGTTCAGAAATTAATTATTCTGACCGTATTTTTTGGTAAAAGTTTTTGGATTGCTATTGACAGCTTTTTTGCATCTGTATTCGATAAGTTTGGTTTAGAAATTAATGATGCTGGAATTGGAATTGTGTGTCTTTATTTATCTATTTATTTTGTGGGAGGAATTCTGATTTCAATAGTAATCATCAGAATTATTAGAGATCTAAGAAGTTTTAATCAAGCAGAATTAAAAGGTGCATTGCACTTGGAATCACCTAAGCTAAAATCTAATTCAAAAAGATCAAGAAAAATACTTATTTACTTTTTTATTTTAGTTTTTATTTCTGCTAGCTTATTTATTTTCTCACCAAATGACCATTCTGGTTGGATTTCAATGATTAAATCTATTGCTTATACATTAACCGTTTTATTTATTTGGTATATAATTCTAGCGCCAATATTAACTAAGGTTTTAAAAAATTATTTAAATAAGAAATCAGAAAACAAGCAATATGAAATCACTCAAGCAATAGAATCCATTCCTGAATTTCGCCACCTTGCTAGAATAGCTTGGGTAAATAGTGCCTCTGTAAATAAGTATCAGAGGATACGAGTGTTTATTTCAACATTGATTTATCTTACTTTGATTCCTCAATCAATTTCGCCTGAAAATAAACCTGCAGATTTATGAGCATCATTATTTTTTCGAGGGAAATACATAGTGGAAAAACGACAGAGATTGAGCAATTTATTCAGAGCCGAGATAATGCTGTTGGCATTTTAATGCCTGATATTGATGGTTTTAGGAATATACTAAACATCCTTTCTCAAGAAAAAAGAATTATTCAATTAGAAAAATCGAATGAGAATTCAATTCAAATTGGGAAATATATTTTTGATATTGCTGCTTTCGATTGGGCAAATACTTGCATCATTCAAGAAGCGAAATCTACTCCCAAATGGCTCATTATTGATGAAGTAGGTAAGCTTGAATTGAATGGAAATGGATTGCACGATTCAGTTGTAAAAGCTATTGAAATTTATGATATAGCTGATAAATCAAAGCAATTATTACTTGTAATTCGGGATACACTTTTTAATGAAGTTATTAAGCACTATAATTTAAAGCATTTTGAAGTTAAAACAGATTTAGTTTAGCTCCCGCAAGTATTAAGCGAAGCGTTACTTGTGGGAATAAGTAATTGAAGTTTTTAAACTTCATTCAGAAGTTAATCGCAGTGTCACTTGTGGGAATAAGTTTTGAAGTTTTAAAACTTCAAAAATGTAGATTGGATTACTAAAGAATACCACAAGACTTCCGCTCTCGCAAGTGTTATACGCAGCGTCACTTGTAAGAATAAGTTTTGAAGTTTTAAAACTTCATACAAGTAATAGATAAGTAATTAAAAGGTCTTTTGACTTTAGGTATTATTAACCACAAGACGCCCTTAGGAAGTCTTGCGGTAGCAGGGTAGCTCTAATATTACAAAAGCATCACCCTAAAGAGGTATTTTGGCTTGTAATATTCATTATTAACATAGAATTAACTTGCACGGTTGAATAAAATATCTATTTTTGATAAATATTTGAATTCAAGATGAAGAAGGGGTGGTGGGGGGGGGGGGGGGGGGGGGGGGGGGGGTGGGGGGGGGGGGGGGGGGGTTGG
>JBBEBC010000095.1:15446-22170 GCA_040882555.1 Bacteroidia bacterium
TAATTAAAAATCAATAAAACCCCCCCCCCCCCCCACTATGAATTATTTAAAGCTAGAACTTATTTAATTCTACTAGTAATAGGTTTTACTTTTTGTACTAGTAATTTATTTGCGCAACAATTATAAGTTCAATTGAGTCCACAAGTTAAACAAGGCGGTTATCATATTACCTGTTCGGGACAAAGCAATGGGGCTATTCAAACGCTAGTAATTGGTGGACATCCCCCTTATACCTACTTATGGAGCGATGCATCTACCCAAGCCAATAGGTCAGGTCTTGCAGCTGGCACGTATATGCTAACGATTACAGATTCTCTCCAAGCTCAAGTTACCGACACAGTAATTCTCTATCAACCTCAAGCATTGAGTTTGGCAAGTCAAATAAGTAATTATCAAGGTAATTATGCTGTTTCACAACATGGAGGTGCAGATGGGTCATTACAAATATTAGTTTCAGGAGGATTGCCTCCATATACCTATAGCTGGAATACTGGCGCAACGCAATCTATTATAAGTTCGATAGGCGCTGGAACTTATTCATGCACCATAACAGATGCCGCAGGGTGTATAAGTAGCAAATCTGAAACACTAAATGCTCCAAGTGCGTTGCAGGCTAGTATTAACAACGTACAACCTATTTCTTGCAATAGTTTTAGCGATGGTTCAGCAGCAGTTATAGCAAGTGGAGGTGTAGCACCATACCAATACCGATGGAATTCTGGTGAAACAGATTCAGTAGCAGTTAATCTTAGAGGAGGAATGCAGAACGTAGATGTTATGGATAGACATGGTGCATCTGTGCGATTAAGTTTTGAGATTTTAGAACCTGATCCACTTTCAGTTTCTACATCAGTTTCTAGTTTCCCAAATGGTTTTAATGTGAGTTGCAGTGGTTGTTATAATGGAAGCATAACATTGACTGCATCTGGTGGAACAGCTCCCTATTATATCATGTGGATGGACTCTTCAGACTCATTTAGCAGAACGCAATTAGGTGGAGGAAAGCATAATTACATGGTTTCAGATGATAAAGGATGTAAGATTACCGACTTTACAATGTTAAAAGAACCAGAAAGAGACGATTGGTCGAGAAGCGGTAACGTGGGCGTTGATCCATCGAGTCAATTTATTGGCACAACAGATTTTACACCTTTGGCATTAAAAACAAATGGACAAGAAGTTATGCGCATTGCCGAAGATGGAAATGTAGGTATTGGAACAAGCGCTCCTGAATATAAATTTGATGTGGATGGTAATGTGAGATTGAAGCAAGGGGTGAAGTTGGACGCTTTACCCGAAATCCCTGAATCTTTAACTTATGAGCAAGAGAGCACATATAAATCAATAGTCTTAGGCCCCAATGGTGATTTATTTACTACTGATTTCCCGGTAGCTACACCTATTAATAATCAAGGAGAATGTAAAGCTACTATGGATGGAAATCAAATAATCTCTTGGAAGAGTATTGCTGCCAATCCTGGTATTCTACATGCAGGGACATTAAATTGCCCACCGTTAGTTGGAATTGGAACAAGTCAACCAACGACAACTTTACATGTAATTGGCGATAGTTATATAGTTGGTAACAGTAGAACAGATTTTAAAACAAGTGCAAGCAAAGCTGTTTTTGGCAATTTTGGCTCATATTCAGAAGGAAATACTATACTATCTATTGCAGCTATGAATATGCCTGCAGGGAGCAGTGCATTAACCATTGATCATCAAACTGGTGAAAGTGAAAGTTACCGTTATAGTTTTGTGAATAATGTTAATAGAGATTATACTAAAGCTATTGTAGTTAACCAAAGTACTGCAAGCCAAGAAAGCTTTATTGTTTATGGTGATGGTACTACTATTATAGGATATGATCCAGCAAATCCAGTCACACCAAATAGTTCTACAAAACTAGCTGTAATGGGATTACTTAGCGCAAGAGAAGTTAAAGTTACTCTTGGCCCATTTCCTGACTATGTTTTTAAGCCAGACTATAAATTGATGGAATGGAAGCAATTAGCCGAATTTATTAGAGTGAATGGACATTTACCAGGTGTAATGAATGAAAAAGATGTTGAAGAAAATGGTGGGGCTGAGTTAGGAGAGTTAACACGACAAAATTTAGAAAAAATAGAAGAGCTGTTTATGTATATGTTGGATATGCAAGAAAAAATAGAATTGCTAGAGAGTGAAAATTTAAGATTAAAAAGTCTGATTATTAAATAGTGGAGAGTATGAAAAATCATTTATTTTATTTACATTATAAGGTTATCTGCTTTTTCATATGGCTAAGCATAGAATTCGCTTCAACGTGCGCAGCTCAAGAAAGTAAAGAAGAATTTGTTTCTGGTGAATTAATTGTTCAATTAAATGAAGGTATTACACCCTTGGAGTTGATTATTAATTTTAAGTCTATAGAATTAAACTTAAAAAGTGAGATATCACAAAGGTTGAACCTGTATTGTTTTTACTTTTCTACTGACAATATTGATAATAGTGGAGCATTAAACTTGATTCAAAAAAGCAATTTAGTTAGGTCAATTCAAAATAACCATTATGTAGTATTTAATTCAATACCCAATGATGTTTTATACAATCAACAATGGGCAATGCAAAAAATTGAAGCGCCTAATGCTTGGGATATATTTACCGGAGGAAATACCGTGCAGAATGATGAAGTGGTTATAGCAATTTTAGATAGTGGATTTGATTTAGACCATGAAGATATTAATTATTGGAAGAATAGTGCAGAAATTCCTGATAATGGGATTGATGACGATGGAAATGGTGTTATTGATGACTATCATGGTTATAATGCATACGATCACAATGGAATAGTCCCTCTGACTAATGAGCATGGAACTAATGTTGCCGGTATAGCTGGAGCAAGAGGGAATAATTTATTTGGGATTACAGGTATTAATTGGAATGTGAAAATTATGCCAATAGCCGCAAGTTCACAAACTGAAGAGGTGGTTTTAAGAGGATATGATTATATTTTAGATATGAGAGAGCTCTATAATGAAACTAATGGAGCTGAAGGAGCTTTTGTGGTTGTTACAAATGCTTCGTTCTCTACTATTCCGTCTGCATTAAATACGCCTGAAAACTTTCCTTATTGGTGTCAAATTTATGATGCTTTAGGGGCTGAAGGAATATTAAATGTTAATGCGCCTTATAATAGGGGGCATGCAATTGCGGATTTAAATAACAATTCAGAAATTCCAGCAACATGTGAAAGTGAATTTTTGGTAGTAGTTACTGCTACAGATGAAAATGATGAATTAGTAGTAAATCCAGATCCTCTTGACAACCGAGAGTCTCCTTGGGGGGTTGATTATGTTGATATTGCAGCTCCTGGAAAAAACATATTAACAACCAACCCTGGGAACTCATACGTTATGTTAGAATTAGCGGGGACGTCAATGGCTGCTCCATTCGTATCTGGAGCAATTTCACTTTTATATGCAAACGCTTGTAATGAATTCTTGCAAAACTATAAAGCTAACCCAAGCATTTATGCTCTTGAGATTAGGGATTTAATTTATGACTATTCTGATTATGTTCCTTCATTGGCTGGAAAGACTAGACATGGTAGATTAAATTTGTTTCGAAGCTTAAGACAAATGCGACAGCAATATGATTTTGATTTTACGGTAACTGGAATTGAATCGGAATCAAGGCAGTATGAGGTAATAAATAGAATAGATGTTAATAATTACAATTCTACAAATCAATTCAACGTTAATTTTATTGCAGGCGAGGAAATTAATTTTAATGGTGAAACGGGTCTAGTGCCTGGAATCAACAAATGTATAACAGCATCAATTGAACAGACAGCATTTGATTGCGCTATTCCTTTTGAACCTCTAGAAGTTAATTTAATAGCTCCTACAAATTCACCATGTAATTTTTTAGGTATTCAATGCCATGCTGAGACATGGGGGGGGAAGCCTCCATATAATTTCATTTGGAGCGCTAGAACTATTAATGAAAGTGAATTCGCTATTTTTAATCCTAATACTCCAAATATGCTATTCACATTTGTAGAGGATTTTGAGGTACAAGTTGAAGTTATTGATGATAGAGGTATTTCGATCAATTCTGAAGTTAAATTTATCAATTGCTTATTACAAAGAATTGGAAGAGATACAGATTCATTAGTTCATGACAACCATCTAGAAATTATGAAGCCGTCTTTAAGCCTAGATTCTAATCAGTTGGCTCAAAACCATTTTATAGTTTATCCTAATCCAGCAAACACCATAATTAATGTTACCGCTATTCTTTCTAAAAAGAGCGATTTAACTATATTGTTATATGATGTAACAGGTAAGTTAATTTCTGAGTTTATTAGAAACAGACATTATGAGAGTGGAACTTATGACCATACTTTTAACATCAGTGACTATGAAAGCGGTATTTATTTTTTAAGAGTTTTGTCAGAAAAAGAAATAAAAAATTATAAGTTTACTAAATCAGAATGATAAAAAAGAATAGCCTAGTATTACGTTTGTTTGCCTTGTTATTCTTTATAAATAATAATTCTAATTGTCAAAATATTGGATTGTTATTTAACATGGACCTTTCAAAAGATAATAAAGTCAACCATTCCTTTGGAGGAGGATTCAATTTTTTTTGGCCGATATCTAAAGAAAAATTGGAAATTCATCTAACTCCTACTTTTGCTTTTAATAGGGAAAGAATTTTAGAAAATGATAGAAGCCTTACAAACGACGGCATAGTTACTAACTATTCTCGGTATGGATCTTCTGCCACTACTTTATATGTAATGCCAATATCTGACTATATAAAAATTAAAGCGGGTGCTATAATATCTTACAATTACATAAGCTTTAGTATTACAGGATTTACAAGCAATTTTATAAAAATACAAACTCTAAGTTCAGTAGGAGCAGGTTTAGCAACGAACTTCAACTTTAAACTGAGAAAGGAAGCTAAATGCTCTTTTGATATTATTTTAAATTCAACATATCTCTTTGAGGTGAATTCTAGTGGTCCGTTGCCAGACTATGCCTCTTTAAGGAATACAGTTCTTTATTCTATTCTAATTGGAACATCAATCCCATTATAGTACAGAGTTAAACCCATAATTAAATTTGTTAATAATTTCAAGGAGTTTAACAAGTTATTGTTTTTAAAATTGGTGATGCATATTCCTGGACAAAGTCTGGAAGGTTGTTTAAGCGAACTTGAAAATTCTTGTAAATCAGAATCTCAATATACGGTATGGTCTGCAATAGTTGAAGAGCACAGTATTCACCGTATGATCAATGTATTTATAAGGATAATCTGTTTGAAATTTTTTAAATTTTCAGAGTTTTTACTTCATAGTTTATCGAACATTAGTCTCTTGCTATTTAATTTCGTTAGTTGATATTGAAACAAAAATAATTGCTTTACAAAAACTAATTGATGAAACAAATAAAATTTGCACTATCGTTGATTGTATTGATTAGTTTCTTTTCTTGCTACAAAGATAAGATTATTGACCTTTCACCACGACCTGAGGAGCTTACAGCTAGAGATTTATTCTATAAAATACCCGGGCTTTATGAAGTTACAGATTCCACATACGGTTATAAGTATCAAATGCGTGTAGGATTTCACCCTGACACTGTGAGAATTAATGGTATTGTAACAGAGATAAATGATTTGGTTACAATTACAAATCTCGATAATCAATTCGATTCCTTGTCTTTTAGACATTATTCATTAGCACTTTCTCCTATTTCTGAAAGACCTATTATGCTTGATGACTACTATATTGAAAATGTTCAAAAGTCAAATGGAAGTCGATGGAAAATTATTGATCGTAATACAGGAGATATAAGTGAATCTGACAAACGAGGGTGGAATAATGGTGAAATGTGGCTTAGTTTTCGATTAATCAACATAAATTACTTTTTTGAAGATGGGGTTCCATTTGGTGATACTACAAAGGTTCAAAGAGCAGTGAGAATATCTAATTAATAAAGGGGTGATTACTGTTTTTAAGGCTGGAGAATACATTATTTCAGAAGTGGAGTTTGTTTCTGGTGGAGAACTTATACAAGAAATAGGCCCTGTGTGCAGTGAAGATGTATGTGATGAGTGTTGTGAAGCAGAAAATATATATTTACCAGAAATCTTCTCACCTTAAATATTCATCTATAGAATATTCACCTAGATTTGGGGTTTTAAGAGTTGTTAGTGAGGAAAATGGGGCTGTTTACATAAGATGTTTTGAATGTGATTGATTATTTTAAAAGGGCTTCTGGTATTTACATTGTAATCTCAGAAACGCAAATGAAAAGGTATTCATAAAGATTTGTTAAGAAATGATTTGATTTCATTTTTCAAGTATCTTTGGTTATGTTCTCTGAATATGATCCAGACTCATATAAAACAATCAAAACTGGTAATGTGACTTTTGCAAATATATCAGGAGCGTCCCCAATAGTTGAATATATAGCCCCTAACATATTCTTAGAACCAGGTTTTATCGCAGGCCCGAATTTTTCAGCAACATTAGGTGATTGCGTTCTTTATCAGTTTAGGTATGCTGACACAAGTCGTGAAAAGTACTTCAATCAAGAACATTATAATACACAAAACAATCAATCCAGTAACCTAGCGTTAGTTTATCCAAACCCTATTAGAAAAGGTGATAATTTATCACATCCGTCCAAGACGTTTTAATATAAAAAATAGTTTCCTGATTTGATGC
>JBBEBC010000096.1:0-21053 GCA_040882555.1 Bacteroidia bacterium
GTAGCGTAGTCCGGTCATCGCGCCTGGTTTGGGACCAGGAGGTCGCAAGTTCGAATCTTGCCATCCCGACGCAACAAAAGCAGCCATTTTCCTATTGGAAAATGGCTGCTTTGCATTTAAGACCAAGTGTTCAGCTTGCTTAAACACCTAGGGCGAAAAATGCAAAACAAAGCATCTGAACGAAGTGAAGGTGCGGATGCTGAAGTTTATGATCCTCCCCCAAAAAGTTCGCGAAGCAATCTTGTTATTCCGACGCTCAAAAAGCCTCACTCTAGCGAGTGGAGCTTTTGTTTTATAACTCCTCTTTGCCTAGTTTTTAGCTGATCCTATTGTTACAAGCAAGTTGTCTTTTATCAATTGTCTTAATTCAGCTAACTTAAATCATCATCACAATTTCAAACTCCTACCTTTGCAAAAAAAAACAGAATGGCTGAACGTAAGTTAATATTGGTTTGTAATGACGATGGAATCACTGCTCCGGGAATTAGAGCTTTGGTATCTGTAGCGAAGGAATTTGGCGATGTTATCGTAGTAGCGCCAGATAAACCACAGTCTGCCATGGGACACGCCATTACTATCAACTCTACTTTAAGGGTAAATCCCATGAAAGTGGATGGTGAAATCGAATATGCTTGCTCGGGTACTCCTGTTGATTGTGTTAAACTAGCAGTTAATAAAATACTGCACAGAAAGCCCGATTTGCTTATATCAGGAATAAACCATGGTTCTAATGCTTCAATAAATGTGATTTATTCTGGAACCATGTCAGCAGCAATGGAAGGTGCTTTAGAAGGGATTCCTTCGATAGGATTCTCCTTGACAGATCACTCTATTGATGCTGATTTTTCAGCTTCAAAGGAAATAGCACGTATACTTATCAAACAAGCCTTTGATCACCAGATTCCAGAAGGTGTTTGTTTGAATGTAAATATTCCGAATCTTGATAAAGAGCTAATCAAAGGCATAAAAATCTGCCGACAGGCTACCGCCAACTGGGAAGAAGAATTTGATGAAAGGAAGGATCCTTCTGGCAAAACCTATTTCTGGATGACTGGCGTATTTAAAAATTATGATGAAGGAAAGGATACTGATATTTATGCTCTCGAAAATGGCTATGTGTCAGTTGTGCCTTGTCATTTCGACGTAACGTCACATGCCAGCCTACCTCATTTTAAAACTTGGGAATTAAATGTTTAAGAGAGATAATTTTCTGTTTGGGATTTTACTGGGGACCATGATCCCACTTCTGATTTTTATTTTTCTTGAAGAAGTAGTGACTATCGAAATTGATAATAAAGTGCAGCCTCGCTTCGATCAGGCAACAAATCTTGTCCTAGCTTTAGTTGGGAATGTATTACCATTTAGGCAGTACATGCAAAAAGGACATTATGAGAAAACAGGAAAAGGGATTCTTTTGATGACCTTCATTTTTGCCATATTATACATGGTTTTGAAGTTCAGACTTCTTCAATAACAGGTCAAAAAACGAAACGGGAACTATGTTTTACCAAGGTTCCCGTTTCTGCTATTCTTTAACCTTAATTAAAGAGTAACGACATTCTACTGCTGCTTCTAACTAACCGTGATGTTTTAAAACATCAATCGTACTAATTCCCTTCTCCATTTTTTTCGAAACAAAGCATTTCAGCTTTTTTCCATCCAAAAATATATCAATCTCATAAGTTCAATATCAAACTATTTCTAGACGTAAAGAAATCAGTATCTCAACCAATTAATCCGTTTCTAAAAAGGAAATTTGAAAATTCCTTTTGAAATTCTTTCGGAAACGACGTTTGCAGAATAGGGCTTGCACCCATCAAAAAATAAAATGATAAATCAAATTACTTTATTGCAACAGGATTTCGATAAATCTCATCCTGGATCATTATTTTGATCGTTTCGAATTAGTTAAAGAACGTTGCAGTCATCTGCTTTTTCAAAGGTGCAAAATTGTCGTCTGTTTGCAAGAAAAATGACCTTGTAGTTTTCAACCTGATTTGAACAGAGTTATTAACCTGAGCTTTCGCTTAAGAGTCATGCTGAGGTCTTAATCTGAAATTTTAATCAGGTTTATCAACCGGCTGTTAATAACTCGAAAGTGAATAAGTCAACCTTTTTATGCTTTTGAAAATTGCATTTTCTTCCCAGTTTTATCTCAACTAACTTTGCTAATCAAATTAAAACACAAAACTATGTTCGATAAATTGAATGCAATGAAGCAGCAAATGGAAGATTTAAAAACTCAGATGGATAATCTTAGCGTTTCAGAATCTGTCCAAGATGGAGCTGTAGTTGTTTCAGCAAACGGAAATGGGAGGGTAACAGCCATAGAACTGAATCCTCAATGGTTGAAATCCTGCGAAGCAGAAGAGGCAGAAGAGCTTATTTTATTAGCAGTAAACAGGGCTGTTGAAAAAGCATCTAGTGCACATGCTGCTGAAATGCAAAAAATGGCCGGTGGATTACTGCCTGGAATGTTCTGATAGTTCATTCAAATAATCAGCAAGGACCTTGGCTTGTTTTTTTCTGCTAAACTGAGAAGCATATTCTGCATCAGCTTCCATTTGATCATATTCCCCCTGAAGGTATTTCGTGAAAAGTTCTTTCAGAATAGAATGAGCTTGCTCATAATCGTAAGCAACATAACCGAGATTATAGGGTTTGAATGTGTTATCGAGGATGTCATTATCGCCTGGACAGATAAGCACTGCCTTCATCAAACCCAGATATTCATAGATTTTACTTGATGGAATTCCAATGGCGCCTTTATGAGAAACCATGAGTAATAGGTGGGCTTTAGCCTGAATTTCAAGGACATCCTTACGCGAGATACGTTCAGTTAACTCCAAAATATCTTCATAGCCCTTCATATATTCCAACACACGCTTTGCAACATGCTTCAGAAATAGGATTCCTGGGAAACGCATGCTGATTTTATCGCGATGTTGAGGGTTTTCATCAACTAGCTTTTTAAATGCATCAAGAAATACCTCTATTTCTTGAGAAGGATAAAGCATTCCGTTGTACACAACGGTAAATTTTTCCTCCAGTTTAAAGTTCCTAAATACCTTTAGATCATCTTCAAAATAACCGTTCAAAATAACCTTCCCCGGTTTACCCGTAAACTCTGAAATCTTTTTTACATAATGTGGTGAAACAGATGTTATTGCTTCTGCAGTTCCAACCCAGTTTTTTTCGCTTCTAATCTCAAGATTTTTCAATATTCCGTCGGCAAAGCCGCGACTATCATTTACTTCACTGGTATTCCAGTCGTCACGATAGTCTGCTATCCAAGGAATTCTGGTGTTCTTATGAAGCAAAGCTCCAAACCTGAAAAGCTCAAAAGGATTGCCTGTAACGATAATCATTTCAACATCCTTATTCTTTCTGCAAAATTCTAGCGTGTAATCATAAAGATTGGAATAAGCGATTACTCTATTTGTAAAATGATGAAGGAATAACTCTCCGAGGGATAAAGATTTTCTAAACAAATTATATTTGTCCTTCCCATAACGAGAGTACAATTTATCCCTCAAATTACCTTTGAATGGCAAATAATGGACTTCGTACTCCTCATTTTTTTCAATTATTAATTCATTTCCCGAATCGTGGTGCATATCATCTGGTCCACCAATATGGTGTTCCCAGTTTCTGCTTATGACCACGGGATCCCAGCCTTCATTTTTAAGACATTTTGCCCAGCCTAAACTTCGCTGAGAAGCTGTAAGTTGACAAGGAGGGAAGAAATAAGTTAGTATGACTACCTTTTTCATTCTTGTTCGAAAAGTGCTAAAAAGTTCGAACTATTGGAGTTCACCGAAAACTTACTCTCGATTTTTTCTCTTGTGTTTTTGCTCATTTCCTCAAGTAATTCCTGATCGTTCAACAAATTTTCAATTGAATCCTTCCAGTCCGCAGATGAAGTGCAAATAAAACCATTTACTCCATGATCTACAATGTGTGTATTAACCCCAACGGGAGATACCAGCGCAGGAATTCCAAGAGACATGTATTGTAATGCTTTGAATCCGCATTTTCCTTTTGCCCATTTATCATCAAGCAAAGGCATCACACCAATATTGAAACCTATAAGATCATCAATCTCAGATTCTTTACTCCATTTGATAAACCTGAGCGATTTCAGATCCAAATCAGGAGGCAAATCAGAAATTACCTGAAACTCGAAATCGTATTTCTGCTCAAGTTCCTTAATGACTGACACAAGTTCATTAAGGTATCTTACTGTTGAATGAGAACCAGTCCAGCCAATAACAAATGGCTTTTCCTGCTGGTTTTTACTCCTGTTATGCAAATGAACTGTATCAATAGTGGTCGGATTATAAACTACTGAACTGTTAAATTGAGAAGCAAAACTGCAGAGATAGCTGTTTCCACAAGAGACCTTCCAAGCGTAAGCACAAATTTTCTTCACATTAGAATATCCTTTCAAAAAGGAAAAAAAGCTATTGGCCTCAGAATAATTAGGTATCCAAATGGCATCATCAAAGTCGTAGATAATCTTTTTCTTGAGCCACCTCGATGCAAAATACTCGAAAAAGGATGGTCCCACGGGAGTTGCTTCACGATGAATAAAGATGAAATCGTACTGTTTCAACTTAAATAACAAGCCAAATCTTTTTAAAATACCTCCAATAATTCCTGCTGCTTTCCTTGGAAATTGACCAGGTAAGTACAAAATATTCCAAATCTTATCAGAAAGAAATGGCTTAATATCATATTCTATGTTCTTAGAATCTAACAGGCTATAGTATTGCTCAAAACGGAAGCGTTGACTTGCCGCCTTACCTGTTGGATACGGAACCACAAAAAGAATCTTCATACCTGTTTCGGGCTGTGCAAACCTAAAGAATTTACCTTAAGCAGGTACACATAAACCACCTTCTTTGCAAATGGCTGATATTCTTACACTTGGTATTTTATACTTCCGTACTTACCGCGAATTTTAATTATCTTTGCCCTCATGCCCTTTACTAAACACAATACGCCTGTTTGGATAATATTTCTTGGTGACATGTTTTTGTCATTTATGGCCATCTGGGTAGCCTATTTACTAAGGTTTAATTTCAATATTCCATACGCTGAGGTTAAAACATTACCGCTTATCTTCTCATTTGTGTTGGTAGGAAGAGCAATTTCAGCCCTAGTTTTTCAAACTCATAGAGGAATCGTAAGGTTTACCAACACAAAAGATGTTGAAAGGATTTTTATATCAGTAGCAGTAGTTTCTTCTTTGTTTTTATTGGTAAATCCAGTCATGTTCTGGATAAAGCAAATCTACCTTATTCCTTATTCTATCATTATTATTGACGGAATTCTATGTGTTTTCTTAATGGTAACTGCAAGATTTGTGATCAAGGCAATTATTCAAGAATTGCATACAGGTAAAAAAGAGAAGTTTAAGGTGCTTATTTATGGTGCCGGAGAGACGGGATTGCTTGCCAAAAGGGCAATTGAACGCGATGCTGGAGCTAAATATAAAGTGATTAGTTATCTTGATGATAACCAACAAAAGGTTGGGAAAAAAGTGCAAGGGATTTTTATCCGTTCAGCCTCCGACTTATCTGAAATACTAATTAATCAGAATGTAAAATTGCTCATCATTGCTACTGAAACGATCTCTCCCGCAAGGAAACAACATGTTATTGATATCTGCCTTTCAAATAATACCAGAATCTATAATGTTCCTCCGGTGAAACGTTGGATTAACGGTGAGTTGAGTTTTAAGCAAATCAAGAAAATTGATGTCAAAGATTTACTCGAAAGAGAACCAATACTTCTTGATACTAAGCTAATCAGTGAAAATCTATTTGGGAGAACCGTTCTTGTTACTGGAGCAGCAGGATCTATTGGTAGTGAATTAGTTAGACAAATTCTCCCTTTCTCTCCGGCCAAGCTGGTCCTAGTAGATCAGGCTGAAAGTCCTCTTTATGAGCTTGAAAGAGAGTTGCAAGATGAGCGTAATTCGGTATGTATTGAAGTTGTAATTGGTGATATTCGCAGTAAAGAGAGGATGGAAAGGGTTTTCAATCACTTTAAACCTAAGGTTGTATTTCATGCTGCAGCATACAAACACGTTCCTTTGATGGAAAGTAATCCTTCAGAAGCACTTCTTACTAATGTGCATGGAACTCGTGTTTTAGCCGATCTGGCATGCGAATTTGAAGTGGAAAAATTCGTGATGGTTTCTACCGACAAAGCTGTGAATCCAACTAATGTGATGGGAGCTTCTAAACGGATTGCTGAAATCTATGTGCAATCGCTTGGGCAAGTTTGTAACACCAAGTTTATTACTACTCGTTTCGGCAACGTTCTTGGCTCTAACGGCTCAGTGATTCCAATATTTAAGAAACAAATTGAAAGAGGCGGACCGGTTACGGTTACCCACCCAGATATTACGAGGTATTTTATGACCATTCCCGAGGCCTGTCAACTTGTACTTGAAGCAGGTACTATTGGAGAAGGCGGGGAAATTTTTCTCTTCGACATGGGGCAATCTATTAAGATTGTTGATTTGGTAAGAAAGATGATTAAGCTCTACGGATTAACCGTAGGAAAGGATATTGAGATTATTTATACTGGCCTAAGACCAGGAGAAAAACTTTACGAAGAACTGCTCAATGATGCTGAAAATACGATTCCTACTCACCATCCTCAAATCACGAAAGCTCGAATTCAGGAACAGGATCATGAATTAGTAAAACTATTAATTAGCGATTTAATCAGTCTTTTTCCTTCTCAGGATAATGATAGTATAGTTAAGAAAATGAAAGCCTTGGTGCCTGAATACAAGAGTAATAATTCAGTGTTTGAAGAGCTTGACCGTCCTACTTTATGAAATCACACAAAACGAAAATTCAAATTCGCTTTTCCGATTGCGACATGCTTGGGCATATTAACAATGCTAAGTTTGCTACCTACATGGAAATGGCAAGGGTTCAATATGTAGATGATGCCATCGAACCTTCTCGTGAATGGACAGAAACAGGCATTTTGCTCGCATCTATCACGATTGACTTTGCGATTCCAATTTATTTAACTGATGATTTAACAATTGAAACAACAATTATTTCCATTGGTAATAAGAGTTTAAAAATGGAATACGTTTTCGTTTGTTCAACGGAGAAAGGGGATGTCGTAAAAGCTAAAGGGTCAACAGTTTTAGTGTTTTATCACTATATAGAAAAAACCACTATTCAAGTGCCTCAGCTTTGGAGAGATAAAATAAATTTATTCCAAGGAAGCGATTTGTAATTTCTTTGAAAAAATTGCTCAACAATCTTTGCTTAATTCTGTTTACTTCTAATAATTTCAAACTATGAAACTTTTACTATTAACCATTATCAGTGCATTTATTTCTACTAGCTGCGCTAGAGTTGAAAGTCGCCCTGCAGATACAAATGAAACCATGAGCACAGCATCTTTTTATGATTTTACCATGAATTCTATCGATGGTAAAGAGATTAATTTCAGTCAATTTAAAGGCAAAAAAGTGCTAATTGTAAATACTGCATCTAAATGCGGTTACACACCTCAATACGAAGGATTACAAGAATTGCATGAGAAGTATGGCGATAAGCTAACTATTATCGGTTTTCCTGCCAATGACTTTGGTGGCCAGGAACCAGGTTCTAACGAAGAAATTCAAGGTTTTTGCTCAAAGAATTATGGCGTTACTTTTCAAATGATGGAAAAAATTAGCGTTTCAGGAGGAGATATGCCACCACTTTACAAATGGTTAACTCAGATAAACCTGAACGGTTGGAATGAAGAAGCTCCAAGCTGGAATTTCTGTAAATACCTTATTAGCGAGGATGGGAAATTGTTAAATTTTTTCAATTCTTCTGTAAAACCAATGAGCGATCCGATAGTAAAAGCTATTTAATTAAGATAGTTTAAGGTGAGGAGTTCCAATATTTCTGAGGCTGAGGTTTGGTTTGCCCGGAAAAATTGGAACTCTTTTCCGTTTCAAAAAGATTGCTGGAATACCATCCTGAAAGGTGAACAGGGGCTTTTAAATGCTCCCACTGGAAGTGGAAAAACATTTGCACTTTTCTTGGGCTTTCTCTTAAGAGCCAAAAATCAAAAGAAAGCGAAAAAAGGCCTTAAGCTCATTTGGATTACTCCACTTAGAGCCCTATCAGCCGATATTGCTGCAGCTATGGCTGAGGCAATTAATGAAATTCATCCTACTTGGACTGTAGCCGTTAGAACTGGCGATACGAAGCCAACCGAACGAGCTAAGCTGAAACGAAATCCTCCGGATGTTCTAGTTACTACACCGGAAAGCCTTCATTTAATGCTTGCTTCTAAACAAAGCGAGGAATCGTTTGATCAGCTCGATGGTATTGTCGTAGATGAATGGCATGAACTTGCAGCCGGCAAGCGTGGGGTGCAGGTTGAACTAGCTTTAAGCCGAATCCGCTCATTTCGTCCTGAACTTATAACTTGGGGAATATCGGCAACCATCGGAAATCTCAAAGAAGCAGCTTCGGTATTATTTGGGTCAAACCAAGCCTTTCGAATTATCAAAGCAGATATCAAAAAGGAGCCTCTCGTAATTCCAATTTATCCTGATGTTATAGAACGCTTCCCTTGGTCGGGTCATTTAGGAATTCATCTCTTGCCCCAGGTTTTACAGGTAATTCATACATCTAACTCTGTTTTGCTTTTTACAAATACTCGCTCTCAAGCTGAAATTTGGTATCGAGAAATTTTAGAGGCAGCTCCTGAACTTGCTGGAGTAATAGCAATGCACCACGGCTCAATTAGCAAAGACCTCAGATTTTGGGTGGAAAATGCTTTACATGAAGGTGTTCTGAAAGTAGTTGTTTGCACGTCAAGCTTAGACTTAGGGGTTGATTTTCGTCCTGTTGACACCATTATTCAGGTAGGCAGTCCGAAAGGAGTAGCTCGTTTTCTTCAACGTGCGGGTCGTTCAGGTCATCGACCTGGAGAACAAAGTAAAATATGGTTTCTTCCTACGCATGCGCTCGAATTAATTGAATGTGCCGCTCTGCGGGAAGCTATTAAAAATGAAGATATCGAGGCTAGAAAGCCTCTTCGGATGTGCTTCGATGTACTTGTTCAATATCTTGTGACTCTCGCTGTAGGTGATGGCTTTTATCCTGAAGAGACTTATGAGCAAGTGAAATCGACACATTGTTATGCCGATTTAAGTTCAAAAGAATGGAAGTGGATGCTTGATTTTATTTCCACCGGA
The DNA here is from genome assembly GCA_040882555.1 of Bacteroidia bacterium. GTDB lineage: Bacteria > Bacteroidota > Bacteroidia > M30B66 > M30B66 > M30B66. The sequence continues at coordinate 9,242 of JBBEBC010000096.1, forward strand.
GGTGATGCATTAAAAGCTTACCCAGAATATGCCCGAGTAGAAATCGATGAAACTGGTAAATACCTGGTTTTAAGTCGAAAGACTGCGATGCGTCACCGAATGCACATCGGCACGATCGTGAGCGATTCACTTTTAAGTGTAGGTTTTAGACGTGGTGGCACTTTAGGTCATGTTGAAGAATCTTTCGTGTCTAAATTAAAACCTGGAGATGTGTTTTGGTTTTCTGGAAGGCCTTTAGAGCTAATTCATGTGCGCGATATGAAGGTTGTAGTGCAAAAAGCTAAGACTCAGAAAGGTATTGTTCCACAATGGATGGGAGGGAGGATGCTTTGGTCGTCGGAACTTTCAAACGGAGTAAGAGCTAAATTGGGAGAAGTGCATCGTGAAACAGCAACTGATGAAGAATTATTGAAGCTTAAACCTTTATTCGATGTTCAAAAAAATCGATCGGCTATTCCTTCCGAAAAACAATTTCTCATAGAACAACTAAAAAGTCGTGATGGCTTTCATATCTTTTTTTACCCTTTCGAAGGACGATACATTCACGAGGGTTTAGCAGCCTTACTCGCTTGGCGAATTTCACAATTAAGTCCTATTTCATTCTCTTTGGCTATGAACGATTATGGCTTCGAGCTGCTGAGCGATAAGCCTTTGCCTTTAATGGAGGCTCTTGAAGAAGACCTTTTTAGAATTGACAGTCTGCGTAAGGATATCGAATTGAGTGTTAATTCAACCGAACTTGCTAGAAGGGTTTTTAGAGAAATTGCTTCTATCTCAGGACTTGTTTTTCAAGGTTTTCCGGGAAAGCTTATCGGCACAAAACACCTTCAAAATTCATCAAGACTTATGTTTGATGTTTTCTCTCAATATGATCAAGATAATCTTCTCCTTAAGCAAGCTTTTAGTGAGGTTTATAGCAATCAATTGGAAGAACAAAGAATCAGAGAAGCTTTGCTTCGGATTAGAAACCAAGAAGTTATTCTGGTGGAGCTAGATCGACCAAGTCCTTTTTCCTTTCCAATTCTCGTTGACCGTTTACGCGGTTCTTTAAGCAGTGAAAGTCTTGAAGACAGAATTAAAAAAATGCAGGTAGTTCTTGAAAAGTGATTAATCTTTTTTAATCCTGTCGAGTACGATAATTTTTTCCTTGGTGAAGGTGCCTTTCTCTTTGGCGCCCAATTTTAATTCAAATCGATAAGGTTTGTAATTCTCATCATCAATCTGAATTTCATAGGTATGGTCTCCTTCAAGGGTGATGAAATATTCTCCATTCTCATCGCTGCTCAAAGAAACCACAGACCCATCATCTTTACTTATAATTTTCAGCTCTGTTTCAATAATTTCACCAGCATTAGAATCAAGTACTTTGCCACTTAGAATAGAGATCGGGGGACCTTTTGGCTCTTCACTTTCTTCTGATCTCTCAGCATCAATAATGGCAGAAAAATCTATTTCCCAAATATCGAGATCTCCTTCAGTACCTTCTCTATCAGAGCTAAACCAGGCAGTTCTTCCATCAGTACTAACTGCAAAGAAACGTTCATCGCCAGCAGTATTTATTGGGTACCCAAGATTTACCGGTGGAGTACAATTGCCTTTATTATCAATAGTAGTCTTGAAAATATCATATCCTCCAAGACTTAGCGGAGAGTTTGAAGCAAAGTAAAGTGTCTTACCATCAGGATGCATAAACAGACCAATTTGATCGTATTCGTCATTTAACACCGAACCTAGGTTAACAGCATCGTCAAAGCCATATTTTCCATCTTTCTTAGCCATATAAATGTCACCCATGCCAAAACCGCCACGAGGACGTTCACTAACAAAGAACAAAATTTTACCGTCTGGAGAAATCGTAGCCGAACTTTCGAAATAAGAAGAATTCACATCACCTTCAACTTTCAGGGCATTGCTCCATTTACCTGATGATTTCGATTTCTTTGAATAATATAGTTCACCAGAACCACGCATTCCCATATTTCGGTAAACGAAAATCATACTCCCATCAGGACTCAAAGTCATATTCGCATCATGTCCGGCTGTATTGAGCTTTCCGGGAACAGGTTGAGCTTCGGTCCATATTCCAGTTATAGAATCTCTTTCAGAGTAAAATACATCCTCAAAGAACTTTCCATCATTTGGGTCAACTTCTATTCCCGATCCGTCTCTACGGCGGGAAGTGAAAATCATAAGGTTACCATCTGCTGAGATGGATGGATTGTATTCAGGATATTCAGAATTAATGTTACCTCCAATGTTTGTAATCTTAACATTCACTGGATTTGCCATCATGTCGATAGCTCTCCTGCACTGTGTAAGATATTGAGCAGCTTCTTCCTTTTCGTCGGCTTTTTTATCGGCCTTCGAAAGGTAGTTTTGGTAGGCTGGGATGGCTTCTTTTAGCTTGCCTAATTGCTGTAGAGTTCTGCCCAGGTAGAAATATTTTTCAGGATTCTCAAGGCTGTCGAGAGAGATTGAATGCATCAACTTCTCTTTTGCTTCAATATAATTTTTAAGATGATAGTTGCATTCGCCGCTCATAAAAAATACCTCTGCAGACGAACTATCAGTTTTCTCTAATTCTCTGAGAGTTCTCCAGGCGCTGGCATATTCACCGCCCATCATCATGTTTTTTATTCTAAGTAATTGAATTTTACTGGGACCTCTATCATTGCTCTGAACTGAATAGGCATCAGGTGTAAAAAGAGCAAAGAGGAGTAAAAATGATATCAATTTTACCAGCATAATCTATTTTATTTTCATTGACAAGGTACGTAATTCATTAAAATACCACCTAAGTCAATGTACTAAGCTTCGTTAAAAAAGTTTCCAAGCCTTTGAGCTTATCAGAATCAAGCCTGTAAGAAATTCGGTTTCTCAGATAATTTTCAATAGGGTAGTGCTCAGGATAGTGAATTTTAGCTTCTGCAATGGCCTCATCTATTTTTTCAAGACCCGTTTCTAAAGCAGTTTCAAATTCTGAAATGCTAATCCCTAGATCTTTTACTGAGGCCCAAACAGCAAAAACAAATGGCAGTCCTGTCCAATTATACCAAGCTTCACTTAAGTCATACTGATACTTATACTTGCTGCCATAATCAAAAACTCGGTCGCCAATCAACACGCCTGCTGTAGTTCCTTCAACTCCTTCCAATGTTTTGGTACTCGCCTGAACATAATTAGGAATAATCTTCCAAAAATCTCTTGCCAAGAGTTTGCATAGCATCACTGAAGTGCGCGAATGATTATCGAGTACGATTGTTTTTATCTCTTCCAGAGGAACATCGCTCAAAAGCAATACTGAATCGACCTTTCCAATGGATCCAATACACGTATTTCCATGAATATGATAATCCCCCAAAAGGGGTAAAATCGCGACAGGAATAAGACCTAAATCGGCTTCTCCCGAGATTAGTTTCTCTGCACAGATGGATGGAATATCCTGAGAAAGCTGAATTTTTCCTGCCTCCTCCAGACCTGAACCGTTTATCCCTTTCATGAAAGGTGCTGTGTTCAAATATGATACTATCGAAATCTTCAACATGGAGGGCGCAATTTCATTTCTTTCTGCATAAGCGCCAAGCTTATGTGGAAAATTCAATCGAGAATTGTAAACAATTTGTAGAGACTTTAGTTTACTTTGCGAACTGTTTCAAATATTGATGAATTCTAAATCCGAACAATACACCTCTGTAGAGCTTCCTTTAGGTAGGCATTTGGCTGTAGTAGCTAGGTTTTATTACGGGGCACTTACAAATAAGCTCAATCATTTAGATATAGATAGATATTATTCTGTCTTGCTACTTGTAAGTAAATCCACCGAAGGTGAAACCCAGCAAATGATTGGAGATCAGTTACATATCGATAAAGCTTCCATGGTTAGAGTAATCGATAATTTAGAAGAAAAGAATTATATCAAACGTGAAGTAAAGCCAGGTGACAGAAGATGTCATCTAATTAGGCTTACAGAAAAAGGTAAGGAAATTATCCCAATTATTGAATCATCTATTATAGAGTTAAATGCTCAGATGATGAAAAACCTTTCTGCTTTGCAGCAGGACGATTTTCTCAAAACATTATGCGCTATATCTAAAAATCTTCAGGAACTACCTGCAGATGAAGTTGTTGTTGAATATCAAAGAAAAAAACCCAACCTAAAAACTCAATGAAAAGCATTATAGCAATCGTAGCATTTATCATTGTTTTGGTAGTGTTGCGCCTAACCGTCTTTTCTGGAACTGAAGAAGGAAAGCCATCCGCCGCAGGCGAAAGACCTGCTATCCCGGTTACAGCAGTTATTACTTCGACACAGGCATTGCAACAATCAATTCCCTCTACTGGAACTCTGCTCGCCTTCGAATCTGTTGACCTGATGCCTGAAACTGCGGGTAAGATAATTAGTTTAAACATCAATGAAGGCAAAAGGGTAAATAAAGGGGAACTGCTTGTTAAATTAAATGATGAGGAACAACAGGCAAATCTTCGCAAAATTGAAGTCACAATAAAGTTGCAGGAAGATAAACTTAGCCGTCAAGATCAGTTATTCAAAATTCAGGGTGTAAGTCAGGAAGAAAGAGATCAAACCCAGCAATTACTCGATGCAGCAAAAGCAGAAAAGGCATATTACCAGGCACTCATCAATAAAACCGAAGTAAGGGCTCCTTTTAGCGGAGTTCTAGGTCTGAAAAATGTCAGTGAAGGAGCTTTTGTAAGCACATCAACAAATATTTGTTCGCTTTATAAAACTGAACAACTCAAGCTCGACTTTAGTATTCCCGAGCGATATAGTTCAATGATGAAAATTCCTTTAGTGGTCACTTTTAACGTTCAAGGAAATAATCGTGAATACTCTGCTGAGGTTTTTGCTATCCAGCCGGGAGTTGATCAAAGCACTAGAAGTGTGAGGCTTAGAGCTAAAGTTGAAAATCCAGGGGGTGAACTTAGCCCGGGTCGATTTGCTGAAGTTTCAGTCCCACTGGCGAATAATGAAAATGCCATAATGGTTCCCACTCAATGCATTGTTCCGGTGTTAAAAGGCCAGCAGGTTTGGGTTTCTAAAAATGGACAGGCCAAGCCTGTTGATGTGCAAGTTGGATTTAGAAATGATAAATTCATTGAAGTTACTTCCGGCTTGTCGCCGGGAGATACGGTTATAACCAGCGGTATTATGTCGCTAAGACCGGGTACAGGAGTTCGAGTTTCATCTTTTGATTCCTCAAGTACAAAATGAGTACACTTTCTGAAATTAGTATAAAGCGACCGGTTCTCACTATTGTGATGAATTTGGTAATCATGCTTTTGGGGATAATTGGATATACTTATTTGGGTGTTAGGGAGTTCCCATCTATTGATCCTCCTATAATTACAGTAAAAACAGGATATGCAGGAGCAAATGCCGATGTAGTTGAATCTCAAATTACCGAACCTTTAGAAAAAGCACTGAATGGTATTGAAGGTATAAGAAGCATATCATCAGCCAGCAACTTGGGGAGTTCTTCTATTACAGTTGAGTTCGGATTGGGTTCCAATCTCGAAGCTGCCGCCAACGATGTGCGTGATAAAGTTTCTCAGGCAGTTAGAAATCTGCCCCAAGATATTGATGCTTTGCCAACAGTTTCAAAGGCAGATGCGAATTCTGATGCAATTTTAAGTCTCACTGTTCAAAGTGATACACGCACTCAACTGGAGGTTAGTGATTATGCCGAAAATGTAATTGGAGAACGACTCCAAACTATACCTGGAGTTAGTGCGCTTCAAATCTGGGGACAAAAGAAATATGCCATGAGGTTGTGGATGAATCCCAAAGAAATGGCTGCTTTAGGTGTTACAGCTGCTGATGTCCAAATGGCACTTAATGCACAAAATGTTGAATTGCCCGGTGGGAAAATATCAGGTGATAGAACTGAACTTAGTGTTAAAACCGATGGGCGATTAAAAACCGTCGATGATTTTAATGCAATGATTATCCGTTCCGAAAATGGACAAATTATACGCTTTGCAGATATTGGGACTGTTAAGTTAGGATCTGAGAATGAAGAAACCATACTTCGTCAAAGCGGAACTCCAATGATTGGAGTGGCTTTAATTCCACTTCCGGGGTCTAATTATCTTGAAATTGCCGATGAATTTTATCGTAGGGTCGAAATTATCAAAAAAGAAATTCCAGAAGATTTTCAATTAGGAATAGCTCTCGATAACACTGCTTTCATTCGCCAAAGTGTGGTTGAGGTGCAGGAAACACTTCTCATTGCCATCGTTCTAGTAATCCTAATTATTTATCTGTTTTTTAGAGATTGGCTTATTGCGTTGAGGCCTCTTTTAGATATTCCGGTTTCATTGCTTGCTGCCTTTTTTATTATGTATTTGATGGGGTATTCCATCAATGTACTCACTCTTCTTGCAATTGTTCTAGCAACAGGACTTGTTGTTGACGATGGAATTGTGGTAACGGAAAATATTTACAAGAAAATTGAAGATGGGATGAATCCTGTTGAAGCTGCTATTAAGGGAAGCAAGGAGATTTTCTTCGCTGTGATTTCTACCTCAATTACGTTGATAGTAGTTTTCATGCCTGTAATCTTTCTTGAAGGATTTGTTGGGCGATTATTTCAAGAATTCGGGGTAGTACTTGCAGGTGCTGTTGCCGTTTCGGCTTTTGTGTCTTTAACTCTCACGCCAATGCTGAATGCAAGAATGGTGCGCAAGGATGCAGCAAAGAAAAGCCGCTTTTACATTGCCACTGAGCCATTTTTTAAAAATATGGAATCTACTTACCGAAGCACTTTGAAGTCGTTTATGCAAAAGAAATCTGTAGCATGGCTTTTACTTGGAGGCGCTGTTGCAATGATTGTTGGCATTTATCCTTTGCTTCAGCAAGAGCTTTCTCCATTAGAAGATAGAAGTTCACTTCGATTGTCGGTGACTGCTCCCGAAGGTACATCCTATGAAACTACAGATGAATTCATGCTCAAGCTGGTAGATTTTGTCAACGACTCAGTTCCTGAGAAGTCAGTTTTTCTAACAGTTACTGCTCCTGGCTTCTCTGGTTCAGGTGCTGTAAATACTGGGTTCGGAAGATTAACATTGAAAGAGCCTGATGAACGTGGTTCAGAGAGAACTCAGCAGCAACTGGCCGATTTTATCACTTCAAATACACGGAGATTTCCAGAAGCCAAAACATTTGTAATCCAACAACAAACTATTTCTACCGGAGGTTTTGGAGGCTTACCAGTGCAGTTTGTTGTTCAAGCTCCTAACTTTGATAAGCTAAAAGAAAAGCTTCCTATTTTTTTAGAAAAAGCTAATCAAAACCCAGTTTTTCAAATGGTGGATGTGAATTTGAAATTCAATAAACCTGAATTAAATATTTCAATACAAAGAGATAAAGCTAATTTATTAGGAGTGAGTGTTGCTGAAATAGCTCAAGCGATTCAACTTTCATTAAGTAGCGGGCGAATGGCTTATTTCACCTTAAATGGAAAGCAATATCAGGTAGTTGGTCAAGTTGACCGTGAAAATAGAGACGAGCCTTTAGATTTGCGATCGTTAAATGTAAAAACCGTCTCCGGCGCGATGGTACCACTAGATAATTTAGTAACCGTTGAGGAAGTGAGCAGTCCACCTCAATTATACCATTACAATCGATATCAATCGGCCACTGTTTCAGCAGCCCTTTCACCGGGAAAGACCATTGGTGATGGAATTGCAGCTATGGAGTCGATTGCCGCCGAAGTACTTGACGATTCATTTTCAACAGAATTAACCGGTTCATCTCGCGATTTTGTTGAGAGTTCGTCTAATACATTATTTGCCTTTCTATTAGCTTTATTATTAGTGTATTTAGTATTATCTGCTCAGTTTGAAAGCTTTCGAGATCCATTTATTATCATGATTACAGTTCCTCTGGCACTCGCCGGAGCTCTTTTTTCTCTTTGGCTTTTTCATCAAACACTGAATATTTTCTCACAGATTGGTATCATTATGCTTATTGGACTAGTTACCAAAAACGGGATTTTAATTGTTGAGTTCGCCAATCAGCTTCGGGAACAGGGAAAAGAAAAATCTGTCGCGATTCTTGAAGCAGCTGTTGCTCGACTTAGGCCTATTCTAATGACTACGCTCGCAACCGCCTTGGGCGCATTGCCTATTGCACTTGCCTTAGGTGCTGGCGCAAAAAGTCGCATGGGAATGGGTATCGTTATTATCGGAGGTTTGATGTTTTCACTCATACTAACACTTTTTGTGATTCCTGCCATGTATTCGTTCATCGCTGCCCGTAAATCAAGTTATACTTCAGTAGAAAATGATAGTGAAGAACAATAAAATATATCTTGTCAGAACTGCTGGAATAGGATTCTTCTTATTCTTCTCCGCTGCTTTATTTTCTCAGGAATTACTTACTGAAGAAAAGGCTGTAGCTCAGGCATTGTTTTCGAATTATTCTATTTTAATTGCAAAAAACGATTCAGCAATTTCAGATGCTGCATTTACTCTTGGCAATGCAGGAATATTACCCCGATTAGATTTAAATGCTGGCGGAAGTGTGCAGGGAACATCAATTAATCAACGTTTTTCGAATGGACTAGAAGTTAGTACTTCTGGTGTGACTGGCAATGGTTTAAATGCTTCTGCTGATTTGGGATGGACACTATTCGATGGGGGAAGGATGTTTATCAATTATTCGAGTTTAAAAACAAATAAAGATTTAAGTGAATTAAATTTAAAAGCTGCAGCTGAAAATATTACAGAACAAGTGTTGATTAATTACTACGACATAATTCGTAGAACTCAAGAATTAAAAGCTTCACAATTAGCGCTTGAATTAGCAAAAGAGCAATTGTTGATTATTGAAAAGAAGTTTGAAATCGGTTCTGCCTCACGGCAGGAAGTGCTTCAGGCAAAGATTGATAAAAATGCTGCACTTTCGAATCAGTTGACCATGCAAACGGAACTCGAAAATATAAAAACTGCTTTAAATCGTTTAATGGGAATATCTCCTGAAATAGAATATGTATATGACGACTCAAAGAAAAGAAGTTTTAGTAAATCATTAGATGAAGTTATTAAAAATGCAGATCAAGTAAATACTAGTTTATTGCAGGCTAAAACAGATCAACGTTTAATGAATCTTAATTTAAAAGGAATTAAAGCTGAACGTTACCCAGTGTTAAATTTAAATGTTGCCTATGCTTATAATCGAACAAGCAGTACTGCTGGTTTCGCTCTATTTAACCAAAGCAATGGTCCGAATGCAGGCTTAACAATTGGTTGGAATTTATTTAATGGTTCTCAATTAAATTCAAGAATAAAACAAGCTGAATTACAGATCCAGAATTCAGATTTGATAATTAAAGATACTCAAGCTTTAATAAAAGCAAATGCCATTGTTGCTTATCGGCAATTGCTGCGCTACAGGGAGTTGTTAGAATTAGAAAAAGAGAATGCCTTTTTTGCAGAAGATAATTACAAGCTTGCGCTTGAACGCCTTCGTTTGGGCGAAGCAAACATTTTAATCGTTAAAGAGGCAAACAGAAGCTATGAGGCAGCCGTAGCTCGTTTATCAGCGGCAAGTTTTCAGACAATTCAAGCTGAAGTCCAATTATTGAGATTAGCGGGCGAGCTAGTGAAATGATTTTTTAACAATAAACATCTTCAAGAATTGAAGAAAAATTGTCGGAATTAACTTTCTTAGTATTAGCCAAAAATGTGTTTTAAATACGGATGTTTTAACTTTTTATAGGATTTTCATTGTGTAACTTGCATTTACGCTCATTTGAAAATGTTAGCTAATTATACCTGTACATTTTAGAAAATTGTGATTATTAAAGTTATGACCTATGTTTGATAAGTTTAGCATTTAAATCGATTTATAAAGATGCTCAAAGAAAATTGGTAACATTAGTAATATAAGATTCTCTATCCACAGGAAATGCTTCAACTTGATAAATGTCCCACTTGTAACTCAGCTAATATTGGTTCTTTTATCAAGACGAAAGCACAAATGCATTCGAATACAGTATTATTCAATTTTGACCAATGCACTCAATGCAAATTGGTTTTCTTAAATCCACGAGTATCGTTAGATGAGTTAAAGAATTATTATACTTCTTATTATTTGCCGTATAGAGGAGCATCCGCTTGGGGGAAGTTTCAACGCTTTGTTGAGAATAACCAACATAAGCTAGATTTAAAAAGGGTGAATTTTGTAAAAAGCAGTCAAACAATATCTTCAGATTCTTTGATATTGGATGTAGGTTGTGGTAAACCAAGCTTTTTAAAGGCTTGTCAAAAAGAATTAAATTGTAAAACCCTTGGTATTGATTTTAGTAATGAGGGCTGGAATAATCAATTGTCTTTATTTGAAGATATTGAATTACGAGTAGGGGAAATAAAAGATTTGCCAAGTAGCCTAAGACCTGATATAATTACTATGTGGCATTATTTGGAACATGATTACACACCATATGAGAATTTAAGGTATCTAAAGACAATAGCGAAACCATCAACTAAACTTATCATAGAAATACCCAATTTCGATTCTACGAGCAGAAAAAAATATGGGGAAAACTGGGCTGGCTGGCACACTCCTCGTCATATTTCGTTGTTTTCACCTGAAAACATAACTCTTTTACTCAACAATAGTGGTTGGAAAGTTACAAGCCTATTCACTTATGGTACTTTAGACCCTTATTTGCTCTATTGGATGAGTGAGATGGAACTCAAAGGAATTGAATGGGATAAAAATATGGAGAACGAATTTTTTGGTTTCTTATCTGGTATGATTCTATTTACCCCTCAAAAACTGAAGGAGAAGAAGTCTTCACTTGGAATCATGACTGTGATTGCTAGTCCTCAGTAATTTCAGCTTAGAACAACAACAGGTCTTTTCCTTCCCAAGTACCGGATGATTTGTAGGGCTGGAATCTTGAAAATAGCTCTTCTTTATACCAATTATTCTTTCTGGTTCTTGTAATCGCTTCCTGGTGTTGTTTGCTTTTATAGGCAAATTGCTTGACCGATTCGAGATTTTTCCACAAACTAAATGTAGCCATTTGGATAACGGGAACTTCTCCAACTCCTTTAGTATAAATTAGACCTTCATTTTCATTTAGAGTTTCATGTGAGGTTGGTACATATTTCCAAAATCGAATGAGCCAATTCCACTTAATTGTCGCTCTAGTAATAACAGCAATTGGAAGTGATGCATCTAAATCGATCCCTTTCTCAAAAGGATTTTTACCACTCCACAATCCACCTGCTGATATATTTCTCATGTATAATGTAAATAATTCATGGCTGTGTTCGGCGTATTGCTTCATCAAGGATGAATCAGCAAAAAATGTTTCAGCTTCGTCTTCAGAATTCCACACTTGTAATAAGCAGTAAATTGACCAATCTGGCATCGGGTTAAAACCTTGACCTTTTCCGCTACCCATCAGTCGATAAAATGTTAAGCCTTTAACATCAGCTAAGTCTTTTTTCGCAAACTGCATCATTTTAAACCCCCAAACTTTATTACGTAAAGAAGAAAATTTAAAAAATGAAATAGTCGTAATTTGTTGGCTCATCTCCGATATCGCTGTAAACTAACTTTTTCTAATATATTCTTTTTATTCTATGGTTTTTCCTAAAGGTAAAACACCATATAGCCTAAGTTGTTTCTCAAGGATAATAGAAAAGGCAATTTACTCGTTGTGCGGTTAAAATTGCAAATAAATAAACTAAAATAAGGTTGTGAATTAAACTGATATACAGTATATTATCACATCCGTCCAAGACGTTTTAATATAAAAAATAGTTTCCTGATTTGATG
>JBBEBC010000097.1:0-20789 GCA_040882555.1 Bacteroidia bacterium
TCCGCCATCGGTAATTGGGCCATAACTTTGATTTGCCTGTAAGTTTGGAATAATTAAAGTTTGTGACATAATATATGCATCATCTTCTTTTCTAACCAGAAAAATCGTTTCTCCTCCAGCTGCTAAGCTGAAAATACAATAATTTCTTTCCAAATCTTCTAGTTCATTAGCCCAAAACAAATGAAATTGATTCGGCAAAATTTGTAATTCAGGCAGTGCCCATTTATTCAAGAATTCGATATTGTCTGTCAAATAATAACCATCAGTATTCCAAACATCACTTGTTGAATTATACACTTCTATCCAATCACTAAAATTACCTTCACCATCCTGAATGCTAGCAGTGTTTCTTGACATTACCTCATTTATAAAATGAGTATTTTCATCCATCAAAAAATGCAATCTTGGTTCACAGGGCCATATCTTATTGATATTTTCAATTTCAAAACGGTAATATAATCTATTACCCTCAAGAGCTATTTCGGGACTAACTTCACATGAATATATTCCATCTCCTGAGGCTTCATCAGGAAAAACTCCATCATCAAGCATCTGCCGAGACAAGAATTGGTTTTGTCCAGCTTCATCTGTAAATAAAATAAGATTAACGTTTTCATTCGTAGAACCGGAAACCCAGCAATAGGCGTTTTCACTCAATTGTTCCATATATCCGCCCTGAATCATAGGCGTAATTTCTTGTTCAGAAGTTTGAGCTAAAGCGCTTGAATCACGTAAAAAAACAAACTCATTTATTGCATAATCGACCTGATTTCCCCAAGCTGAATCAAGCGAATTCAAGAAATCCTCATATGAAAATCCATAATCCATGGTTCTATACTCATCATTCTCTGCCGCCTCTGATATTAGGGAAATCATATCAGCCGAAATATTTGCAATAGTTTCAGGTTCTAAAACTGTTTGAGCAAATAATCTTAAGTAATACTCATATCTCTCTTGATATTGATTTATCTCCATCAACCTTTCAAATAAAGGTCTGCCCTCCGAGCTATTCGACCAACTTAGAGCATTTCTTTCAACCCAATCCTGGCCAAGCCAATCAATACCCAAGGTATTATCTAAATCATACGCTAAATATTGAACCTGACCAGTTCGATTATCAATAGCCAAATAATAATTGTTTTTATTGTATGCATATCCATCCCAATTGCCCATCAGAACATCCAATGCAGCGTATTTTAAGTAGTTATCGACATTGAATTTTCTTTCTAGCCGACAAGGCAGTTCAGATAATGTCGAATTATTTAAAATATCAATAAACTCCGCCAATTCTCTGTAATCATTGGTGTAATCATTGGTTTTTTGATCGTAAGGCCTTCTGCCGAATTGAATAAAATTATAGTCTTCGTCATTCGGCCCTAAATATTCAAGTGTTGCAGGATAGAGGCATTTAAATAAAGAACTGTACTGACTTCCAGGAAAATAAGTGCTGGTAAACTCCTCGTCAATGTGTTCTACGTTTGTATAAAGTCCCTTGTATTCATCATTTATAAATAATTTAACAAATGAAGTTCTGCTTCCTGGTAAGCCGGCTCTTCTAATAACATTCCAGCAAAGCGCAGCTCTAATCATTGAAGGATCATTCTGACTTCCATTTAAATTTAATTTCTCTAAACCATTCCATTTATTTCCTTGGACAAAAGAATTAAAAGATACTTTAAATGATTTTTTTGCAGCATTTAAACTTGTATTTCCGCGTAGACGCAATCCAATATTTTCAACAATATCTTCTCCGTAAGTACTTTCATATCTAAAATTAGCAGGGAATTCTCTTTCAATTCCCCAGTTTTCAGAATTTAAAACTGCATCCATAGAATCTGGATCTATGGTGATATAAATACTAGCCACTTCATCTTGCAAAAAAGCAGGCCCGTATTCAGGCAGCTGCGAGAAAACAGCAAATGAGAAAAATATCAAAATAAGACTGATGCTGAATTTATTAATCATGCAGTAAAGGTAGATAAATCATTCTTTAGCTTATTTTCTGCTTGGAGATTGGGAATTGCATTTTACTTTTGCCCCTCAAAACTTAAACATACTTATAAGTATTCTGTTTCAGAATCTGTGAATTTATACTAATGAAACAAATCTTACTGGCCGTACTTATTGTCCTATCTTTCAATGTTTTCTCTCAATCGACAGGAACTATTCAAGGTTCTGTAAAAGACAAAAATACACTTGAAACTCTCATCGGAGCAATTGTTCAAATTGAAGGAACAACCTTCGGGGTTGCTGCTGATATTGATGGGAATTTTCAAATAAGTGGCATTCCTGTTGGAAGTTATACTGTTAAAGCATCTTTAGTTGGTTATTCAACAGGCACAAGGTTCAACGTTAATGTAACGACCGGTAATGCTCAAATTCTTAATTTTCAATTGGAAAACTCTTCAACAGATTTGAAAACTGTTGAAATTACCTTTGATAAAAACCGTTCTGCATCAGCGGTTGACATGGTTACGCCTCTGTCAGTTCAAACATTAACTACTGAGGAAATACGCTCCAATCCAGGAGGTAATTTTGATATCTCTCGAGTTGTACAAGTGCTTCCAGGTGTTGCAGGTGCTGCAGGTGCTTCTTTCAGAAACGATATTATTATTCGTGGAGGAGCTCCTAATGAAAACGTATATTACCTAGATGGTATTGAAATTCCAGTTCTGAATCATTTCCAAACGCAAGGTAGTTCAGGTGGACCTGCTGGAATTCTAAACGTCTCCTTTATTGAAGATGTAAAATTGAGTTCTTCTGCCTTCGATGCAAGATTCGATAATGCGCTCGCCTCCGTTTTTCAGTTCAAACAACGGGATGGAAATCAAAATCGCTTCTCTGGGAACTTAAGAACTAGCTCTTCTGAGATTGCAGCTACATTAGAAGGTCCTCTCGGTCCCAAAACCACATTTTTACTTTCAGCTAGAAGGTCGTATCTGCAATTGCTATTTGAACTAATTGATCTCCCAATTAGACCTAACTACTGGGATTTTCAGTATAAAGTATCGCACAAATTCAATGATAAAACCACGTTAACCCTTTTGGGCGTTGGTGCAATAGATGAATTCTCACTTGCGGTTCCTAAAGAGTCTACTCCAGATAATACTTACATTCTCAATGCAACGCCTCTAATTAATCAGTGGAATTATACCGTTGGAACTGGAGTAAGACGACTTATTGATAAAGGCTTTATCAACTTTACCCTCAGTCGTAATATGTTTAATAATGATATCGACAGATTCGAAAACCGTGACGCTTCTGATGAGGCAAATCGAATTCTTAAAATCAGATCTCAAGAAATTGAAAATAAATTCAGACTTGACATAAATAAATTTAACAATGGATGGAAGTGGTCGTACGGGGTTATGGCACAGTATGTTAAATTTAATAACGAATTATTTAACAGAATAGTTAAAGGACAAACATTGTCAAATGGAGCCGTTATCCCAGAAGTGATATTAAATTATAATTCAAATATTAATTTCTTTAAATATGGTGCATTTGGTCAAGTTTCAAAGCGCTTTTTTGAGGATAAATTCCTTGTCAGTGCTGGTTTAAGGACTGATATGAACTCCTTCACAACAGACGGAAATAATCCACTAAATACCTTATCCCCAAGAGTTTCAGTTTCATGGAATTTCAAGCCGAAATGGAACTTAAATGCCTCAGTTGGGACATATTATAAAATCCCAACTTATACAGTTCTTGGATTTAGGGATTCAACAAACACTCTTGTAAATGCAGGTACAAAGTATATTCGCTCAACGCATTATGTAACTGGATTTGAATTTCTGCCAAAGGAAGACTTAAGATTTACTTTAGAAGGCTTTTACAAAAGATATTCTAACTATCCAGTGTCAATACGAGATGGAATTTCTTTAGCAAATCAAGGAGGTGGATTTGATGTTTTAGGAAATGAACCAGTTGCTAGCACTGGTGGAGGCGAGACGTATGGTTTCGAATTTTATGTCCAACAAAAGCTTGTAAAAAAGATTTTTGCAGTATTCAGCTACACATTTGTTCGTTCGAAATTTTCTGGAGCGGATGGTCAACTGCTCCCTTCTGCCTGGGATTACAGACATTTAATATCAGGTCTTTTGGGTCGTAAATTTAAAAAAGGATGGGAAATAGGTTTGAAGTATCGCTTTGCTGGAGGTGCGCCTTACACACCTTTTGATGAAACCCTATCTCAACTTAATTTTCCTACTACTGGGGTTGGTACACTTGATTTTTCTCAATTAAACACGTTGAGGTTGATAGATTTTAATCAGTTTGATTTTAGATTGGATAAAAAAATCTTTTTCAAACGCTCAACCTTAGATTTGTATATTGACATAATAAATGCATTTGGTTTTGCTAATCCTTCTTTACCTAATTATTCATTCAAGCGTTTAGAAGACAATTCTGATTTCGAGACCACCGATGGCCAATCTCTAAACGCTGACGGCTCAAATGGCATTCCAATTATTCTTCAAGATAATTCAGCTTTGGTAACACCCTCAATTGGCTTTATCTTCGAATTCTGATAAATTTTATTCTTCTTAATATGACAAACAACGATATTCTCAAGAAATTAAGAGTTGCATTGCAATTACGTAATGACCAAATCGTTGATATTCTTGCCTTGGTTGATTTTAAAATGTCTGAATCTGAAATAAACGCCTTGTTCAGAACAGAGGATCACCCCAAATACATGCCTTGCGGAGATCAAGTGCTAAGGAATTTTCTTAATGGGTTGATTATTTACAAACGCGGAGCTCGACCAATTACTCCAAAACAAACGGAAGAAAGTGGGGGTGAATAAACAAGAGTGAGTTTAGCACTTTACTTCTCTACCTTTGCCCGCAATGAATACCAACAAAATGAAAGTGGATGCAATACTGAAATCTCAGAATTTTAGTGAATTGAATCCAATGCAACAAGAAGTAATTGCTCTCGGACCTGATGTAAAGGATATTGTCCTACTTGCTCCAACAGGCAGTGGGAAAACCATCGCATACCTAACAAGGCTAATCTTTGAGTTACAAGAAAACTCTAAAGAAGTTCAGGCATTGATAATTTCACCTGCCCGCGAATTAGTAATTCAGATTGAGTCTGTGTTTAAGTCTCTAAAAACAGGCTTCTCTTCCTGTGTTTGTTATGGTGGGCATAATTCACGAATTGAGCAAAATAGACTTGCTGAAAATCCTGATGTAATAATTGCCACTCCCGGAAGACTTTCTGATCACATCACTAACGAACGAATAAATACAAAAGGTATACGATTAATTATTTTGGATGAATTCGATAAGTCATTGGAAATGGGATTTCATAAAGACTTAGAATTTATTTTTAATTACATAGGAAAGCCTACAAAGCACATTTTAACGTCAGCTACGAATCTTAATATATTGCCCGGTTTTTTAAAGATTAAGCAAGCTGAGAAGATTAGTTATTTAGTCAACTCCATACCCGAACAACTTAGTGTGCGCTTGCTAAATGTTCCAGCTGAAGAGAAAGCAGAATATGTTTTAAGCCTAGTGGCTGGATTTAATAATGAAATCTGTATTGTTTTTTGTAATCACCGTGACGCGGTGGAAAGAATTAGCCAAGTATTTTCAAAAGCAGGATTCTCACATGGAATTTTTCATGGAGCAATGGAGCAGATTGACAGAGAACGTAACTTAATCAAATTTCGTTCTGGAGCCTGCACAGTTTTAATATCTACAGATTTAGCTTCTCGTGGTCTTGATATACCTGAGGTTAAACATATAGTGCATTATCAAATGCCAATTCATGAAGAAGCTTTTATTCATCGAAATGGAAGAACTGCTCGTATGCATGCACAAGGCGATTCCTATTTAATTCTTGGTAATGATGAAACTCTGCCTAAATATTTAAATAATAATATTCAGACGATTAAAGTATCATTGAAATTCTCTCCACCAGCGGCTCCTGAATATGATTGTATTTATTTTTCAGCAGGGAAAAAAGAAAAGATAAGTAAAGGCGATTTAGTTGGTTTAATACTTAAGAAAGGAGGTCTATTAAATTCTGATTTAGGACTAATTACCATTCTAGATAATTCATCATATGTAGCTATTAATAGAACAAAAACTAATCTCCTTTTGCAAAATCTACGAGGCGAAAAATTGAAAAAATCTAAAGTTAAAATTGAGATTGCTCGATGATATTTATTTAATCATTCCAACGGGGTACAATAAATAGGTTTCATCAAAATATAAACTTCTTTCATACCACCATCTCACTTGTGCTTCCGGAGAATTTTTTAATTTCTCATCGGTTGCGAGGGCATTATTAAATTGTTTTAAAAGTTCTGGGTTATTTCTCGACATCTCCTCTGAAAGAGGAACCATTGCATAATTCTCGTAATACTCGGTTCTTTCTGCTATTCCATTAAAAAAACCCCATTGAAAAAATGAATCTGTTGCATCAGGTTCTAATAATAAATGAGCAAAGGTTCCCCTAGGTTGATTTGTATCTATAATTATTGATCCCTTTGGGAAAATTTGCTTTTTGATAATCACATTTACCTCTCCTTTTACTCTTGCCCTTCCCTGGAAAGGTAGGTCTCCTTGCATCTTTATTTCCTTAAAGCGATACATCATAACTTCTAAGGTTTCGGCTGTTTGAATTCTTTGAAATTTTATACCATGCAGCTCTATCACAGAAATAACTTCACTATACTCAGCGGGAATAATATATTTCTTTTTTCTTTCAACTTTTTCGCTTACACTATTATTCGTGTAAACTGGAATTTTTTCATTTTTAATTTTTCCTAGCCATTGAGTATACTCTATCCCACTTAAATCAGAAACTTCTTTTTTATTATCTATTCCTTTGAAATAGATTGAATCAATAGGACTTTTGGAAACGCCCCAGCTTAAGACAACCGGGTTTTGTCGTAGCTTTTTATCCTCATAAATAACATCAAATAAATCAGCACCCTTTTCTGCCATTAATTTCATAGCAGATTCAAGAAAGACATAAGTGCCTAGCACTCGCTGTCTGTATGGCTTCAATGAATGATTTTCAACTAAAATACTCGGAATATGAACTGCATCACCCCAAGCGTGAGAAAAGCGTGGTGAGAAAATATAATCAATATTTCCTTCCGTGAAATCATTACCGTTTTTTGCAAAAATCAACGGACCTGGAATGTGATCGTAATTTACCAAAGAAACATCAACATATGGCCTGAAGTAGGTATTCAACCAACTTGAAACACCGGGCGAATAGCCATGTTTTGGAGTCCATCCATAGGTTATATCATATTGATAATCTGCTCCATCAGTGACATGTATATCGAAATATAAAATAGGATCGATATCATTAATTATCTTCATTAATCCTTGTAATTCTGGCGTATCAAGCTTACTGAAATCTCTATTTAAATTCCGATTTAAACTGTTAGTCCTCCAGCCCATACTACTGGGTCCACGCTGATTAATGCGATTGTATTCAGATTGACGAGCAAATCCATCAGGATTTATTACTGGAATAACTACGACATTTATTTTTTCAAGCAGTGATCTCAATCTTCCCGTTGTTAGGTCTCTAATGAGCATTAAACTAGCATCCAAGCCATCTATTTCTCCCGCATGAATGCCACTTTGAATCAAGATAACTGGCTTATCAGATTTCTTTTTCCCAGATCTAAATTCTGCATCTGTCGAAATACGTATAGCGTAAATTGGTCTTCCTTGTGGTGATGCACTAGCTTGTGAAACACTTATAAACGCTTGATTAGACATTAGTTTAATTATGGACTCAAGCTCTTCAGGATTCGTGCTAAAAAATCCATTGCTTTTTTCAAAAGGAGTTGCCAAAGGCGAATCTGCCGGTAGCATAATCGCTTTGCTTTTCCCGTTCCAGGGTATATTAGGAGGTAATGTTTGCGCTATGGTTGAAAGTGAAGTATATAGTATACAAATAATACTAGTTAAACATCTCATGTTCATGGTTAATAGAGTAGCTTCACAAGATACAAATTATGATTTGCTGTAGTTGCCTATAAATCTTATAAAAAATCACTGAAAGCCCGAATTTAGTTCTAAAGAAATTTACTTACTCTCTTGGTTAGTTCGATCCGTCTATAGTGGGAATTGTATCTATCTGCTTTTTAATCATTCTATATCAAGCATCTTCTTTAAAAAACTCAGTCATTTTTTGCATTTTGCACTTTCAATTAATCACACGATGAAGAATTATATTTTACTGGTTTTGTTTGTTATTTCTCGTTTAGTAGCTATTGCCGATGAAGGTATGTGGCTGCCAATGCTTTTGAAGCAGTTGAATGAAAAGGATATGAAGTCAATGGGAATGAAAATTTCAGCTGAGGATATTTACAGTGTAAATAAATCAAGTATGAAAGATGCTGTTGCGCTCTTTGGAAGAGGATGCACAGCGGAAGTAATTTCATCTGAAGGTCTTCTTCTTACAAATCACCATTGTGGTTTTGGTCAGATTCAAGATCATTCAAGTCTTGAAAATGACTATTTAAAGGATGGCTTTTGGGCAATGAATAAGTCGGAAGAATTAACCAATCCAGGGCTTACCGTTACCTTTATTGTAAGTATGGAAGATGTAACTACCAAGCTTCTTGAAGGTATCGATGCTTCTCTTTCTGAAGATGAACGCGAGGCTATTATTTCAGGTAGGGCGCTAGAATTGGTTAGTAAAGCCAAAGAAAATACACATTATGAAGCTCAAATAAAGTCGTTTTATAATGGAAATGAATACATACTTATTACAACTGAAGTTTTTAAGGATATTCGTTTGGTTGGAGCTCCTCCTCAAAGTATCGGAAATTTTGGTAAGGACTCCGACAACTGGGTTTGGCCAAGACATACTGCTGATTTTTCAATCTTTAGAATTTATGCAGGTCCCGATAATAAGCCAGCCGATTATTCTCCTGACAATAAACCTTACAAGCCACGCTACCATTTTAAAGTATCAACCTCAGGGATTTCAGAAAATGATTTTACTATGGTTTATGGATTTCCTGCCAGAACAAATGAATACTTAACTTCTTATGCAGTCGACCAAATCGTTAATGTGAGTAATCCATTAAAGGTAGAACTCAGAGGAAAACGTCTTGATGTGATGAATGAGTATATGAATGCCGACCGTGCAGTATTTATTAAATATGCCGACAAGTATTCAGGAGTGAGTAATTATCATAAGAAATGGGCAGGAGAAGCCAAAGGACTCACGAAAGCAAGTGCAATTAAAAAGAAAAAGGACTTTGAGAACGAATTTACAAGAAGAGTTAATGAATCTTCTGCTTATTTGAAATATAATAATCTCATTCCTGAATTCGAAAAGGCTTATAAAATCATGCAGCCAGTTCAATTTGAACTCGATTTGTTTTCTGAAGGATTACTTTCCTCTGAAATTATTCGATTTGCCTACAGCATGAGAAATTTAGAGTCATTAAATAAGTCTGAATCAAATACTGAGGGTTCAGAAAGCATTAAGGAGAATGCAATAAAAATAGCTAAGGACCATTTCAAAGATTATTACCGAGATCTTGATAGAAGTTTATCGAAAGTAGTATTCTATGAATATTACGCAAAATCAAATATGGATTATTCGCCTGATTATCAATTTTTGAAATCAGAATCAACAAAGGAGCAAGTTTATAATTCAGTCGACTCCTTATTTGCTCAAAGTATTTTTGATGATGAGCTTGCTTTTATGAATCTGTTATCTGCAGATGACTCTATTATCACCTCTGCATTAAATTCAGATCCAGCATATTCATTGGCAAAGTTTTATTACGATAAGTATTATACGGAAGTAATAAAAGAATACAGGAAAATAAATAATGAATTAATTCCCTTAAACAGGAAATATGTAGAAGCATTAAGAGTAGTTATTCCCGAAAAGAAATATTATCCTGATGCAAATCAATCTTTGAGAGTTGCCTATGGTAAAGCTGAAGGGTATGAACCTGCTGATGGAGTAGAATATGAATGGTTTACTACAGCTTCGGGCATCCTAGAAAAAAATAATACAGGTCACGCTGACTATGAAATCCCAGTCAAGTTGAGGAATCTTATAGAAACAAAAGACTTTGGACAATATGCTGACAAGAATGGTGAACTCAGAACTTGTTTCGCAGCGTCTAATCATACTACAGGTGGTAATTCAGGAAGTCCGGTTTTAAATGCTAAAGGGGAACTTATTGGGACTAATTTTGACAGAAATTGGGAAGGCACGATGAGTGATGTCTATTACGATATCAATCAGGTAAGAAATATCACTGTTGATATACGTTATACCATGTTTATCATAGACAAATTTGCTGGAGCAGGTCATTTAATAAATGAAATGTCACTAGTGAAATAGGGCAGGAGTTTTATCCACTCTTTAGATGATATATGCAAGAGCTATCTTGATTTTATATTCAGGCATTTTGTCATTTAGCAATTCTGTTATTTCCTTAGGAGAGTTATTCCTATTGAATAAAGTGCGTACTAAGCTTTCTTCATTTGAATTGATTAGTAAACCCTTCTTAATTGGAAAATCGTTTTTAATTAAAGAAGCAAAATATGTATATACTTTCTCGATGGGGATTTTTTTATAAGATGCAATCTCCTGAATACTAAATCCTTTTTCTAAAAGCATCCAACATTCTATCTTTATTTTTTCAGGCATCTTTAAACCTTCTTTTTTGCCCTTATTACAGAGTTCAGCGAGAAATTGCCAGCCGTAATCACAAAATATGTTTAAGCTCATTCCTTGAAGATTCCTGACTTTATAAACCTCATCATATTCAAGATGCGACATTAACGTAAGGAGATTATCAGAAATGATTTGTATTGGATGGCATTTGTGTTTTTTTGCCAGCTTCAGTCTGAAGTCAATTAATACATCAATTTTATCTGATTTAATAATTACTTCTTGCTCAATTGTTTCTTTATTGCCTCTGCACCTGTCGCAATTGGCACATTTTTTATCATATTTTTCATTGAATATTCCTAACAGATATTTTCTCCTACATCCCTTTTCGCTAATATAATTTGTTATTAATTCAAGCTTTTTAAGGTTAATATTTACCTGACCACTCTCCAAAGCAAATCGCTTCAATATGTCGACGTCTTTCTTAAAGTAATACAATATTGTTTCTGAAGGTTTGCCATCTCTTCCAGCCCTTCCTATTTCTTGATAATAGCTTTCCATATTCTTGGAAAGGTTGTAATGAATAACGAATCTGATATCCGATTTATCTATTCCCATTCCAAAGGCAATAGTTGCACAAACAACATAAATCTTGTTATTAGCAAAACCATCTTGTACTCTTATGCGCTCCTTCATTGGCATTCCTGCATGATACGGTGCACTTTTAATTCCAGCGTCTTGGAGCTGTCTAGAAACTAATTCAGTTGTTTTTCGTGTACTGCAATAAATAATTCCTGAAACATTTCTTCTACTTTCAACAAAGTCGATTATCTCTAAATCACGCTGTGAAACATTCCTGTTACTTCTAACATCTAATGATAAATTAGGTCTGTCAAACGAGGAAATGAATTCTTTCCCTTTTTCAATAAATAATTGTCGCTTTATATCCTCTCGGGTAACAGAATCGGCAGTTGCTGTTAATGCTATGCACGGTAAAGTTGGAAGTAATTTTCTTAACTCACCGATTTTTGAATATTCAGGTCTGAAATCATGCCCCCAAACTGAAACACAATGTGCCTCATCTACAGCTATAAATGACCATTTTACATAGTTTAAAAAATCCTTATTCAGTGAGGACAATCTTTCAGGAGATACATATAAAAGCTTCATTTTGTTCGACTTGCATTGTCTAATTATCATCTCTGCCTCTTCATTGGTTGTACTACTATTCCAAGTAGCAGCAGCAATCCCTCTTTCACGAAGAGCATCTACTTGGTCTTTCATTAATGCAAGTAAGGGACTAATAATTAAAGCCACTCCAGGCAGAATTAGAGCTGGAATTTGATAGCATAATGACTTTCCGCCACCTGTGGGCATAAGCACAAGGCAATCATTCCCAGCTAATAAATGATTAATTATATTTTCTTGGGTTGATTTGAATTTATCGTATCCGAAATACTTTAAAAGAGTACTTCTTGCCTCATCTTCGATTTGAATCATATTCAATGTTATATCAACAAGCAAAAAATGCCTGCCTAAGCTTTCTTAATAAGTTTAAATGAAATAGGAATTATTAATTCCTTCGCACTGCAAATATAAATTTTGAAAGCGTATGGGTGAATCAAAACATGTATTTGGTGAATAACTTTTCTATTCGAAATAGCCATCAACCATCGTCAAACGCCTGTCCGACATAAGAGCTAGTTCTTCATTATGGGTCACAATCACTATCGTTTGATTGAACTCTTTTCTCAACGAAAAGAATAATTCATGTAGTTCCTTTGCGTGTTTGGAATCTAGATTTCCACTTGGCTCATCAGCCAGGATAAGGTCAGGCTGATTCATAAGTGCTCTTGCAACCGCAACTCTTTGTTGTTCTCCACCTGATAAGGCAGAAGGTTTGTGGCCCATACGACTCGAAATATTTAATTTCTCAAGTAACATTTGAGCTCTTTCCAAAGCATCACTTTTCTTTACTCCGGCTATTAATGCTGGAATGATAACATTTTCTACAGCAGTAAACTCGGGTAAAAGCTGATGAAACTGAAAAATAAATCCAATATGCTTATTTCTAAATGCAGACAGTTTTCTGTCATTCAAAAGCATTGGTTTTTCTTGGTCAAACAGTAATTCACCTTCGTCTGCACGCTCTAAAGTCCCGAGTATTTGAAGAAGAGTTGTTTTTCCTGCGCCTGATGCACCAACGATAGCAACAACTTCTCCGCGCTCAATTTCAAGATCTACTCCTTTAATGACATGTAAGTCACCATACGATTTCTTTATGCCTTTCGCTTTAATCATCCGTTTTCATTGCCTTCGCTAACATATTCAGCTTTTCTTTCCAGAAAATCTGCATCCTGTTAGCCATTTCTACACCGGCTAAATTAAGATGTTGTATGGTAACTTGACACTTATTCGGACCTTTTCCATTAAAACTTATTTGAAGTTTCCCTCTTCTACGCCTGAAAGTCTCAAGCTTCGACCTGTGTTTACATTTATCGGCACAAACTGATCTTCTAACCAACTTTTTCTTAGGTCATCATGTATGAAAAAAGCTTCAATCACATGAATCCCAAGGGGAAATGTTCGTGTAGCGCTTGTATCAAAATAGTTGATCTGCAATTCCAATTCACCTTTTTCAGAATTTAAAAAGCGCGCCTTAGTAATTGCCAATGCCCATTCAGGCAAAACACCATATTCTTTACTTATAAAATTGGCGCATTCTTGCACAGATTTGAATTCATCCAAGCAAGAGTCCAATAAGTTAAACCATTGCTTTAGTGTTTTCCCCGACTCTTTAGCAATAGTATCAAAACTCACATGCGCCGGTAAAGTGGTAGATTTCCGGTTCATTATTTGTAGATTTTAAACAAAAATCAGATTTATAAATCCAATTTGTTATTGTTGGATATAGAGTTGCTAACAAAAGGATGTGGATTTAAATCAAATTCTTTGTTTAGCTGTAGCCGTCATTTTTATCGCATCTTTTAGCTTAAATCTGCTACTTTTGCCTGCAAATTATCATAGCATATGAACATTCATGAATATCAGGGTAAGTCAATTTTAAAAAGTTACGGTGTTGGAATACAAGAAGGTATTGTAGCTGAAACTGCTGATCAGGCAGTTGATGCCGCCAAGCTTTTACAAGAACAAACTGGCACTGGGTGGTGGGTTATTAAAGCCCAAGTGCACGCTGGAGGAAGAGGTAAAGGTGGTGGAGTAAAACTTGCAAAATCGCTCGATGAAGTAAGAGAAATTTCATCTAAGATTTTGGGAATGACACTCGTAACCCCTCAAACAGGTCCTGAAGGCAAGTTCGTAAGAAAAGTTTTGGTTGCACAGGATGTTTACTATCCAGGAGCTGAAGAGCCTAAAGAGTACTATATGAGTGTGCTTCTAAATCGCCAAACAGGAAGAAATATGTTTATCTACACCACAGAGGGTGGGATGGACATTGAAGAAGTAGCTCACTCAAACCCTGAAAAAATCCTTCAGGAAGAAATTGATCCAAGAGTTGGTTTACAAGGTTTTCAGGCAAGAAAAATTGCCTACAACCTGGGCTTGAAGGGTGAATCTAACAAGCAAATGGTGAAATTTGTTACCTCCCTCTATAAAGCCTATGATGGTTCTGACGCTTCACAATTCGAGATTAATCCGGTTCTGAAAACATCAGATGGAAAGGTAATCGCAGTAGATGCTAAAGTTAATCTTGATGAAAATGGACTTTTCCGCCACAAAGACATTCTCGAAATGCGCGATATTCACGAAGAAGATCCAACGGAAGTTGAGGCAGGTAAATACGATCTTAACTATGTAAAACTTGATGGTAATATTGGGTGTATGGTTAATGGAGCCGGACTCGCTATGGCAACTATGGATATTATAAAACTTGCTGGAGGTGAACCTGCTAATTTCTTAGATGTTGGTGGAACTGCTGATGCTGCAAGAGTTGAACAAGCCTTCAGAATTATTCTAAAAGATGACACGGTGAAAGCTATCCTTGTCAATATTTTTGGAGGTATCGTAAGATGTGATCGAGTTGCTCAAGGTATCGTGGATGCATACAAAAACATTGGTGAAATAAAAATCCCAATCATCGTTAGGCTACAAGGAACGAACGCCGTCGAAGCTAAAAAAATCATTGACGAATCTGGACTTCGTGTCCTTTCTGCTATTCAGCTTCAGGAAGCTGCAGATAAAGTGAAGGAAGTTTTAGCCTAAGTTAAAACAATAACATATGGAAGGCAGTTCTTTTAGGGCTGCCTTTTTTATTTTTAAGTCGCATTCTTTGTAAATTGCAAGTCATATTAAACCATCACATGAGAATATTTTTAATAACCTTCGCTTTCCTTTTCTTTTTAAGCGCTGATGCTCAGCAGAATATAGTACAAGGGGAATTCATCATTCAGTTAAACCAAGGAGTACAAAAAGAGGTTTTTGATCAACAGGTTAAATCTAATGCTACTTACAATTTCGAATTGAAAAGACAGCTTTCTAAACGATTTAATATTTGGTTATGCGTTTCAGAAATTGGTGAAGAATCAAATAAACTGAAAGTCCTTCAATCCCTTCCAGGATTAAAAGTAGCTCAACATAACCACTTTGTTCAACTTCGTGAAACACAACCTAATGATGCCTCTTTTGACCAGCAATGGGCTTTGAAAAATACAGGTCAAAGCGGAGGTGTAGCAGGAGCTGATGTAGATGCAACACTTGCGTGGGATGTTACCACAGGAGGTACAACTGCTTTGGGAGATACTATTGTTGTTGCTGTTATTGATGGGGGATTTCAAATGAACCACCCAGATCTTATTGAAAATTACTTCGTTAATCGCCTGGAAATTGCAGGTAATGGAATTGATGATGATAATAATGGATACATTGATGATGTAAGTGGATGGGATGCCTACAGCGATGATGGTACTATTCCATCTGATCAACATGGAACACACGTTTCAGGTATTATTGGGGCAGTTGGTGATAATAATATTGGTGTTTCAGGTATAAACTGGCACGTGAAAATCCTGCCAATTGCTGGCTCTTCTGGAAATGAATCTACTGTGGTTGCAGCTTACGCATATGCTGCCGATATGAGAATTCTTTATAATGAAACCAACGGTGAAAAAGGTGCATTTGTAGTTGCCACAAATTCCTCTTTTGGTGTCGACCAAGGAGATCCGTCCGAATACCCAATCTGGTGTTCCTTTTATGATGAGCTAGGTGCTGCTGGAATTCTAAGCTGCGGAGCCACAGCAAACGCCAATTTTAACATTGATCAAACGGGTGATATTCCAACAGCATGCGCTTCTGAATTTCTTATTGCTGTTACAAATAGTACCAGAAATGATGTAAAGTCCAACGGAGCGGCTTTTGGAATTGAATCGATTGATATAGCCTCTCCAGGAACTGCCGTTTATTCGACCGTTACAAATTCTAACTATGGAAATCTTAGTGGAACTTCAATGGCTACTCCGCTTGTTGCAGGATCAATTGCTCTTATGTATTCAGCAGCTTGTGATGTGCTAATCAGTGACTATAAATTAAATCCTTCAGGAATCGCAATCCAAATGAAACAGTATTTGCTTCAGGGAGCTGAACAAATAGAAGCATTTGATGGATTAGTTGCAGAAAGTCGCCGATTGAATGCCAATGGAGCAATTCAGCAGGTTTTAACCTATATATGTGATTCAGAGGTGCCGCCTGTGGCAAACTTTAACGCTTCAGGTAGAACAGGATGTCCTGGATTGACGGTTGGGTTTAATAATTTTTCCTCTTCGAATGCAGATTCTTATTTATGGGAATTTCCGGGCGGTAGCCCATCCTCCTCTGAAGAAATGAACCCATCTGTTATTTACAATGATTTTGGTTCATATGATGTTCAACTTATTGTAAGTAATGAGTTTGGCTCAGATACTACCTTGTTTTCTTCCTATGTTCAAGTTACTAATACGGGTATTAAAACAGTTTACTCAGAAAGCTTCGAGGAAGGAACTATCTCTGAACTAGGGTTCACTGTCGAAAATCCTGACAATCAAAATACTTGGGAGGTTTCACCTTCTTCAGGTATTTCGGGAAGCAATTTTAGTCTTGGAATAAACATGTTTAACAACACTTCCAATGAAGGCCAATGGGATTATGTCGTAAGTCCTGCAATCTCATTGCAAGAAACTAGCGATAACGTTTTGCAAGTTAAATATGCACACCGCAGAAAAGCAACTACTCAGGAGGACTCGCTTATCGTGAACATATCGGCCGACCAAGGCCAAAACTGGGTGCGTCTAGAAGCTAAAGGAGGAGGAAGCAATAGCTCCAATCAATTAGCTACGAATGTTTTGTTAAATAGCAGTTTCACGCCTGTTTCCACTGCCGACTGGTGCATCGCTGATGAGTGTCTTTCTATTGATATCAGCAACTGGGATGGATCTCCAGAGGTATGGATTCGCTTTGATGCATACAATGACGCTGGAAATAATATTTTTATAGATGATGTACTTGTTAGTGGTTTGTGCACAGCGCCTGTTGTTTCTTCAGTAAATGCTTCATTTGTTTCTGCTTCGCAGGAAGTTTGTGAAGGAGGAAGTATTCAATTTAATAATTTGAGTGATAATGCAACTTTATATCAGTGGACTTTCGAAGGTGGTACGCCTGCAAGTTCCAATTCCATTAACCCTAATGTAATTTACAATGCAGTTGGTGAGTATGATGTTACTTTAATCGCATCAAATTCTACCTTCAGCGATACGATTACTTTTGAAGCATATGTGAATGTAAATAATGCTCCGGCAACACCAGTTATTACAGCCGATGGAGCCATTCTTACGGTAAATTCGCCTGGAACTTATCAATGGTATATTGGATCGTCATTTATTTCAGGAGCCAATCAATCTACATATACAGCAACGCAAGATGGAGATTATTCAGTTATTGTCACCTTCGGTGGATGTGCTGTTGAGTCAGATCCAATAACAGTTCTTATTTCAAGCATTGGCAATCTCTCAAACAATGATATTTCGATTTTCCCTAATCCAGCAAACGATTTCATCACTATTTCTTATTCAGGTGCTGAGTCAATAAATTACAATTTATTTGATGCTGTGGGCAGATTGGTGAGAAATGGAAATATCAATACCTCAAATAATGTAATTAAGCTTGACGATTTACCGTCTGGCTTGTATCCTCTTAGTTTGCAGAATGCGAGCACGATAAGAACCTATAAAATCATTCACCCATAACGTGAAAAAAATTCTTGTTGCCAACCGTGGCGAAATAGCATTAAGAATAATGCGCTCAGCTCGTGAAATGGGCATAAGTACAGTTGCTGTTTATTCAGAAGCTGATAGAAATTCGCCTCATGTTAGATACGCTGATGAAGCAGTTTGCATAGGGCCTGCAGCCTCATCTGCATCCTATTTAAAAGGTGAGGTAATCATTGAACATGCACTTAAACTTGGAGTTGACGGAATTCATCCAGGCTACGGGTTCTTATCTGAAAATGCAGAATTTTCGAGAGCTGTAACAGCTGCTGGTATCACTTTTATTGGGCCCAAACCTGAATCTATGGAAATGATGGGTTCGAAATTGGCAGCCAAAGCAGCAGCGAAAAAGCACAATATACCGCTCGTTCCTGGCACTGAAGAGGCAATTGAGGATGTTGATGATGCCATAGTAATTGCAGGTCAAATTGGTTATCCTGTTCTTATAAAAGCTTCCGCCGGTGGGGGTGGAAAAGGTATGCGGATTGTTGAAAAGGAAGAAGATTTCAGAGAGCAATTGCAACTCGCAATTTCTGAAGCTACATCAGCTTTTGGAGATGGTTCTGTTTTCATAGAAAGATACGTTGCAGCTCCCCGCCATATTGAAATTCAAATCATGGCCGATACGCATGGCAACTGTGTTTACCTTTTCGAAAGAGAGTGCAGTATCCAAAGAAGGCATCAAAAGGTAATAGAAGAAGCTCCATCAGTAGTAGTGAGCGAAAAAATGAGGAAAGAGATGGGCGAATGTGCTGTTAGAATTTCTAAAGCCTGCGATTATGTAGGTGCAGGAACTGTAGAATTTTTAGTTGACGAAAATCTAGATTTCTATTTTTTGGAAATGAACACTCGACTTCAAGTGGAGCATCCAGTTACAGAATTCATTACAGGAAAAGACCTTGTTAAAGAACAGATCAAAGTAGCACGGGGCGAAATTCTGAGTTTTACTCAGGATGAGCTAACCATAAATGGCCATTCAATTGAAATCCGTGTTTATGCTGAAAATGCTGCAGAGAATTTCCTTCCTGATATTGGTAAGTTATTAGTTTACAAACTGCCTGAAGGAAATGGTGTTCGCGTTGATGGTGGTTTTGAGGAGGGGATGGATATTCCTATTTACTACGATCCAATGATTAGTAAGCTAATTGTTCATGCTGATACTAGAGAAGATGCCATAGAGAAAATGCTGAGAGCAATAAGGGATTATGAAATTGGGGGAGTAGAAACTACTCTATCATTTTGCAGGTTTGCCTTAAACCATCAAGCTTTCAGAAGTGGTAATTTCGACACCAATTTCGTAAAACATTACTTTAAGCCTGAGTTTCTATATCAAGATTTAAGCTCCGAGGAAATGGAAGTGGCAGCAATTTTCGCCGCAAGCAGTGCTAAAAAGAATAAAGTGGTTCAAAATGCAGAAGCAAGTCCGAAAGCTAAATCTCTTTGGAAAGAAAGGCGATATGTTAACTAATGTCTGTTAGAATAGATAAATACCTGTGGGCAGTGCGTATTTTTAAAACACGTTCTATGGCTGCAGATGCTATAAAAGGCGGTAAAGTCAAATTCGATGGAGACAACGTTAAGCCTTCAAAAGAAGTGAAAATAGGAGAGGAGTATAGTATTCAACTCGGTGAGTTGAAGAAAACAATAAAAGTGAAGACACTGCTCGACAACAGAGTTGCTGCCAAGTTGGTTCCCGAATTTATGGAAGATTTAACCCCTGACGAAGAATATAAGAGTATAGATAGACTTAAAGAACATCGTTTTGTTTTCCGTCCCAGAGGTCTTGGTCGACCATCCAAGAAAGAACGGAGAGATATTGAAGAGTGGTTCGGCGATAGTGAAGAAGATGCTTCGCCAAAGAATTAGGATTTATTCATTTTTATTCTGTTATCCCCTGCTCCAGAAAGGATTAAGCGTAGCGTCACTTGTGGGAATAAGTAATTGTAGCTTTAAAACTCAATTAAAGTAGATTGAATTACTGAAAAAGCCACAAGACACCCTGCGGAAGTCTTGCGGTAGTGTAGCTGGGGCAAAATTTTATTATGAGTAGAATTTTGAAATATTTCTTTACTTTTGGAATAACATAAGTCATGAACATGTATATCCTGAAATCCAATCACGAAAAACGGTATAATCATAGTTTTGATACTTTGGGAGACAGAGCGTTTCAAAAATGTACTATGCACATTTTTAGCGAATGGACCAAGTTGCAGGGCAAGCTTATTACTCCCGATACTTGGGATTACACAACTAACACAAGCACTAGGCCCGAATGGCTTATTAGAGGTTATACTGGTCATGAGCATCTAACGGAATTTGAGCTTATTAATATGAATGGGCGTATGTATGACCCAATTCTTGGACGTATGCTCAGCCCTGATAACTTTGTGCAAAACCCTTCTAGCACTCAGAGTTATAATAGATATAGTTATTGCTTTAATAATCCACTGAAATATACTGATCCTAGTGGAGAAACTTTTTGGCATTGGGCATTCGGGAATAATAGCGTATTTCAGAAAATTGCTAGGCCCATTATTGCACTTTCAATTGTAAGCGGAGCAGTTGTTGGTGGTTGGGCTTTTGGAACAGGATTAACTGCAGACCCAACAATAGGAGGTACTATTGGAATAGTGGTGTTTAGCGTTGTTGGAATTATAATTGTTGATCAAATATGGCAGCAAATGGATACTTGGTGAAAAATAATTAGATATGAAAAAGCATTTTATTCTGATATTAATTTTTATTTCGATCATTACTTGTGTAAAATCAATGGAAATTAATGATTCTACCGCTAGAAAAAAGGGAGGATTGTTTATAGTTAGAATTCCATTTCTTTATGAGGTAGCAATATCGAGTATGCTCATTAAACTGTGTCAAAATTAAATAAACGAAAAAAAGTTTAAAATT
>JBBEBC010000098.1:0-16831 GCA_040882555.1 Bacteroidia bacterium
AGAATCTGCCCAAATGATTCGCTTATTCTTGTGTGTCATATATAAATGAGCAACATCAATGGTAATTCCCTGCTCACGCTCTGCAATTAACCCGTCGGTGAATAATGAATAATCAAATTCCATCTTTCCTTGCCTAGCAGAAACCCTTTTTACCTCTTCTAATTTATCTGAAGAGTAATTACCAAGCTCAAACATCAATCTTCCCAACAGGGTACTTTTACCATCATCAACACTTCCACAGATTGTTATTTTCGTTAATTCCATCTTATTGTAAATATTTAATTGATGCTGTTTATAATTACGGTTATCAATATATTAATCAAAAGTATCCTGCCATTTTTCTTTCTTCCATGGCTGCTTCACTAACCTGATCATCAAGCCTAGCTCCACGCTCAGAAAGTTTACTTTGGGAAATCTCCTCAATTATTTTTTCTAAAGAATCAGCTTCAGAAGCGACTGCTGCGGTGCACGTAATATCACCAATGGTTCTATATCGCACGGAAGTGCTAAAAACAGGCTCATCGTCATCTTTGTAAACCACTTCGTGTGAAGTCCACAGTAGATTTTGTCTTATAAATACATCGCGCGTATGCGCAAAATAAAGTGAAGGAATCTCTATTTGTTCTCTCAGGATGTAATTCCAAACATCTAATTCAGTCCAATTGCTCAATGGGAAAACTCTCACATTGTGACCTTTAGCTATATTTCCATTTAGCATATCGAATAGTTCAGGGCGCTGAAGTTTAGGATTCCAAGCTCCAAATTCGTCACGAACGGAGAAGATTCGCTCTTTCGCTCTAGCTTTTTCCTCATCTCTACGGGCACCTCCAATGCAAGCATCAGCCTGAAGTTCTTCAATGGCATCAAGTAATGTGTAGGACTGAAGTTTATTGCGACTAGCATATTTGCCCTGAGGATCATCTAATTGATACTTTGAAATAGAATCTTCAACATACCTAACTTCAAGTTTTACAACCAGTTTAGCGATCAAATAATCCCTAAAACTGAGGGTTTCGGGAAAATTATGGCCTGTATCAACATGTACAAAAGTGAATGGAATAGCTTGAGGAGCAAATGCTTTTATGCAAAGATGAGCAAGCGTTATAGAGTCCTTTCCTCCACTAAAAAGTAGAACGGGATTGCGAAATTGTGCTGCTGTTTCACGCAGGATGTAAATAGCTTCTTCTTCAAGAGCCTGAGGAAATTGATTGATCATGTTTTATGCTTTTGTATGAAGTCCACATTCTTTATTGTCACTCTCCCACCACCATCTGCCAGCTCGAGGATGTTCATTTTCTTCTATGGCTCGAGTACAAGGTGCACAGCCAATGCTTGCATATCCTTTTTTATGAAGTGGATTAACTGGGATATTCTTTGATTTAATTTCTGCATCAAGTTCATCGTCAGTAAGATGTAGCAATGGATGAACTTTTAATAATTCGTTCGATTCATCATACTCCCAGCGGGATAGATTTTCACGTGAATCATTCTGGTTTGCTCGAATGCCAGTAATCCAAACTCGTTTATTCTTGAGAGCTCGCTTAAGAGGCTGTACTTTACGAATGAAACAGCATTGCTTTCTTAGTTCAACTGAATTGTAGAAAGCATTAATTCCATGGGTATTAACGTAGGTTTCGACTTCCTCCTGATTAGGATAAAAAGCTTCAATTTTAATGTTAAACCGAGTTTCGGTTGATGCCTGTAGCTCGTATGATTCAGGAAAAAGACGACCGGTATCTAAGGTTACGATTGGAATTTTTAATCCGAATTGTGCTATAAGAAACGTAATGAATTGATCTTCTGGTCCTAGAGAACTTGTTAATACAGCCGAATTACCAAATGCTTTATCAATGTATTTGAGCAGGTCTGTAGGCGATAAATTCTCAGTGCGAATCGCATGTAACTTTATAGCTTCCTCTATTTGAGCTTGTTCCATAGTCGTTCGTGGAAATAATAAAGAATTATTTTAGTGATGACTTCAACTGAGCTGATTGAAACTGCAAGTTTCGGACTGCCTGTTACGATGTATGAAATAATAAAAGTATCAATGGTACCTACAACTCTCCATGATATTGACTTGAGCACGCTAATGCTTCTTGTTTGCCCTTTAACGGGCGATTTCTCTAGGATTAAATCAATCATGGCGGCAAATATATATTTAATCCATAGAATTAGTAGAATATTAAAGTAAATAAAATCAAGTCTTTTTCAACAAATCAGCTAAAGTTTTGCTTTCGAGGACTTTAAGCGATTCGTCTCTTACTTGAATCATGACTTTTCGCAAAGAACATGTTGCTTCGTCTTCCAAGCAATCTTCGCAGGTTTCATAATAGTTAAGACTAACGCAAGGTAAAAGTGCAATTGGACCATCAATAAGTCTTATGATATCTGCAAAGCGAATTTGTTCTGCTTGTTTAAGCAAATAGTATCCTCCACCCTTCCCCATTTTAGAACCCAGAAAGCCAGCTTTCTTAAGTTCAAGTAGAATCGCTTCTAAGAATTTACGCGGGATTTTCTTGGCAGTAGCAATTTCACTAATCAACCGGGGACCTTCCGAACGATGTTCGAGTAAATCTTCCAAGGCATGGAAAGCATATCGGTTTTTCTTTGAAAGCATGAGACGAATGTAAGCGGAATAGCAAGCCTTTGCAAGAGAAATTATCCTGCATTTAGATTGGTTGTAGTTAAGTGAAACATATTATTCTTCATCAAGTTCTTCTAGCTCATTTCCAGCTCCCAGCTCCAATGCAGGGACAGCTTGAATAGCATTTCCTGCAATACCTCTCACCGAGCCATATAATTCTGTGGTGTTGACCAATACTTTATCAATTTGCTTTTCTCTCTCCTTCCAAATCCTGAACATGGAGCGTTTCTCACTGTCTAGGGCAGTTTTCATAGATGTAAATCCTTCAACTATAGCTTCAACCTGCATTCTAAACGTGTTTCCAGTGAGGTAATCATAAAGCATATGCATCTTATCGCCCTTGTTTTCCTGAGAATCTTCAATTGTGCTCAATCGAATAACTGTTTCTCTCAAAACAGCGCTTAAGCCCTTAAACTCATCATAATTACAAATCCAAATACCGTCTTTTAATCCCATTCTTTTCATATCAGAAGGCATAACTTCTGTCACCAATACGCCAATAGTTGAAGATTTCTCTCGTATATCAGCTTTGAATTTTTCTATCCACGAAGCTTGGAAGTCTTTTGTTCTCTTGCTTTCGTAATAGATAGTCCCACAATTTGGTTTTGAATAGGTATTTACAATTTGAATACAATCACCACCACGTGCACCTTTCTTAATTTCATCAATTGTGTCGAGTGGAAACTGAGAAGCAAGCCATTCTTCTATGGCTAATTCCTGCACTTCACCTTGCAATTGCATAGAACCTTGCTCCTGCTTACGTTTCATTTCCTCAGTCAAACGCTTCTGATCTTCAAGCTGCTTTTGCATTTCCTTGAAGCGCAGCTCATTCTTGTCTTCTTCTATTTTTCTAATTTTCTCTCTTTCAGAAAGCAATTGCTCATTGAGTCTTTTTTGAGCTTCCGCTTCAGCCAACTCTTTAGCTTCTGCATTTGTGCGCTTTAACTTTTCAATTTCAACCTTTGCAAGGTTTAGTTCCTTAATCTGTAAAGATTTCTCATTTAACTCTTTCTGCAGCGCATCAAATTGCTCTTTTTGTTCGTCAAGTACTTTTGCTTTAAGCTTTTCTTCAATCAACTTTCTTTCTTGCTTGAGCTGTTTTTCAAGTCGCTCTTGAAACATCTCATTTTCTTCTCGCTTTTTTTGTTCAAAAGCCTCTTTCTCCTTTTTCAAAAGCTCTTCTTGCTTGGAGAATTTAGTTCTTTCCTCACTCAGTTGTTGTTGATACTGTTGTTTGATTTTCTCTTCTAATTGATGAGATAGAATATCCTGAACATCTATACTAGTTCCGCAATTGGGACAATTTATCTTGTTTTCGTTTTTTGAGGTATTCATTTGATTTACTGATTCTTATTATTTGGTAAATTCTGGCATAAACGGAGCACTCCACCAAGGGTGAATTTCTATTTTTAATCTTCCACTTTTAACTGCAGGATCATTCTCGGCGAACTCCTTAGCTTGTTCAGCATTATCGGTTGCATAAATGCTCATTCCTCGTAAGCTGGTGTCTTCATCAAAGGGTCCGTTTAAAATAATAATACCATCCTCCCAAAGCTTAGTTAAGTATGCAATATGTTCACTTTGAATTTGTTCTGACTCCTCTTTATTTTGTGAACGTATCTCTCCGCTCATTAAAAATGCCACATAATATTGCCTAAGTGTCATTTCTTTTCCATCTGGTCCATCAAAGGTAACTTGCTGAGCTTGAGAATATAAGTCAAAAGTGCCTAGGGATAGTGTAATAAAAACAAGAAGATGCTTCATTTCTATTAAATTTGAGAGCAAGTTCGTAATTCTTTCGACAGATTGATTGGATTATGCAAAAGCTTGAAATACATATATATATGTATAAGGTCTAACTTTATGGTTTGTGATTGTATTGAAATACCTTAGGTTTGTTGCCCCTTTTCAGGGGGATGATTTTTCTAAAGATTAACAGAATTCTGAAAAAAAATACTGTGAATGAGCTGGTTTAGCCGCAAAAACAAGAATATTACTACTACTACCACTGAGAAGAAGGAAACACCGGAAGGCTTGTGGTATAAGTGCCCTTCCTGCAAGAAGATTTCCTCTTCGAGTGATCATGAAGCTAACCTATGGGTTTGTGACAATTGCAATCATCATGAAAGAGTTAATTCTAGAGAATATTTTTCAATTCTTTTCGATGATGGTAAGTATGAGGAAATTATCACCAACATCAGGTCAGCCGATCCATTAGAATTTGTAGATACTAAAAAATACAAGGACAGACTTGTTGCTAGCATTGAAAAAAGTGGATACACCGATGCCATGTCTGTTGGATATGGTCAGGTGGATGGCGTTAAACTGGTATTAGCTTGTATGAACTTCGATTTCATTGGAGGTTCTATGGGTTCTGTTGTAGGTGAGAAGATTTCAAGAGCTATTGACTTCAGTATTAAGCAGAAGTCGTCTTTCATGATAATTAGTAAATCTGGCGGTGCCAGGATGATGGAAGCTGCATTTTCGCTTATGCAAATGGCGAAGACTTCAGCTAAGTTGACTTTGCTGAGTGACGCCGGTTTACCATATATTTCCATGCTAACAGATCCAACAACTGGAGGCGTTACGGCTTCTTATGCCATGCTAGGAGACCTGAATATTGCAGAGCCCGGTGCATTGATTGGTTTCGCTGGTCCACGTGTTGTGAAGGAAACAATAGGTAAAGATCTTCCTGAAGGATTTCAAACATCAGAGTTCGTTCTTGAGCATGGTTTCCTTGATTTAATTATTGAAAGAAGAGACTTAAAACAAAGGCTTTCAGAAATATTGAAGATGCTGCTAAAGCAGGATTGTACACCTGTAATTAAGAACTCTTTCGACTAATCCCTATCTGTGTTATGCCTCAACTTGATTTATCAACTGGAGGTTTGATGTTAAAAATTATTTATCATATCAACTCTATAGGATGGAAGTAACTCTCACCACTCCTGCCCTACTGTTTCCGGCAATTTCCTTGTTATTATTGGCTTATACGAATAGGTTTTTGGCAATTGCTACGCTTATCAGAGGCTTAAGAAATCGATATGAAGAAAAACCAGACGCTAACCTTTTGAGTCAGATAAAAAATCTTCGTAAGCGAATCATACTGATTAGAAATATGCAAGCATTTGGTATCGCAAGTATTTTGACTTGCGTCTTCACCATGTTTGCTGTTTACTTAGGCTATCAAATGCTATCTGGAGTATTATTCGGCATAAGCCTAATCTTCATGATATTATCCTTGATGCTTTCTTTTCAAGAAACCCTCATTTCGGTGAGTGCACTAAAGTTGGAACTCAGTAAAACGGAGGAACTAGCTGAGAATTAAGTTTTGGCAATTTGCTGAAGTTGGTCAGGAAGTTTAACATTAACCCAATTACCTAATTCGAGGTATTTTTTGACCCACTCTACTTTTTTGCTTTGTTCGTTAAAGCTCATTTGTGAATTTTTTTCGAGAAAGCGTTTACCCTTTAAAAAGTATTCATTCTGGAATTCGACGAGATCAAGTTCAATATCCAAATTCTTCATTTGCTCAAAAGCAGAAAGCATCAAGCCCATTTCTCGAAGACCTGCATCGTTATAATCTAGCACTCTCATTAAATGATATAGCTTTTCGCCAGCGGCAAAACTTATACTAGTCTTATCCAGTTTAGCATTCCAACGTATAGCATCACTTGCCAATTGCTCTAGGCGCGTTGGATTAAGGCTTCCGTTTTCGAAAATATGCCTTAGGTCGGTATTGATTACATTTTCGAGATTATTCAAGAGCACTTTAGGCACAGGAATCCTATTATCATTCATAACGGAAAGAATGTTATAGTTTCTCTTGTAAATGCTCCTAAAATCCTTTTCTGCCTGATCAATATCATTTTTGATAATCTGATCTAGCACCTTTCTTTGTTCATCTTTGAATAAATTCCAAAGAGAAAATTTTTCTGGTCCGAAGTAAGT
Source organism: Bacteroidia bacterium (assembly GCA_040882555.1). Classification (GTDB taxonomy): domain Bacteria; phylum Bacteroidota; class Bacteroidia; order M30B66; family M30B66; genus M30B66. The sequence continues at coordinate 6,596 of JBBEBC010000098.1, forward strand.
CTGCATGATACCAATAACTTCGGCAACTTTCGAATCTTTAAAGGCTTCAGAAAGTTCAGACTTCATTTTAACATATTCACTTTCCTCAATGAAAGAACTGGAATTCCCAAGAATATGATTTTGTCCTAACCAGATAACTGCAAAATAGAACTGTTTTACGCTGTGCGTGATAAGTGAATGAACTTTAGTTTTTCCGATGGCAAGCCTTAAAGTGCCCTCTTCTAATCTCAAGTAATCATCGCTTTCAGCGCGATAATTACAGATATTCATCAATTCTGGAAACTCCTCAAAGAGTGAAGCAACAGCATAATGTGAACCTACCCGTGATAGGGAAAGTCTAGACGGCTGGACATATTTCTTGTGAATAATTGCCCCATTCTGTAATTCAGGTAAATTACTTGGTGCAAGCTCCAGCTGACTCAAAAAATCTTTCTCGAGAACGATACTACTCTCACTTTCAGCTAATTGAATTGCACGATCAGCATATTGAAGAATTTGAGTTGTTTCAATACCTGAAATTTCATCGAAAAACCAACCACAGCTTGTATACATGAGCATAGCATGTCGTTGCATTTCTAACAAACGAATAACCTTGGTTTTATGATCGCCACCAGGCATCGTCTTGCAATGTTTTGCGAGAAAGGTATCCACCGAAACATCACTTCTATCCAATACAATGGAGATATAATCATTTCTTGCATCCCAAGGAGAAGCGATATACCTACTCAGTTCTTTTTCGAAAACAGTAGAAAGGCTATCCCGAAGAGTATCTAAGGCGTTTCTTAGAGGGGCTCTCCATTTCTGGTTCCATCCCGGATTCATTCCTGAACAGCAACCACAATCCGCTTTCCAGCGTTCAACGCCATGAACACAACTCCAAGAACTGTTATCAAAAATTCTCACTTCATCTTGAGGAGGGAATTTCTCAAGATAATAACCATAGTTTATAAGTTCAGCAAGGCTTGTCTGTTCAATATAATCAAGGCAATAAGCCAAGGCCATATCTCCATGACGATGATGGTGACCATAACTTTCGCCATCAGTGGCAACATGAACTAAATGAGGCTCATCAGAACTTCCGCCATCGGCTAAACGATGCGCTAACTCTTTGCCATCAATGAGAAGGCCTTTAAATGCAATATCCTGTGAAACAGAACCATCATAAAAGAAAAGACTTATTTCTTTGCCGTTTGGCAGCTTACATAAATAAGGTTTTTTAGTGTCTATTCTTTCACCTGAGACGTCTGTCCAGCTTCCGCCGGCAGGCTTAAACTCCTTTGCTTGACGCGGAGCTAAAATTGTGAATTTGATATCGTTATCGGCAAGAACTTCAAGTGTTTCAGTATCTACAGCAGTTTCAGCCAACCAAATCCCTTCAGGTTTGCGGTTAAATCGCGCTTCAAAATCACGGATACCCCAGATAACCTGAGTTTCTTTATCTCTTCGATTTGCCAAAGGCATAATCATGTGATTATACACCTGCGCTATTGCATTTCCATGTCCACCAAAACGGGAATGGCTTTTTATATCAGCCTCTAAGATGGCTTTGTATGCATCGTTAGCATAGATCTCCATCCATTGTAAGAGGGTTGGACCGAAGTTAAAGCTGATTTTTTCGTAGTTGTTAACGATGTTGATGATGTAATCTTCCTCATCAAGAATTCTAGAGAATCCATTGGGACGATAACATTCGTGTGTAATTCGTTCATTCCAATCGTGAAAAGGATATGCTGAGTCTTGTTGTTCTATAACTTCAAGCCAAGCATTTTCACGAGGTGGTTGATAAAAATGCCCGTGAATACAAATGTATTTTCCCATAATGACTGGTCTAAATCACAAAATAATCTTAATGAAAAGGTTGGCAAGTATAGAAAATTTATTGTCAGAATGACACTTAGAATTGTCAACAGCTGATGAACATTGACAAAGGTCATGAAAAAAAATCCAGCTTGTCAAAAAACCTGCCATCAAATTCCTCATCTATGAGTATCTTTGCAAAGAACTTAATTTTCAAAACAATAAAAAGTTAACAATCCCGATGTGGATAATTAGCTATTTGAAAACGGTTCAATTTGTTAGATTTGCGAATATCATTAAACCTGACAGCCTATGAACGAGTACCCTCAGGAAGACCATAACACAGATACTGCTGTCAGAAGATTCGAGAAGATGCTCAGAGATAAAGAGCAGTATTACTTCGAAGTAGACGATCTGGAAAGCATTGTAGAATTTTATATTCTGGAGAATCACCACAAAAAGGCCTTAAAAGCAATAAGCTTTGCAAATGGTCAATATCCTGGCTCTACGTATTTTACATTGAGGAAATCTCAGCTCTTATCGGCCGAAGGCAAATACGATCAGGCTTTATCTCTATTAGACGAAGTTGAAATATTTGAACCCGGCAACCCAGAAATATCAATGACTCGTGGAGGCATATATTCTATGCTTAATAAACCAGAGAAGGCAATTCAGTCGTACAAAACAGCTTTGCGACTAGATCGAAGCATTGAGGAGTTATACTTGTTTATTGCTTTTGAATTCCAAAATCTTGGTAAATATGGCAAAGCAGCTCGTTACCTCAGGAAATGCCTTCAGATAAATCCAGAAAATGATTCAGCAGTTTTTGAAATGTCATTTTGTTTTGATGTTTCAAATAAGTTTGAAGCAGGAGTTAAGTTTTTTAATTCTTTTCTTGATGAGAATGCCTATTCGAAAACCGCATGGTATGCACTGGGGCATCTTCAAAGCAAGCTGCAGAATTATGCAAAAGCTGTAATTGCTTTTGATTTTGCCATAGTTATTGATGAAGATTTCGGAGCTGCTTGGTTTAACAAGGCAAATTGTCTCGCTGCTCAAGAAAAGTATGAAGAGGCTATTGTTTGCTACAAAGAGCTTTTTAAGATTGAAGAACCTGATGCATTCACCTTTCTATACATTGGAGAATGTTATGAAAACCTCGATAATTACCCTGAAGCATTAAAGTATTACCAAAAGGCAACTGAGTTAGATGAATTTCTTGCTGATGCTTGGGTTGGTATCGGTGTAGTTAAAGATTTCATGGGTAATAGCTCTGAAGCTTTAGCTTTTATAAAACAAGGGATTAATCTTGACCCTACCCGAGGAACATTTTGGTTTATACTTGGAGATATTCAACTTAAGCTTGGCTCGAGTGCTCAGGGCGAAGAATCCTATAAAAAGGTTATCGAATTTGAACCTGAGAATGAGGAAATATGGATTTTCTTATCCAATTTGATGCTTGATCAGAAAAGAATCGATGAAGCAAGGCAACTAATGCAGGAGTGCGTGAAATACCATCCCGGCAACGCCCGACTTACTTTTCAGGCTTGTGAAGTTGAATTGCATGGGGGGAATGACCGATCAGCTATACTTTTTGCCGAGATTGCTGTTGCAATGGATCCAGAAATGGCAGAAAAGATGATTGAGGAATTGAGCAGATTCGGAACGAATTCCGAAATTCGCCGCCTAATAGATAGAAACAAGGAAAAATAATGAGTGAACTTCTTCCCTACTTACCTGAACGTACGAAGCATCCAAGAGAAAACGGAGTAACAATGATGATGGACAAAGGTCTAAGCTTTCGACAGGCAGAAGATTTTTTGGCTTCATCTTCTCATTTAACCGATATAATTAAGCTTGGATTTGGAACTTCTATTGTTTCTAAAAACCTAAAAGAGAAAATTAAACTTTATCAAAAAGCGGGAATGAGCGTTTATGTTGGTGGGACCTTGTTTGAGGCTTTCGCAATACGTTCATTATTTGATGAATACAGGAAATTTATTGATGATCTAGGTCTTGATACCTGTGAGGTATCAGATGGTTCCATCGTGCTAGAACATGATGTTAAATGCGAGTATATTTCCAAACTTGCTAAGAATTACAAGGTTTTATCAGAAGTAGGCTCTAAAGAAGCGGGTATTTTGATTGCTCCTGCTAAGTGGATTAGCATGATGAATTCTGAACTTCAAGCTGGTTCTTGGAAAGTAATAGCCGAAGCTCGTGAAAGTGGTAATGTTGGAATTTACCGTCCAAATGGAACTGCCCACGTTGTTTTGGTAAATAGAATTCTTTCTAAAGTACCTGGCGACCGGATACTTTGGGAAGCGCCTGCAAAATCTCAACAAGCTTGGTTTATTAAGCACCTTGGTGCTAATGTAAATCTTGGGAATATTGCTCACGATGATGTTATTCCTTTGGAAACACTTCGTCTTGGTCTCCGGGGCGATACCTTTTTCCAGTTTCTACCAGATGAATTTGCACATTTGAAACAAAGCGCTAATTGAACTACTATGAAAGAAATAAGCGTTTCTGAATTACAACAGTGGAGAGCCGAAAATAAAGCTCATCAATTGATTGATGTTCGCGAAGAATATGAGCATGAAAATGTGAATATTCAAGGTGAGTTGATCCCGATGGGTGAAATTCCCAATCGCTTGGAAGAGGTCAGGAAAGATGTTCCTGTTGTATTTCACTGCAAAACAGGCGGCAGATCTGGAAATGTAACAAAATACATGATGCAGAGAGGGTATGATAATGTATATAATCTTAAAGGTGGAATCTATGCATGGATTGATGAAATTGATTCAAGCTTGAGCAAATACTAATCATGCATCGTTTCGCATTAATTGGAAAATCACTTAAACACAGCTTCTCCCCTTCTTATTTCAAAAGTAAATTTGAAGAGAATAATATCACTAACCTAAGCTACTCGGCTCAGGAACTCGAAAATATCGATGATTTGCCCGCTTGGCTCAAGGCCAATGAAGAAATAAAGGGCTTTAACGTTACCATTCCATACAAACAATCTGTTTGTCAATATATTGATGAATTATATGGGCCTGCAGCAGGCTTAAATATTGTTAATACGGTGGTTGTTGAGCGAAATATTGATGATTTCGAAGGACAAAAGATTCCAGGTTTAAGACTGAAAGGTTTCAACACGGACATTTATGGTTTCAAAGAATCTATTAAACCGCTGATGCGTCCTTGGTTTGAAAGAGCTTTGATTCTGGGCACTGGCGCTAGTGCTGGTTCTATTGCTTATGTGTTGTATAAACTAGGTGTTGATACCTTATTTGTAAGCCGTTCCCCCGAAGGGGAACAAGAAATAGGATATGAAGATATTAATGATCACGTTATTCGATTTCACCCTTTAATCATTAATACAAGTCCAGTTGGTCAGTTTCCTGACGATGAGCAACTTATAAGTTTACCATATCAGTATATCACAGATAAACATTTGCTTTACGACTTGGTTTATAATCCCGACGAAACGGCCTTCTTAAAGGCGGGAAAAAAGCAAGGTGCGATGATTCACAACGGTTTGAGCATGCTTCAGTTACAGGCTGACCAAAGTCTTAAAACCTGGATGAATGCTCTCAATTTGGAGCTTTAATTCAAATCAGAGACTAGCTTGAACATCAAACTTCAGAGAAAGTCTCAAATTCAATCTATCTGGCTGGATTGGTAATTCATTGATAGCCGAAACGGTGAAAATCAGCCCTGTTTCTTTAAAATATTCTTTTAAATCAACTCCTTCATCAGAAAAGACTACAAAGTTGTTCTCGAAATTTTCGGGTAAATCTTTTGTGGCAAAATTTACATCTGCCGACGTTAGATTTCTAAGCTGAATTTCTATTCTTCTGAAGTAATCTAGTGTTTGTCCGGGAGTAGTTGCCTCCAACTTTATCTCATTTATTTTAACAGAGGTCAGGTTGTTTACTGTAAAACCTGCAGCACTCAGTTCACTGATAATATCGGTTTCAACTTCATAAACTCCTAAGGTTAAATTCCCAGCTCCATTTGTTGTGTCAACAATAAATGAAAAATTATCATAAATCTTTGTGTAAGCAACTGGTTCAGCACCTTTCTTTTTACATGACTGATTTAGAGAAATAGTAGCGAGAATTAAGGCTGTTAGGAGTAGTTTGATTTTCATTGTTGTCATTTATTTAGAGCAATATACAAATTGAAAACAGAACTTTAGAATAAGCTTTGCATTGCTAACTTTGGGGCATGTTAAAATATAGCTTAATCATTGCTTCTTCTTTTTTCTGTATTGTTTTACTAGGGCAGGAAACTACAACCCTAAAGGAATTTGGGAATTCGCCTCTTGTTTTAGTAAGTCAGAAAATTGGTACTAATCCTTTTCCTGTCTGGTTTGAAGAAACCGATTCACTAGTCGCAATTGAAGGAAAAAAAGATTCTACCTACATTGAGTTTTACAGGAAATATGAGAATAGAATGACTCCTGGTCCAAAGCAAGTCCGTAAAACCAAATTCAGAAAGGGAGTTATTAGTGTATATGAGAACGATACCTTGAAAATTCAAGTTGATAGAACCAAATCTGAATCAGAGGGTATTCTTGGAGGGGTTAAAGGGACTGTTATTAGGAGGTTGATTCCTTCAAAAATAAAAGAAATCCCTGCTAGCGAAAGCTATCTGCTTAAATCAGATTCTCTCAACTTTATCATTTACAAACCTGAATTAGGAATTATCGAATTGCAAGGCACGAAGACCTATCAAAAAAGAAGAGTTTTAAGTAGCTTTTATAAATCAATTTGCTCCTCACCTTCTGGATTGAGTGATTATAAATTCCTAAATCGAAACTTGGAACCAGGCGATAGGCTGCAAATACTTTTTTCAATCCGAAAGCTACAACCTGAGCAGAAAAGCTTTGTATTCGAACCTTCTCAGCTGATGGATATCGAAATTATTTCAAAGAATGTATTTTCAGGTAGCGCTGAACTTAAGTTTAAGAGTAGCATTGTTAACCTTGAAAACTCTACAGAATATGATCTTGCTACCAGCAAATTAGAACTTTATCCTGAAGGTTTCCGAGTTGATGAAAGTGTGCAAATTGCAGATATGCCAGTAGAAAAAAACCTGGTCATCTATCCTGTTTCCATGCCAATAAAGCCACATCCATACAATCAAACTTTTGATTTATCTGGCCCTTTGATTGAGGCTTTTTGGGATGCGCCAGTTAGTTTTGATGGAATTGAACTAAATACTATCGCTTATTGGAATTCAGTAAATGCCTCAAGAGTTTCCTATTTACCTGAATTTGCAATTCCTTGGAGAGATGATGGCGACAATTATATAGGCAAACCAGTGTATTTAAAACTGGGCACTAAGGAATTAGGAAATCCCTATGCTGTGCCGGAAAATCCAGAACTTCATTTTTCAAAAATTGATCAAAACAGAGATACCTTGTTCCTTGATATTTATTCTCCTCAAACAATGAATATCAAAATTATGATTGAGCAATTAAGTAAGGGAAAGCCTTCTCTTCCGCTGAAAAAAACCTTTGGTTTGAATAAAGGAATTACGTCTTTAAAGTTTGCTAAAGCTGATATTGAAATGCCTGCTGCATCAGACTTAGTTATTTATCAGCTTGATGCAGAAGAGGAAATTATGAGACAAAAATTCAGGCTAATGGATAAAAGACAGTAAAAAATGAAATACAAATTACTAGGAAATAGTGGCTTAAGAGTTTCAGAATTATGTTTAGGTACCATGACTTTTGGAATTGAATGGGGCTGGGGATCTGATAGAAAGCAAAGTCAGGAGGTTTTTGAAACGTATGCAAATGCTGGAGGAAATTTTCTTGATACTGCGAATCGCTATACTGAAGGAACAAGTGAGAAATGGCTTGGCGAAATGATAGCTTCAGATCGAGATCATTTTGCACTAGCAACAAAATTTGCACTCAAGGATAAAAACGGTGATCCAAATTATGCAGGGAACCACAGAAAAAATCTAATGCGCTCTGTTAAAACAAGCCTAGAAAGATTAAACACTGAATACATAGATTTACTTTGGATTCATGCCTGGGATTTCACCACTCGTCCGGAGGAGGTAATGCGAGGATTAGAAGATCTCGTTACACGAGGATTAGTGCACTATATTGGTGTAAGTGATACTCCCGCCTGGATTGTTTCTCAATGTAATACTTTGGCCGAATTGCGCGGTTGGTCAAGATTTGCAGCCCTTCAAGTAGAATATAGCTTATTGCAAAGAAGTCCCGAAGCCGATTTACTACCCATGGCAAAAGCACTCGATCTTGCAGTAACTCCCTGGGCTCCTCTTGCAGGTGGAGCTTTAACTGGAAAATACTTAAATGACGAGTCAGGCAGAGTAAAAGCAGAGAGCGACAGAAGAGGCGAAAGAGCTAATTCTATCGCACAGACCGTTGTGGATGTTGCAAAAAGACTTGAAGTAAGTCCAGCACAAGTTGCTGTTCAATGGACTAAACAAAGAGATCAGGTGGTTATACCCATTATTGGAGCGCGCATAAAAGAACAACTGACCGACAGTCTCAAAAGTGTTGATTTGGTGATTCCTCAGAATGAAATGGATATTCTTAATGATGTGAGCAAAGTGACTTTGGGCTTTCCTCATGAGTTTCTTCAAACTGATGGTGTTAAGGATGTGCTTTTTGGAGGAACATTCGACCAAGTAGAAAATCATAGAAAGAAGGACTTACGTTAAGAGAATTTATATCTTTTCAGGATGAATGTAAAAGGCGGATTTACAGCTTTTCTTATAATTTTTTCACTCGCTTATTTAAGCGCACAGCCAGCATATATTTCTAAGGCTATCGCCGGAAATGACCACCAACGAAAAAAGCCATTAACCGAAGCACTTGAAAATGGTTTTGCTGGTATTACCGCTGATTTAAACCTTAAAAAGAATGGAAATTTATACAGTGGTTCTGATTTGTTTAAAGACATTTATTTAGAAAAGGCAAAAAAGTTAGTACAGGAAAGAAAAGGCAATCTTTATCAGGGAAGAACAGAGGAATTTATTATGGTTTTAGAGCTTCTTTCAGATGAAAAGGAAACACTAGAAGCTCTCGAAAAAGAACTAAGTTCTTTTGTGGAAATTTTAAGTTCAAAGAGTTCAGGAGGGATAGAAAAAAAGGCGATTAGACTAGTTGTTTCAGGGAAAAATGGAAGCGCTCTTGGATACATCTCTCCTTCACCCTATATTTTTACAGAAGTGCCTTTCAATAAGACCACTCCAGGAGATGCATCAGCCTTTATAGGTACCACCAGTATGAGATTTAAGAAAGTCTATGATTGGAATGGAAGTGGAAGCATGCCCAATATGCAGTATCATAGTTTTAGCTCGATGATAAAAGTAGCGCAGAAATCAGGCAGGAAAGTCAGATTATTCGATATTCCTGAAATTCCAAATGCCTTTGATTTATTCATAAATGCTGGCGCTGATTATATACAAGTAGACGATATTGATAAGTTTGTTACCTATTGGCGAAACCGAAAACCCTATTAATTAATAATTTAGGAAGTAGTAAATAATGTTCTGTTAATGGTTTCTTTTACTATTTTTGCCGCCGCAAATTATACCTAGAAAAATTACCATGTCAGGCTCAGTAACATTCACAATGATTAAACCCGATGCAGTTGGAAATAACCACATTGGAGCAATTCTTTCAAAAATTAATGAGGCCGGATTCGTTATCCGTGCTATGAAATATACACACCTTACTCCTGAAACTGCTGGAAAATTCTACGCAATTCATAAGGAGCGTGGTTTTTTCAATGACCTAGTTTCGTTTATGTCTTCGGGTCCAATTGTGGCTGCAATTCTTGAAAAAGACAATGCAGTAGCTGATTTCCGCGACTTAATTGGTGCAACAGATCCTAGCAAAGCTGCTCCAGGAACAATCCGTGCAATGTTCGCTAAATCAATCGACGCGAATGCAATGCATGGTTCTGATAGCGATGAAAATGCAATCATTGAAGGGAACTTCTTTTTCTCTGAGTTAGAGAAGTTTTAAGGTTTAACAATTTCAGGTAAGGCTAGGTCTTTTTTGTCAGTCTATGCTTCGACAAGCTATGCTTCGACAAGCTATGCTTCGACAAGCTCAGCATAGACTAGCTTGGGTTAGATAAGGTCTGTTTCGTTTGTCTGTATTAAAGTCATTTAATCTGACAGTAGAAAACTGAACCAGTATCTTTAACACTTAACTAAAGCGTCAAACTGAGTACCTTTAACATTTAACCAAAGCGTCAAACTGAGTACCTTTAACATTTAATCAAAGCGTCAAACTGAGCTATGCTTCGACAAGCTCACCATAGACTAGCTTGGGTTAGATAAGGTCTGTTTCTTTTGTCTGTATTAAAGTCATTTAATCAGACAGTAGAAAACTAAAACTGAACCAGTATCTTTAACACTTAACTAAAGCGTCAA
>JBBEBC010000098.1:16931-20731 GCA_040882555.1 Bacteroidia bacterium
AAAACTAAAACTGAACCAGTATCTTTAACACTTAACTAAAGCGTCAAACTGAGCTTGTCGAAGTTTGATTTTATCCTACCATGCAAGAATTTGAAATTTCTGGTGAATACATCGAGTTAAACAAACTCATTAAGCTGATGCAATGGACTGAAACCGGAGGTCAGGCTAATCAAGTTATTGAAGAAGGCTTGATAAAAGTTAACGGGAAAGAAGAATTTCGCAAACGAAATAAGCTTCGATCTGGCGATGTAATTGTCTTTGATGACGAGTTTAGCGTGAAAATAGTATCTCAGCATCAGTCCTGACAAGCATCTTAAAAACACAGTCGCATTCCGGCTCCCCTATTTTTAGAAAATATAAACCTGGATTCAATTCCAGTTTATTGAATTCTGTTTCATTGGATTGAGCGATTAGATTTCCACCTGAAGCATAAACTTGCCAGCTTAAATCTTTATCGGTTGATATAGTTTGTAAGACATTATAACAACATCCGCCGATAGGCGCAATAACCTTTGAACTAGTGCTCACATTTGAGGGATCCATCTCAAGTTCCATTACAACAGGCAAATGATCACTCATTGCGTGAAGGGCTTCAATTATTTCCTGAGGAGCACTCGTGTTTTGAGGATTTGCAAGTATAGATGTGTTGAAATGATTGCCATCATTACCAGGTGCCTGATAAGTTCCCGGAAGGTACCTTAGTCCTCCTGTACCCTCCATTATTTCATTAAGAACAAGAACTATATCAAACCTGTCGTCAAGTCCACCAGTAACGCCTCCATCGAAAGATATTGTTCTTGGGCTTTGAGTATGAATATCGGCGAAAGAGCTGTTGTTATTCCAATTCCCAGGTCTGTTAATAGGATCTACTAAGTATTTCTCAGCCGGCGTAAGTAGTTCTTGGTAAGCAGGTTCGTTGCTTGTGTACATATTGTAATCGCCAGCCAAAAGAAAATTTGAAGGCTCAAAAACTCGGATATAATCTGTAATATCTATCGCCTGAATAAGTCTGACATTCTCATTTGAACTGCCTTGCGAAGATTTAAAATGCACAACTCCAACTGTTATGTAGATCGTATCAGGATATAGTGCGAAGTTTTGCTGCTTGTTATACAGTTTGAAAATACTGGTTTTGCGGGGACTCGTTTGAAAGCCAAATGAAGTAGCTATTCCTAGTTTTTGTTTGTTATACATCAGAGCATTACTAATCAACCCGTCAGCATACAAAGGTCCAAATTGATATTTAGTTGTATCAACAACTGAATAGATGGAATCTATGGCTGCTGAAGAGGTAAGCTCATTTAAGCTAATAATATCTGGATTTAAATAATTTAGAATGGTGTTTAAATGCACCGCTTTCGCGGGATTTGATTCCGGATACATGAGCAGATTATATTGCATTAATTTAAATGTATCTGACTGAGCTACTACAGTATGCGCTACCCCACCAAACACCAACAAGCTTAAAATCCAATTCTTCATTTTGCAAATAACGGATATTTGGATATTTGATAAACTTTACAAGCCATGAAAGCTTCTGAATTAATTGAATTGATTGAGCAGAACTATTCAAAACGTGGAATAGAACGTGTTTCTCAAGAATGTATCAATTCACCGGAAAAGTTAGAATTGCTTATTAAATTACTTTGTGAAGGCAAGGGCCGGTCGGCTCAACTTGCCTCCTGGGTTTTATCAAAAGTGACAGATTTAAATGCAGACTTGGTTTCAAGTCACTTTGAATCTTTACTCAAATTATTAAATCAATCTACGAGCTCATCAGTAAAACGGAATGTTATTCGCACATTCGTTTATATAAGCATTCCTCAAGAATATCATGGGACATTAATCAATGCCTGTTTTAAAACATTGCAGAATCGAGATAATTCTATCGCAGAAAGGGCTTTTTCAATGCATGTATTAGGCAATTATGTGAAACTCTATTCTGATTTATCTAACGAATTAATTCCAGTTATAGAAGAAGGAATGCCATATGAATCGGCTGCATTTAAGTCGATTGGAAGGAAATTGTTAAAACAAATGAAGTTCTAGTAATTACATTTATCAATTCATAATACACGAATAAAGTGGGAAGATAAAATCTTTGTCACGGTTAAAATTTGGGAAGATTTAACTTTATGTTTAATGATAGAATTAACTGACATAGTTTACTGAACGCACTATAAAAAAGTGAGAAAGATTTATGAAATCTATATTTTTCATATAACTATATTCTAAGCACGACTTTACTATTGAAAGAGATTCGTTTGAACACTAATTATTCTTAGGCAATTCTTAATCATTTATTCGATGGCATTCGTTCAAGGTATTTCAATAAGAAAGCCCCGACATAATCGGGGCTTTCTTATTAATAAATTTTAATAAACCTTTTTACAGTCTTATTAATTTAAGAACCTTAATACCTGTAATTGAAATTACGCGCACTTGGTAGCTACCTATTGGTAAATGCTTCATATCAATGGATATATTAATTCTACCATCACTTAGTTGATGCTTCTCTGACTCCAATAATCTGCCAGTTACATCAAATAATTCATAAGTAATTAGGTCGTCAATTGGCAAATCAACTAATTCAAGGTTAGCTCTATCTGAAGTTGGATTTGGATAAAGATTCGCAGTCCATTCCGCATCAGGTTCTGTGATATTATCTTTATTACTCATTCTTGAATTTGCACCGTTAGAACATGCGTGCAAATCAACTACTCCATCCACATCATATCCATCAGCAGCGCCATTGAATCTTGACGAGCCTATTGGAGAAGAATCCACAATTTTTACATATTGAATCCACCCCAAACTGCCTAAATCTAATGAACCGTCTTGGCAAATTTCACTTATCGGAGAAAAAGTAACTCCATCTTTAGAAACAGAAATTTCTGCTTCCTCCGGATAATTAGCACATGCTGGATTGCCAAATGATGTTTCTATTACTTGCACATCCAAACCTTCTTTGTTGAATACTACGTAATCGAATTTACCGATTAATGATCCACCAAATCCTAAGGACACAAAGTTAATTCCCGCGCCACCCGGTAAACCGATCGCTTGGTTTTTATTACGTCTGCTGAGAGGAATTTGATTGCCATTTTTAGTTGTACCCGGAAGGTAAGTTGGAATACTTTGCAAAGTTCCGTCCGTTAAATCGGCCATAACTAAGTTCGTAGCAGCACCATGTAAACATTCTACACCAGCCACATCAAAGCCATCGTCATTTGCTGCAAAAGAAGCAGGATTGCTAATGTCGCGAATCTGAACGTATTGTATCCAAGCCATTTCTTCTGGAATAGCAACGTTGCCTGAGTGGCAAACCTCGCCCATATACAAGAAGTTACAGCCATCTTGAGAACCAAATACTTCGGCGCGTTCTGGGTAATTGCTGCAGGTATTGTTCCAGGTTGCTTCGTGTACACGAATGTCATTTCCTGTTCCATTAGCAACTGGCTGATCAAATTTTACCGTAAGGTAACCTCCAAAACCTAATGTGTAGAAATTCACCACATTCACCACAACCGCATCTGGCGCACCAAGTGCTTGAGCTGTATTGCTACGAACATCTATTACAGGCATTCCGTTTTTACGATTTCCTTGTATAGTATTCGATTCTATTACTGTTGCCGCGTAGCAACCTCCAGTTGTGTTTATTACCGATAAAATAGTTGTAATCGTGTTCGGACAGCCCGCTACCGTTTGAAGAACAGTTACATATTGCCCCGCTTGCGTTACAACTTCTCCATTTGGTAAAGTATAGCTTTCGCCTTCATTGATGCTGGCGTTCACCGTTG
>JBBEBC010000099.1:0-20485 GCA_040882555.1 Bacteroidia bacterium
TTTTACATGAATAAGACATTTTAAGCATTAATAATACCTACAGAATTTACGCATGGGGATGTTTAACTTTTTTACCCAAGAAATAGCGATCGACCTTGGAACAGCCAATACGATCATCATTCATAACGACAAAGTTGTTGTTGATGAACCATCCATAGTTGCCATTGAGCGATCAAGCGGAAAAGTCATTGCCGTGGGAAAGCAGGCTCAGCAAATGCATGGAAAGACGCATGAAAATATCAAAACTATTCGTCCACTCAAAGACGGTGTAATTGCTGATTTTAATGCAGCAGAGCATATGATTCGAGGGATGATAAAAATGATAAACCCAGGCCGCAAAATTTTTTCTCCTTCTCTTGTCATGGTTATCTGTATTCCTTCAGGAATTACCGAGGTTGAAAAACGTGCAGTAAGAGACTCTGCTGAGCATGCAGGAGCCAAAGAGGTTTACCTTATTCATGAGCCAATGGCAGCTGCCATAGGAATTGGAATAGATGTGGAAGAGCCCATGGGAAATATGATTATTGATATCGGAGGTGGTACTTCTGAAATTGCGGTTATTGCCCTAGGAGGGATTGTTTGCGATAAAAGTATTCGAGTAGCTGGTGATGATTTCACTGCAGATATTGAAGATTATATGCGCAGACAGCATAATATTCATATTGGCGAAAGAACTGCAGAGAAAATTAAGATTGAAGTTGGAGCTGCTCTAACTGAAATTGATAATCCTCCACCAGATTATGCAGTTCATGGAAGAGATATGATGACGGGTATCCCTAAAGAAATCATGGTTTCATATCAGGAAATAGCCCATTGTCTTGATAAATCAATTGCTAAAATTGAGACTGCCATTTTAAATGCTCTTGAGATGACTCCACCAGAGCTTTCTGCCGACATTTACAGAACTGGTATTTATCTTGCCGGAGGTGGTTCAATGTTGAGAGGACTAGACAAGAGAATTTCTGCTCGTACAAAACTTCCGGTATACATTGCCGAAGATCCATTAAGAGCTGTTGCAAGAGGGACTGGAATTGCACTAAAAAATCGTGATAAATTCAAATTCTTGATTCGATAATCATCTTTGAACAGGTAAAAGAACAAGGCGCATATGAGGAATTTTTTCCTACTCATCAGAAGATATAATTTCTTATTGGCTTTTCTTCTGTTGCAGGGTGTTTCGTTCTTTTTGATAGCGAGAAATGACGGTTATCAAAGGGCTGCTATTATTGGTACTTCTAACCAAATTACTGGGCAGGCATATGAAGCGTATAGCAATGTAACCGACTACCTTACCTTAGGAATAACCAATAAATCTCTTGCTGAAGAAAATGCAAAACTTAGGCAAGGTGATTCTTCGGCAGTTTATGAACTTGGTTTCGAGCTTACTCATGTAAACGACAGCAATGCAATGCAACAATATGATTACATAAGTGCGCGCGTCATTAATAATAGTGTTAAAAATGTAAATAATTATTTAACGCTTGATAAAGGTAGCTTGCAAGGCATCATGCCAGAGATGGCTGTTATAAGTTCAAATGGGGTGGTTGGTATTGTGAAAGATGTTTCTGAACACTACTCAACTGTTATTTCAATACTTCACAGATCTACTAAAATATCTTCGAAAATCGCTAAAAATAATTACTTCGGCTCTACGATATGGGATGGTAAATCTCCCGAATATGCTCATCTTTATGACATTCCGAGCCATGCTTTAGTAGGTGTTGGAGATTCAATTGTAACAAGCACCTATTCTGGAATATTCCCAAGAAATATTCTTGTAGGAACGGTTAGTGAAATTGGAAACTCTGGCCAAAGCTTTAAAGATATTGAGGTCAAATTGAGTACGAATTTCAGGACAATCTCTTATGTTTATATTGTAAGGGACTTATTGAAAGCTGAAAGAGACACACTGGAAACCCAAACAATTGAAGAGCTAAAACAATGATAGGCACCATTGTCCAAAATCTTTTCCGATTTATTTTACTTGTATTTGTACAGGTGTTTATACTCAATCAAATTACTTTGCCGGGGTCTATAAATGCCTATATAAATCCGAATATCTATATTCTGTTTATATTGATGTTACCCATTAAAATCAATAGACTTTTTTTGCTTTTGATTTGTTTTGTTTGCGGATTCACAATCGATATTTTCAGTTCTACGGCAGGAATGCACGCTTCGGCTTGCCTCTTCATCGGCCTTGCAAGGCCAGGCTTTATTAATCTTATTATGCCAAGAGACGGCTATGAAAATACAGTTGAAATGACTTTGCAGGGTTTGGGTTTTAGAACTTTTATAATTTATACTGGGTTCTTAGTATTGTTGCATCATTTAGCCTTGTTTTTAATCGAAGCATTTAACTTCTTAAATTTCTTTGATTTATTATTGAGAGTAATAATATCTGCCCTTTCAACGCTTATTTTGATTATTTTAAGTCAGTTGCTCACTTTGCGAAACAGATAAGCCAAGCATGAACGTTTTTTCTGACAGAAAGTATATTATCAGTTTTATTTTCATAGGTCTGATTCTAATTTTCCTAATAAGGTTATTTTACATTCAAGTAGTTGACGACAGGTACAAACTTGCCGCCAATGATAATGCCTTGCGTCATAAGATTGAATATCCTGAACGAGGGGTTATTTACGACAGAAACGGAGATATCCTTGTTTATAATGAGGCAGCCTACGATCTTATGGTTATCCCCCGAAGGGTCAAAAACATTGACACTTTAGATTTTTGTAGACTGCTTGATATTACCAAAGAAGAGTTCATAGAGAAGCTCACAGAGCTTAAGAAAAAGAAATTCAGTTCATTCAGACCAGAAGTGTTTGAAAATGAGCTTTCGCTCGAAACGTATGCTACACTTCAAGAAAAGATGTACAAATTTCCAGGCTTTTTTGTGCAGGCGAGAACGCTCAGAAAGTATCCAATGAAAATTGGATCACATGCTTTAGGATATGTGGGAGAAGTTGATGATAAGATTATTAAAGAAAACCCATACTATCGTTCTGGTGATAACATGGGCTTAAGTGGTGTTGAAAAAACCTATGAAGGCCCTTTGAGAGGGCAGCGCGGAGTAAAAATTGTGATGGTTGATGTATATAATCGAGAGAAGGGGAGTTTTGAGAATGGCAAATACGATACAGCCTCTGTTTTAGGCAAAAGTTTGGTATCATCAATTGATGGGGAATTGCAGCAATATGGTGAACGCTTAATGCAAAATAAAATTGGCGCTATTGTCGCAATTGAGCCGTCAAGCGGTGAAATATTAAGTCTTATTTCTTCGCCTTCCTATGATCCCAACCTACTGGTTGGAAGAGTAAAAAGCAAGAATTACAGAAAAATGCTTGTAGACACACTTAAGCCATTGTATAACAGAGCTACAATGGCTAAATATCCGCCAGGGTCGACATTTAAGCTGGTGAATGGATTGATTGGTTTACAAGAAGGAGTTATTAATGAGAATACTTTGTTCAGTTGCTCGAGAGGATTTCACTATGGTGGTTTAACAGTGGGCTGTCACCCGCATGCATCGCCCGTGAATCTCAGATTTTCAATTACTACCTCATGTAACTCATACTACTGCAACACTTTTAAAAATATCATTCAGAAATATTCTAAAACTGCAATTGGATTTTCAGTCTGGAGAAACCATGTATTAAGCTTTGGATTAGGAAATAAGTTCCCAATTGACCTTCCTCAAGAATCTTCAGGTAATGTGCCTACTGTTAAGTATTTTGACCGGTATCATGGAGCAGGAAGGTGGAGTCCGATTTCAGTAATATCTCTAGCCATTGGTCAGGGGGAAATGGGTGTAACTCCCTTACAAATGGCAAATTATGCAGCAACAATTTCTAACAGAGGTTGGTTCTACCGGCCACATATTATAAAATCTATTGAAGAAGGTAGAATAGATACTATTTACAGAACTAAACAAAGAACTACCATTGACAGAAAATATTTCATTCCAATTGTTGAGGGGATGAGAAATGTTGTTGTTGCAGGTACTGGAAGAATTGCTCAATTAGATTCATTGACAGTTTGTGGTAAAACCGGTACAGCTCAGAACCCTCATGGGAAAGATCACTCTATTTTCATTGCCTTTGCGCCAATGGATAATCCCCAAATTGCTATTGCTGTATATGTAGAAAATGCGGGCTTCGGTGCAACTTGGGCGGCTCCAATTGCAAGTCTGATGATAGAAAAGTATCTTAGAAGAGAAGTTAAACGAATTGAGATGGAGAAAAGAATTGTAGATGCGAATCTCTTACCTAAAAAAGAAGACTGGATTTCTAAAAAATAATTCCAATGGCTATAAGGAATAGAGAAGACGTACTTCAAAATATAGACTGGCTATTGGTATTGCTTTATCTAGTTCTTGTTATTATGGGCTGGTTTAATATTTATGCCGCAGTTTATAACGAAGAATACAAGAATATTTTTGACACAAGTCAAAGCTATGGAATGCAACTAGTTTGGATAGTTACCTCCCTTTCAATTGCTTTTATGATTTTGATAATTGACGGTGAATTCTTTCCATCTTTTGCATACGTATTATATGGTGCTTTTATTTTGCTCTTACTCTTTGTTATTGTTGCAGGAGTTGAAGTAAAAGGTTCCAGATCATGGATTGGGGTGGGCTCTTTCAGAATACAGCCTGCAGAATTTGCCAAATTTGCGACAAACCTGGCATTAGCTAAATACCTCAGTAACGTAAATGTTAATTTTGAAAAGCTAAGCACAAAATTGAGGGCTGCTGCAATTTTTGTCATACCAGCTTTGATAATCATTCTTCAGAATGAAACTGGATCTGCTCTTGTTTATGGATCTTTTATTTTGGTCTTATATCGTGAAGGACTTTCAGGAAATATTCTACTGATTGGAGTTGCTATGGTGATTCTCTTCATTGCAGCATTACTAGTTGATGAATGGATTCTGATTCTCGTTTTAGGGATTATTGCTGCAGGTTCTTTCCTATTTATTAGGTTAAGGAGACAAAATATTTTAGTTGTAGCTGGTTTACTTGTGGGAGCTGCAGCCTTTGTTCATTCTGTAGATTACACCTTCACTAACATCCTTGAACCGCACCAAAAGAAACGTATCAATGTATTGCTAGGTAAGGAGATTGATCCTAAAGGTGCGGGGTATAATGTTAATCAATCAATGATTGCAATTGGTTCTGGAGGTCTTATAGGAAAAGGATATCTCAATGGCACCCAAACCAAATATAACTACGTACCTGAGCAAAGTACTGACTTCATTTTCTGCACAGTAGGTGAAGAATGGGGATTCGCAGGTAGCATTCTGGTACTTGGACTATTCGTGTTCCTTTTATTGAGAATTATATTTCTTGCTGAACGACAAAGAAGTAGTTTCTCGAGAATATATGGGTATGGATTAGCCAGTATTATATTCATACATATTGCCATAAACATAGGTATGACAATAGGTCTAGCACCGGTAGTGGGAATTCCATTGCCCTTTTTTAGTTATGGAGGTTCTTCTTTGTGGTCTTTTACTATACTAACATTTATTTTCGTTAGGCTTGATGCATATAGATTTCAAATATTAAGATAGCGAACAAAGAATTTATCTTTGCAGCATGTTGAGAGCATTATTAGCTACAATTGCTTTTGTTTCGTTTCTGACTAAAGATCTTCAGTCTCAAAGAATAAGTTCAGATAGTCTTGAATTATGCATTAATAAAATGCTATCATTTATTGCTAGTGAGCAGGTAAACCATACTATTGAAGGACATCAGTATAAAGGAGAATGGCCAGCAATGATTAGGTTAAGAACTGGCTTTTTACTACTGCATAACCCTGGTTACGACATTTACGATTCTAATTGTTTCTCCCTTGCGGGGATTCATAATACGTTAGCGACTACTTTTTTAATTAGACCTGACTTACTTACAATTCCTGATATGCTTGAAAATGCTATTCCGCGATTGATGAGTTATTATAGTAATGGAGGATTTAACTTCTGGCCTTTACTCCCTCCGGGAGGAAGGCTTTACATGTTTCATAGAAATAAGCAGGAAGGCTTTGTAAGAAGACCCGTTCAATACAAATTGTATTCACCCTACATCAGAAAGGCCGCAAATGTTGTAAATGATAATGACGACACTTCTCAAGGTTTACTTGCTCTTTTGCTTTATTCGAAAGTACAACGCAAAATGGGCATTGAGAATAATTTCGGTCTTGAGTTAAGTCCGTTATTGACTTTTTGGAGAGATACCAACCGATTATCACAGCACTGGTATAACATTATTCATTTCGACAAAAGAGAATCCGGGGCATTTTTAACTTGGAGAGCCCAGGAAACACCCTTCCCAGCATGGAATATTCCAAGATTACTCTTGAATAATGCGACCTTTTTGTTGCCTTACAGCACCTTGTATCCAAAAGCTTTCACACCCTATATTCCCTATGGTTGTAATGATGTTGACGCTGTAGTTAATGCAAATATGTTAACGGCTTTAGCTGAAAATAACGAGTACAATGCTGTAGGAATCAAAGAATCAATAAGATTTATTGAACGGAAAATAAAAAGGAAGAAATGGAGTCGAGCGGGAATATATTATCCAAACAGATATAACCTTCACTATTCAGTTTTAAAGGCTTGTAGAAGCGGGATTGAAGGTTTAAAGCCTTCGGCTGACAAGCTAATTAAACATATTTTAAAAACTAGTAGTAAACAAGGTGCATTTGAATCTAGGCGGATTGTAAATAAAAAAGATATCGAACAATCCAGTATTTATGCTTTGCATGCTATGCTTCAATATGGAAATCCTTATGAAAATGGAACTTCAGAACAAGTCGAAAATACTATTCGTTTCCTGATTGGTAGATTAAGAAATCACAATAATTCAATTTGCTTAGATGGTGGCATATTTTTTTCAGGGGGAACTGTAATCAGAAATACCATGTACTGGAAATCTGATGCATATTCAACTGCTTTGTTTTTAGAGTGCCTTGTATTATATCAAGAATATCTTAAGGAAAAGGAAACTTTTGGAAAAGCATCGGGTAAAAGTCCTTAGAACCGTGCTTTTGATTAGTTTTACGCGCTTATATGTATACAATCCGTTTACTTTCAATAATTTTCTGCCTAACATCCCTTGCACACGTTGCAAATGCTCAGGTTTTGGGGAGTGTGTACGAGGGCATGGATGATGATAGTAGCTACTACGACATTTACCAGGTGTCAGAAAATGATATCTGGATTGGAGGTGAGTACGGTGTTTTAAAAAGAATGAAGGAGGACGGAAGTCTGGAAAATATTAGCATTCCAAACACGGGTTCCAATATTCTAAAATTCCTAAAACTTGGTAACTACATGTATATATCTGCAGATCATGGCACTATTTACAAGTATCATCTGCTTAATGGAGAATGTACAATAACTAGTTTTAAATCATTTAAGCATCGTTGTTTTTATGATTTAGCATATGATGGGAATGGGAATTTACTCGTCTCCGGCGGAAGCTCTGGAATTGGAAGGGGTAAAAAAAGAATACCTAATGGCTTTATAGCGAGTATTGATACGTCTCTTAATATTGAACCTAAAGTTGTCTGGAACAATCCATTGAAATTTGTTTGGGCACTTTCAGAAAATCCATCGGGTGGAATATCAGCTGCAGTTTTCAATGGTGTATCTTCTAGAATCTACAGTTCAACCGAAATCCTCAATGATACATGGGTTCCTGGTAAAAAAGTAAAAGGCTTGATTCACGCTCTTCAACCTATAGATGGTAAATTGGCTTATAGCGGATGTCGCTCTATTAGATACCACAAAACAGGGATTTGGGGTTTTGAAAATGAAGAAAACTCTTATAAACAAGTGAATGGTGCCGGTATTATATGCAATCTTGTGAATATTAAGGGAAGTATTTATGGTTTTAGCTCTCAGGGTAACGTTTATCGTTTGAATGCAAATGGAAGCGAAGAACCTCTTTACAAAACCCATGATGGTTTTGCTTTATATGAAGCAATCGTAAAAAACGACGACAGTATTCTTCTTGTAGGCCATGGAAAATCTGCGTTTCTTCTGAAAATAGAAGAATAAAAAAACAACATTTACCTCAACAGTTAATTACATTTCAAGTCATTCTGACCTTAGACAGTCTTTTCATTTAAATGACAGCATTTGATGAACTATCTAACCTAAGCTTCTCTAAGGATTAGTTATTACAATTTTTGTGGCCAAGATATCAGCTTGGGGGAATTTGAAGGAACTGAATAAGAGTCAAGCATAGATTTTTCTTCTCCTAGAATTAATTGGAGTATAAAGCGCAGTTAACCAATTTGCTTTGATAGGCAATTTGTGCAAACCAAAAAAAGAGCGATATCTGCATGAGCTCAACTTTCACAAACAATATGAAATGAGAAAATAAAACATCGGATGTTCTCTACTAACTCAAATATTAATTCATAAAAAAAGCCGATTAGAAAATATCTAATCGGCTTCCTTTATAATGAAAGGGTTCTCTAATTAAAAGAACTTATATCTCTTATCTTCAACTTTTGCAACTTTTCTAAGTGCCGTATTAACACTCGCATCAATTCGTCCTGACGTAGAAGATATTATTGTTTTCTTCTGTTCTGAAAGGTCTGCAGGCACATCTACAGTTTGAATGTCACTTACCACAATTACATAAGAGCCTGCTTTGCCTTGTATTGGGTTAGAAATTTTCTTAGTTGGCATTCCAAATGCAATTCCAATTAGAGTTGGCTCAACACCGGCTGCTGGAACAGAATATGAACTAAAAGTGAAAGAGGCAGGTGAAACAGGTAAGCCCATTTCAGTAGCAACAGCATTAAGATCTGTTTTACCACTTGTAGCCTTTGTGAACTCAGCAGCGAAAGTTGCAGCTTTCTTTTCTCTTTTGGCCAAAGGCTCCAAATCAGCTTTTAGCTGTTCATATGGTGGGAAGCCCTTTTCTTTAATTCCAGCTAGGGTGGCAACAACATATTTACCGTCAAAGTCAAAAACTTTAGAAACATCACCTACTTCACGCTCTTGGTTAAACGACCATTGAACAAGTTCTCTTGAATTTCCTAAGTCGTTAATCTGACGATCTTGAGGTCTTAAATTATCGTAGGTAACTATGAATATGTCTCTCTCTTTAGCTTCATTCTTAAAAGCTTCTAAGTTCTGAGCATTCACAGCAAAATCATTAGCTTTAGCATAATACTCATCGATAGTCTTACTGCTAGGCTCAATTTCACGTGATAACATGGAAACATTCGCTTTAGCAATTGGTCTTGTTTTTTCTTGGATATTGATCAAGTGTGCTCCAAACTGAGTTGTAACTGTCACTAAATCGCCAACTTTGCCATTAAAGCATGCATCATTAAACTCAGGCACCATTTGACCTTCGGTGAAGTAACCTAAATCACCACCCTGAGCTCCAGAACCTGGATCTTCTGAGAATTTCTTAGCCAGTTCTGCGAAATCAGCTCCGCCTTTAACTGCATTTTTAAGTGAATCAGCCCTTGCCAAAGCAGTGATAGGATCAAGACTCTGAGTTGATATAAGAATATGCCTCGCTTTAACTGAATCTGAAGTAGTTGTAAATCCTTTCAGCTTCATTAATTTAATACCATCAGCTTCTTTGAATGGGCCGTAAACCATGCCAATTGCTCCTTCAACACCAAAAACGGCATCATTCATCTGAGGACTTAATTTCCCTGGCTTGTATGATTGCAGATTGAAGCCGTTGTCATTATTGGCATTCAGAAAGCTTGTGTCATTTTGAGCATTTTGAAATTCTTCCTTCAATGCGCTTACGTCATCAGTCACAGCTTGTCTGTCGGCATCAGAAGGATTAACCTGAAAGACAACATAATCAACCTTGCGGGTTTCGAGCTCTTGCTCGAACTCATATTTATGATTGTTGTAGTATGTTTTTAAGTCTTCATCACTAACAGTTACATTTGAATCTGCAACAGTATCGTATCTTTTGGTAACGAATTCTATAGCTGCTGTTTGGTTTTTATTGATAAAATCTCTCTTAGCCTGAGCGTTTGTAACGTAAACAGCCTTTTTTATCAAAGCATTAAACTTTGCCTTTCTTCTTTGCTTCATGAGAGCCTCTTCAAAATCGGCCCAAGAATCTCTGTAAATTCCGTCAGGATCATTTTCCTCGCTAAGTTGATTTTTGATAAACTTCAGAACGAGATTACGATCGAATTCTTTAGTTATAGAATCCTGAAAAGCAGGAATCTGCTTAACCTGTGGATCTATATCCTCACCCTGAATCATATCAAATAATTCATCTGCAGAAACTTGAACTCCAGCTTCATCCATTTCTTCATTGAAAAGATACTCATCTAAGTAGTCATTCCAAATCTGATCAACTAGTTGTTGACGCATGTTATCATCGATACCACTTAAGCCCTGATTTCTTTTTACATTTTCTTCAGCGGCAGATAGTCGACGAGAAAATTCTTCCCCATCAACAGTTTTACCATTTATTTCACCCAATGCAGTTGCATCTCCTTTGAAAATCGAATTTCCAGATGAGAACATATCCTGCATTACAAAAGAAAAAAGTGCGAGTCCAATAACGATTAGAACTATCGTTCCGGCTTTTGAGCGAATGTTTTCTAGAACAGCCATTTTTAGATATAAATCAAGGTTTTTTCAGGGCTGCGAATATACGACTAAATCGAAATAATCCTAATGCCCAAATAATTATCGTATTATATGTAGAATTTGAAATATTTACTTTTCTCCTGGTGGTTTATTTCGAGGATTACCTTCGGCTTTTTTACGCTGATATCGGCGTAAGCCAAACAAAATGCCTCCGCAAAAAGCTGTAAAAAGAGGAAACTTACCTTGGTCCCAATCTCCTTTACTAATAAACCATGTTGCAAATAGAAGAGAAAATATGGCGAAAACCAGCCAAAACCTCTCCATGAACTTAAACATCTTGTATTGATTCATCTTCTTTATTCTTTTAAATCTATAATACCACGAACTTTTAGAATTCTATACTTAGAAAAATCCTGATTTGATTCAAATCCATCTCCAAAAATTACTCTATCGGGCGATGTGATTTTTGTGAATACATCAGAATAAATTCTATCCTCGTTTTGAAGCCAAATGAGGTGTTCCGTTTCAAGCTTATCGCCCGAAGTATTTTCAACTATGACATTATTTCTGGCCTCGAAACGTTCATTTTTAGTGTATGAAACAGCATAATTAGCCCTCATTTTCGACTCTAGTTTACCAAGACTATTAAAGAACTGAACCTTAACACCTTTCGAAAAAACCACTTCCGATTTTTCGCCCATGTAGGTTTCTCTTAGTGGTGCATCGATTTTTGCCCTTAAACGGGCGGAGTCTGAATACGTCATCTCCACATTTTTGGTTGTGGAAACAGGCATTGGTTCATCTGCAGTGAGGCGTTTTACTTCGCTAATATCATTAGTACAAGATTCCGCGAATACCAATACCGACGACAAGCAAACGAAAAAGCAAATCCTAATCATACTGTAGTTTCCTGAACCATCTATCGTTTAGAGAAAAAGATAATGACACACGAATATAATCTTCAATTAACGGATTGACCCCTCTTAGACCGCGGCGGCCATATCCAACTGCAAAGTTTAAAATACTCACAGCCGGCCTTGTATTATACGTCCTCAACAAAACTGGGAGACCAAAGCCAAGAGAAACTCCATATTCAGGCACTGCTTCACCATTTATTGAAAGCATTCCATCAGAATAAAACCCTCCTACTCTATATCTTATTTTTTTAAAGTAGCTCGATTTCAAACCAGCTGTAACTGGTGATGGATTTATCTGAAGTCCTAATGCAGCGCGGTAAGACGACCGTACTGAATCTCTTAAATTGAAAATTTTGAATTTATCCCAATCGGTGTAAACCATTTCTGCGGTGATCATCCATTTGTCTGAGCTATTGCTTAAGGTAACTCCACCACCGTATTGCATCGGAAAATCGAATGCTCCTGGAGTTTTATCCTCAAGAGAAATGGTGTCGGTAAATGAATTAGGAATGCTTGGGTTATTGCCAAAAAATGATTGGGCCAAATAAGTAAAACTTCCATCTACGGCAGTAAATGGCTTAAATGTTCCACCAAAGGTGAGATGTAAAGAATCGGCAGATTGAGGTTTAACCTCTTTTCCTTGAGTTTCTGATGGTTTCTTGCGTCGAAAATATTTTCTGTACATGAATCCAGTTTCGAAATCTAATCCACCCATCCTGTTGCTTCGGGTGATCAAAGAATTTTTATCTCCATTTCCTAATCCTCCTGAAAACAGAACCCTTGAACTGTAATCAACTCTACCAAAAAGATATCTTGCCTGAACTCCTAAACTAAAATTCTTCCCTAGTTTAAAACCATTGGTCCAAGAAAAGCTTGAGTAACCACCTTGACCTTCATAGCTTAAAAAAATATCTCCGCTTACATCATCGGCAATTGTGTCTCTAAGTGTATAACCAACGTTTGAAAGAGGGGTAAGAGCAAAAGCCATATTCCACTTACGCTTGACTATTGGAAAAGCTAGTCCAAAATATCCAAAGCCTGCAGTTCTACCTAAGCTAGTTCTATCGGCAAACGTGTAGGTTGTTGATGTTCCGTTGAGACCTGCTTCGAAAATGGTAACTCCACCTTCTAATGAAGCGAGTGCTGCAGGTTGGTTAAGATTGAGAATATTAGAATCTGCTATTGCTTGAGATGCTCCTCCAAGAGCTTGAAGATAGGGCGATGGAGTGTATTGCTGATCTCCAAGACCAAATCTACCGTAAGGCGATTGACTTAGGGTTTGAGCTTCAAGCAAACTAAACGATGCTAGGATAAGAATGGTAAAAAGTAGCCTAAGATGCTTGATATTGTATAATTTCATTTAATCCTTTTAATGTTAACCAGGGCTCAGGAATGACGCTAGTTTTCAGAGTTCTTTGAAGAAGTGCGTAATCACCACCAGTAACGATAACAACTAGGTCTTTATGCGTCATCTGGTATTGTTCCAAAATTCCTTTTACCTCTGCTAAAGCCCCATTTATTACTCCAGAATGGATTGATTCAATAGTATTTTTTCCAACAAGGTAAACGGTTTCAGTCCGTTCAAGTAAGGGCAAACGAGCCGTGAACTCGTGTAAAGCACGAAAACGCATATCTATGCCTGGGGAAATGGAACCACCAAAATATTCGTTATTCATGGTGATGAAATCGAATTTGATGCAAGTTCCAGCGTCAATGACAACAATTGGCTTTCCGGGATGAAGCGAAGATGCTGCAATTGAATTTGCTAGACGATCTCTACCAAGAGTTTCAGGTGTTTCGTATTTATTTAGGAGAGGGATTTTTGTATCAGGAGTGAAGTAAACCGCCTTTAGCTTAGCAATTTTAAGAAACTGATCAATCTGTTTATTAGGTCCACTTACTGAGCTGATTAATACTTGCTTGGGGTCAGAGGCGATTAATCTAAGAAGTGCTTCTTCAACTTGCTCAGAATCTGACCACGGCGCTCTTACAGAGCGGATAAGGGACTTGCCTTGAAAGCATGCTGCCTTCATTGCCGTGTTTCCAATATCTATAACCAGGTTTATCATTTTCGTCTTTGAAACGGCAAAGATAGAATTAGAAAAATGCTATCCGATGATTTTTTTTTTGGAGTGAAGCGAAAAAAACTATTTTTGCACCCGCTTCGATTGAAAGCAAAGGTTGGTGCCTTAGCTCAGATGGTAGAGCAACGGACTGAAAATCCGTGTGTCCCTGGTTCGATCCCTGGAGGCACCACCAATAAAAACGGGAACTTTGGATAAAACCTTAGTTCCCGTTTTTTCATTTATCATGTTTTCATCCGCCGAAAGGCGAATAAAATTATCTGTCTCTGAAAGGGTGAAATTTTTCTTTTTTCCGCCGAAAGGCGAAAATTAGCCAAGCCATTCAACAGAATTCCGACCTGTTTTTACCAATCCGCGATTTTCCATTTTCTTCACTAACCTAGAAATAACTTCTCTCGACGAATTTAAATCGTTGGCAATTTCCTGATGCGTCATAGCAACAGTTTTGCTGCCTAGCTTTTTAACCTTGTTTTTAAGATAAAATTCAAGTCGTTCGTCCATACTCCTAAAAATAACCTGATCAACAACTTCTAACAGGTCTTCTAGGCGAGTTCTGTAAGTCTCAAGTACGAAATAATACCATGTTTTGTAATGCTGCATCCACTGATCCATATCATCAAGTGGGATGGCTATAACTGTAGTATTTTCAGTTGCCCTAGCTCTTAACTCACTTTTTTCGTGCTTCAAAGCACAAATCATGGAAAGGGCACAAGCTTCTCCAGGTGTAATCATATAGACAAGAAACTCATTGCCATCGTCATCCTCGCGGTACATTTGAACCGCACCTTCAACCACTAAATAAGTAGATTTGAAATACTGTCCTTTTTCGAGCAGAAGGTCACCTTGCTGAAAAGTCTTCAGCAAAGCTTTTTCCATCATTTTCTCTCTTAATTCCGGTTCAAGCGAAGAAAATAGCTTTTCTAGGTATTCACTTATTGATTTTAATTCGATAGGTTCTACTTGCATTGTACTTTGTCTCATTCAGTGAGCACTAAAATACGGCAAGAATAGGTCACTGAGGAAACAATAGTTTTTTTGTGTGAATGAAACCTTGATTGCTTAAACGGCAAACACTTATGCCTTTGAGGCTTCTGAGTGAATCATAGGTAAATAATTTACCTTCTGCAGGAACATTTATTCTGAAGTCGTAAACAACCTTTCCAGATGCATCTAGAAAATCGATACTTACTTTTTCATTAGAACTATTTGAAAGCTTAACAAGAATACCCTCATCGGTTTGATTAATGAGAACTTTTCCAGCTGCATTTTGACTTTGAGCCTTTAGCACTTCAGCGTCTATGTAAACTTCAATAATTTTGTTGGATGCAATGGTCGTTCCTGAAGATTGCATAAACGTATTTTTAGAATCACTAATTATTCCACCTACGATACTTCCAACATGCACGCGACCCAGTGGCAATTCATCTAGGTTTAAGATTAAATTTTGATCGTATGGCGCTGATAAATCAGGGATAAATGAAGCAGAAGCTCCTGCATATTCGTCTAACTGTCCTGGTAACCAACCTTCTATCCTACCCGAAGCGTCTGAATAAACCATACTCACTGTTTTGGTAAATGGAACCAAAGAGTCCTGAATTATTTGATTGTTTGCACCTACATAGTTTTCTCCAATTCCACCAAAGAAGAGCGTTCTCATCGAGTTTTCATTTGAAGAATACATTGGCAAATGGGCCGTGTGATATTGATTAAGTAGTTGTGTAAAATTAGAATCTACTTCATAGCCATTTTGATTAAAATGGACGGAGGTTTTATGAGGCATATTAATATCCCTCAGAAATACGCCAGTGAAAGCAGTAAAATATAGAGAGCCTTCAGGTGAAATTTGAGGTACCAGATTGTAATCTCGGCGATGAAAATGATCTTGATCCCACCAAGCGTCATAATTCTGAATTTCAACAGAATTGCCATTCTCGGCAAGATTAAAGTATCTTATCTCATCTGTGTAAGTCTGAGTATACGAGCCTCCATTAAAAGGATTATATCTTCCATCGAACCGATGCCCAAAGACAAGGTAGTAGGTATCATCAATATGTCCCAAATAAGAACCGCACACTGCCATTCTCTCATCTTGAACTCTTAAGAAATATTCTCCCATAGGCTCACCTGCTTCAACTGCAGACATCAAACCCGGCACATCGATGTATAATAAGGATGGAAATGTTTTATAAACTTGATCTGTTTGAGAGAAACCATATCCTCCAACCAAGACAAGCTTGTTATTAAACTGATGGAATTCCAGATTTGAAGAGGAAACCTGGTCTGCAATCAAAGTAGGAAGGCCATCTACTGAAGCCGAACTAATACTTCCAGTACCTGGATCATACACGAAAATAAGTGTGTTTTGATTTGTTGTTGGAAATGCTGACGGGGGCTGAAAACCATGAAGACCATTGTTTCTTCCACTCATAATTAGCCACTTGCCATCCTTTTGAGCCCAGCAGAAAGAATGCAGTGCCGGAAAATTGACAGGCTGCGAAACTTCAAATTCTACTGGGAAATTAAGCTGTTGCGGCTGAGCAACAGAAGTGTTGATAAATGAAAATACTACGAGAAGAATAAATAAAGCGTGTCGCATACTGAAGATTATATGATGCAAACCTATTCATAAGCAAGGAGCTCGAAAGTGACTCAAATCACAAATAAATACAATTGTATATTTCTGATTATCAAGGCAATAAAACCCCCCCGCTTAAAAAGCGGGGGTTTAGGGTGATCAATGGGGATCGAACCCACGACCTCTAGATCCACAAACTAGCGCTCTAACCGACTGAGCTATGACCACCGTAATTGAGGGCGCAAATATAATAAACCTGACAATGCGCAAAACGTAAAATTAAAAAAATTCAATAGGACTATTTTTACCCTGTTGAAAAATCAGCATGAAATACGTCTGTCTTTTTTTTACATTTGTAGCCTTAATTATAGTTTTGGACAAACCTCCCTCTGAACCCCGATTGTGCAGCAACCTATATGAATTGGCTGCATGTAGCCGATTAACCTTTCAAGAATTCGAGCAAATACCTGCTCATTTCGGCTTTAGAAACACCTGTTTTGGATTTAAATTGACGAGTCATGCTGAGTGATGTTCTTATTACTTTGGTGCTTGTTATTCTAAATGGCTTTTTCGTAGCTGCTGAGTTTGCTATTGTTAAAGTACGGCACTCCCAAATTGAGCTTAAGGTAAGCCAAGGCAATCAGATTGCTAAAATATCCAGCCATATTCTCACTCGGCTAGATTCATATCTAAGTGCTTGTCAACTAGGTATTACTCTTGCCAGTCTAGCTTTAGGTTGGATTGGAGAACGAGTTGTTGCCAATATGGTTATTGTATTTATGCACAAGTTGGGATACGCTTCTGATCCCATAGTTGCCCATTCAATTGCCATTCCAGTAGCTTTTGGTTTAATAACGATACTTCATATTGTTCTTGGAGAACAAGTTCCTAAAACAGCAGCTATTAGAAACCCGCTTTCAACAACCTTGCTTGTTTCAATTCCGCTTAGAGTTTTTTATATTGTTTTTATTCCATTTATCTGGATGTTGAACGGACTCTCATTAGCTACTCTAAAACTTTTGGGATTAAAGCAGGCCGATCATAGTGATATTCATACGGAAGAAGAATTAAGAATGATACTCACTGAAAGTGAGGAAGGCGGAGCGATTAAACAATCAGAACACGAACTTATTCAGAATGTATTCGAATTTGACGACCGGGTTGTGAAACAGATTTATGTGCCAAGAACCCGAGTTGTTGCTATTGATATTGAAGATGAGCCTGAAGTAGTTGTTGCGAAAGTAATTGAGGAAGGCTATTCACGTATACCAGTCTACAAAGATTCAATTGATAATATAGTTGGTCTTATTCATTCAAAAGATTTGATTAGGCATATTCATACCAAATTGCCTGTTAATATTGAAGCATTGCTTAGACCTGCGTATTTCATACCTTTAACAAAAAGAGTGAATGAATTGCTGAGAGAACTGCAGAGGCAACATATTCAGATGGCAATTGTTACTAATGAATTCGGTGGTACCGAAGGAATTGTCACCATGGAAGACATCATCGAAGAATTGGTTGGTGAAATCCAGGATGAATATGACGAAGAAAAACCTGCAGTTGAAAAGAAGAGCGAAACTGAATACCTTGTAAATGCAACTTCTTCTATAAGTGATATAAATGATTTATTGCCAATAGCTATCGTAGAAAGCAATGAATATGAAACTGTTTCCGGTTTAGTAAATCAGCTTTTTAACGGTATTCCAGCTGTAAACGAAAAAAAGGAATTTGGTGGTTATTTAATAACCATAGTAAAACGTTTCAAGCATAGCGTAGAGCAGGTTAAATTAGAAGTAATAGATACCGATTCGATGCATACAGACTAAAATTATGAGTTCAGATTCTACACAAGAAGTACTGCAGGTTGAAGGAATGACCTGTGCTAATTGTGCTCAAGGAATCAGAAATGTGCTCAGAAATAAAGGTCTTGGAGATGCGGAAGTGAGCTTTGCAATTGGTGAAGTGAGCTATACCCCGATTGAAGGTTATTCGCTCGACGATGTAAAGAAAGATATTCACGGACTTGGTTATAAAGTCATTGAAGAAGGCACTCCTGAAAAAGAAGGAATGAGTTCTTTGGAAAAAAGATTCCTCTTTTGCCTTATTTTCACTCTGCCTTTGCTTGCACACATGGTGATTCCATGGGAGCCGCTTCATAATGCATGGGTTCAGTTCGCCTTGAGTTTGCCAGTGATGGTTGTTGGCTTATCCTTTTTTGGAAAAAGTGCTTTTAATTCTCTTAAAAGTGGAGTTCCGAATATGGATGTTCTTATAACCATGGGAGCTGGTTCTGCTTTTATCTATAGCATTTGGGGTACTATCGCTTTTCAGGGGACCGAGAAAGCCCAGGACTTTTTATTTTTTGAAACCGCAGCCACCATCATAACATTGGTGCTAATGGGTAATCTCATAGAGCAAAGATCGGTTCGTCAGACCGGGAGCGCTATAAAATCTCTCGGGAAAATGCAAACTGGCATTGCCAGAAAAGTTGAAGAACACGATAGGCATGAGCATATTTCAGAAATACCTCTGGAAATGATTAAACCTGGAGACCTACTTCAAGTTAATGAAGGCGACCGAATTGCTGCTGACGGGATAATTCTTGAAGGTGAAACCGTTGTAAATGAAGCATTACTCACAGGTGAAAGCTTTCCCATTGAAAAAGGAAAAGGAGATCTGGTGAGCGGGGGAACCATTTGCCTACAAGGAAATTTTAGGTTTAGAGCCCTCAAAGCTGGAAAGGATACCGCACTTTCTCAAATTATAGAGCTTGTTAAAAAAGCTCAAACCGGTCAGCCCGAAATTCAACGTATTGGCGACAAAGTGAGTTCCATTTTCGTTCCCGTTGTTACCATCATCGCTTTAGTCACCTTTGGTGTAAGCTTCTTTTTGTTAGATATTGGAATTCAAGACTCAATCATGAGAGCAATTGCAGTTCTTGTTATTTCTTGTCCATGTGCCATGGGATTGGCAACACCTACCGCTGTGATGTCAGGAATAGGACGATCAGCTAAAAGTGGAATCCTGTTTAGGGATGGGAAAGTGATTGAAAAGTTAGCAAAAGTTGATACTGTTGTTTTTGACAAAACAGGAACTCTTACCACAGGAGAATTTAAGATTTCTGCGTTAACTGTCTACAATTCTGATTCTACTGAAGAAATTCATTCTATACTTCTTTCTCTAAGCAGCAAATCTGGACATCCGATTTCTAAATCTATTCTGAAGGAAATTTCGGGTAAAAAAGCTGGCTTGAAAAACATTCAGGAGATCAAAGGTCTCGGAATGAAAGGTTTTGATGCCGATGGAAATGAATTCCTGATGGGCTCCGTTAAAATACTGAAAGACAAATCGCACGTTAGTGAGCATGATTTATTTCTTACCAAAAATGAAGAGTGTATTGCATCGCTTAAGCTAGAAGATGAAATTAAACCTGATGCTAAATCTGCATTAAATGAATTGCATAAAATGGGTATCAAAACGATACTTCTTAGTGGCGACAGTGAATATAAATGTAGAATTGTAGCTCAAGAGTTGGGTATTGACCAAGTGTTTTTTAGACAATCGCCTGAGGAAAAGCTTAAAAAAATAGAAGAGCTAAAATCTAAAACGAAGGTTGCCATGGTTGGAGATGGCGTAAATGATGCTCCTGCCTTGAATCTTGCTGATGTAGGAATTTCGATTTCCGATTCAAGTGAAGTTGCCAGAAACTCAGCTCAGCTTATTGTACTTGAAGAAGCCGGAATTCTTGCCTTGCCTAAGGCATTGAAACTAAGCAAACTCAGCCTTCGTACAATTCATCAAAATTTATTTTGGGCATTTTTTTACAACGTAATTGCGATACCGATAGCAGCAGTAGGACTACTAAATCCTATGGTTGCAGCATTTTCAATGGCATTTTCAGACGTAGTAGTTATTGGAAATTCTATCTTATTGCAATTTAGAAAATTGAAATAATCATATAGATTTCTTCTAATTTCGTTCAACAAGGTTTAAATGCATATTCTATTTCTAGCATCGTGGTATCCTACTGAGAAGAATCCTTTACTGGGAATCTTTATCAAAAGGTATGCTTTGGCTGTATCTAAATTTCATGATGTTACTGTTCTCCATGCAGCGGCAGATAATGAAATGAAAGAAGGAGAATTCAGAATAGCCAAAACAGAAGAAGGTGCCTTTAGAGAACTCATTATTTATTTTGGGAAATCAACATCAAACTCCAAGATTCGTAGGTTGCTTAAGCAAAATAAACTGCTTAAAAAATACTATCGGTTTGGGGCTGAGAAAGTAGAACAATGGTATGGCAA
>JBBEBC010000100.1:0-20313 GCA_040882555.1 Bacteroidia bacterium
ACCTTCAATAGCATTTACAACAGTTACCGTTACTGAAACGGTGTCGGCTCCATTGCAGGTTGTTGAGCTACTAGCAATAAGAACAACTTCATAAATTCCATCTTCTTCAAAAACGTAGGTGAAATCTTGCGTATTGGCTATTTCCACATCTTCAATTCTCCAACTAAACACGTCTGCATTTATGCTTGTATTTGAGAACTGAGCCTCATAAGGAGCGCATCCTAAAGGCTGGGTTAGAGAAGCTATTGCAGAAACTGTAATTGGACTTTCAAAATCGAATTTAGCTAGCAGATTGTTGCAATTAGAGGAATTGTTGGTTGATGAATAAACAGCACCGGGGTTATCAAAAGGGAAATCACTATTTCCGCCACAACCGCCGCAAATAGATTGATAAATCACACC
Organism: Bacteroidia bacterium; assembly: GCA_040882555.1. GTDB lineage: Bacteria > Bacteroidota > Bacteroidia > M30B66 > M30B66 > M30B66. The sequence goes on from JBBEBC010000100.1 coordinate 403, forward strand.
TTTTCTATCGAAACGAGAAGTTCCTCCATCCACGTGGTCGGCACTGCCAACTCCGCCTAAGAATGAGCCATAAAGGATTTCCTGTGCTTGGTTATCAACTACATAAAGATAGAAATCACTGCCGTCGGTGTTAGCTCTGTAGGCATCAGGTGTTGTAGGTAAACCGAACGTATTTGTTCCAAGAGCGCCGTTTACGGCACCGCCCCAACCTGTACAATAGATTTTATCACAAAAGTCGACCAAGAGAGCAGTAGGAGAGAGGTCGGGTTGACCAGTAGCATTTCCAAAAGCACTTGACCAGATTATTTCTGTTAAATCAGGATTATATTTCATGAGGAATTGATTTCCTCCGGTAATCCCGATAGGTGAATTCACATTGAATTGATCTCCTGTATGACTGGTTTGAGCGAAGATGTAGACATTATCAGTTTTATCTGCACCAACGATGAAACTTTGATCATAAGAATCACTTCCCACGAAAGTGGAAGCTATAAGACTAACGCCAGAAGAATCGATAATTGAGACAAAGCCATCTGTGTTTCCACCTCCATATATTCCTTGAACTGCATTAGCTGAAACGGGGAAGCCCGGAGATGCGGTGCCTCCTGTAACAACAACTCGTTGTTCTTCATCCACCACGAGATAGAAAATACCATCCGCTTGAGCACCTCCAAGAAAGGTTGACCAGCTTAATTGGCTCAGGTTTCCATTAAGTTTTATAACCACTCCATCTTGACCTCCACCACCAAAATCGGGTTGAAGTGCATTGGCACTCACGGGGAAGTCAGAACTGTTTGTGCTTGTGCCAACATAAACATTATTGTCAGTGTCGACCCACAGGGCTCCTCTTACTTCATCAGCATAATTTTTTACTAGAACTGGGTTTCCATTGAAGCCATCGTTTTGAGTTCCACCAACATAGGTGGAGGCTAGCAAATCAGTTCCATCCGCCGAGAGGCGCATAACAAAAATATCTAAGCCATTAGGAATCTGAATGAAACCGTTTTCAAAAGTCGTATTTGGTCCTCCTTGAAATTCAGTTGAAAAAGCTCCTGAAGTCACCGGGAAATCCGGCGATCCGGTAGTTCCGAAGATAACGAGCTCGTCATATTCATTTACCATCATTGAATGCGGCAACTCCATGCTGTTTCCGCCGACGTAGGTGATGTAAAGCGCATCTGAACCGTCTGGCGTGTACTTAAGAATACCGATATCGAGTTGACCACCACCGAATATTTCTTCGAAAACACCTGCTGTGGTTGAAAAATTAGCTCCGAAAACGATTCCTCCAGAATAGGCATTACCAAAATTATCGTAGGTTGCTGTATAGCCCCAATTGTCGTCGGTTGAGCCTGAATAAGAAGCGAAAACCAAAGCCGGATCAATCACTAATGCTACGTTAGGATCATAATTCCCAAGTTCAAAGCCGATGCTACCATCATCATGTTGGATAAATTGAGTAGGTACAAGCGTTCGCCCAGAAGCTAAATCTTGCCAAGCAACAGGAGCTTGTTCTACAATTTCTCCGAAAATAGTATGTATGTAGAGTGTATTATTACGCAGTTCAATGGAGTTAGCACCTGTAAAATCCATTCTAATTTCCTGAGGGTTTGCCCCCGGGGCGACCAAGAAATCATACTTCAGGCCTTCGTTGCCATAACTTAATTTCCAGTCAATTCCTTGATAAACGCTGGGCATCAAGACTTCATTAAAGGCGTTTAAGTTGCTCGCCCATTTTTGAGGGTCATTTCCTTTGTAATAGTTGAATTTTGTGTTTGAAGTACCTTGAGTTACAGGAGCACCGCCCAAATGCGCATTTCGTAAATTCATGTGAATACCCTGATGACGGATCTGGTGACTTGGCATTGTTTCAGAAGCATCATGTGCCGCTTCATGAATGGCAGCAACAGTTTGAGCATCGTACATAACATACGACAATCCTTCATTTCGAATGAACATGGCTCCTCCGGGAATGCTGATTCGATACCTAACTTGCTCAGGCCACTGGCCAGCATTTGGTATAAAACCTTGCGTTGGATGATTATCAGCACTTAGGCTGAGAAATGGAATAAAGAGAAGGGCAATTAACCTGAAAGTTCTAAGCATAATGCGGGTGCAATTGCTTACGAATTTAAGGGAAATTAAAAGACTATAGAAAAACCTTTATCGAATAAGTTCGATGTTGCCCTGCAACTCTTGTCCTTGACCCTTGAAAATAAAGAAATAAGTGCCATCAGGGCAGGCTTCTCCCGAAGGAAGATTTCCATTCCAGCAGCCCTCAGTGCTTTCTACGCTTTCAAATACCTGTTTACCCCACCTGTCGAAAATGTGTAAAGTTGAACACGACAAAAAGTTTTTATCATCGGGAGCAGGTAAATCTTGAAGCGCAGGACTAAAGCAGTCATTAATTCCATCTCCATTTGGCGAAAATGCATTGGCATCGTTGATGGTAAAATAATCTGACAAGGGTTTTAAAGGCTCCGTGAAAGTAAGAGTGTCGCGGCAATGCGCATTTTCAACAATTAAAGTAAGGTGAATGGTATCTCCGTATTGATAGATTGCAGTTGGATTTTGTGCATTTGGGTTATCTGAGAAACCTTCTGCAAAATCCCAATTATATGTTTCTGCCAACTCACTGTAATTTTTAATTAAAACTTGAACCTCCGTGCAACTTGCAAGTACTTCAGTTTCAAAGTCTGCCAAAGGAGAACCTTCGGGAATAATTAAGCTTAATGAGTCAATTCCGGGGCAGGCATTTGCATTGTTTTTTGGGATGCGCAGCAATTGATACGAGCTTGTTACATCAACCGAGGCTAGTGGGTTAGCACTTGATGCATCGCTGAGGTTTAGTGCAGGAGACCATTGATATTCGAAATTGAGCGTGTCGCCGGGCGCTCCGATTTGAACCGTTTGTCCTCTGCAAATATCGAGGTCTGGACCAGCGTCAATCTCATCAATTCTCACATTTACGAACTGCTCAACAGTATCGGCACATGATTCAAGAGAAAGATAGAGAATATAATTTGTTGGCCCTTCGGGCGATGCGTTTGGCATTTGAGAATCAGGTTCATCAAGACCCAATTCGGGCACCCAGCTCACTTGATAATATGGATCTACAGGAAAAGGAATACCGATTTCTACTGATGAGAGGTAGCAAATTGATAATGAATCGAATACGTCTCTGGTTGAATTAACTATTCTCACCTGTCGGGTGAAGGTATCTCGAACGTTGCAACTGTTTTCATTTGTTGCAATTAGCTGAATGGTGTATAAACCGGGATTTTGGAAGATGAAGTCAAAGTTTTCATTCTGTGATTGTTGAACTCCGTTAATATTCCATTGATAGCCTTCGGCAAAAGAGCTGGTATTATTGAAGCTTGCTTCAAATGGCATGCAGCCAATTGGAGGTCCGGTAAAGGAAGCAACTGTGGCAGGTAATTGAAAGTCGAACTTAAATACAGCATTGTTGCAACCACTACTACTGCCGTTTACATTGCTCCAAACGCCCGGTGTGGTAGGGAAATCGTCTCTTCCTCCGCAACCAGCACACACGGCTTGATGCACTACACCGCGCCTATCGAAACGACTTGTACCTCCATCAACATGTTCTGAACTTGTTGCTCCACCAAAAAATGTTGCATAAACGAGACTCTGCTCTTGTTCATCCAAGACCATTAAATAGAAATCGTTATTGTCTGTTTCAGTTTGAAAGGCATCAGCCGTGGTGGTAAGTCCGTTGGTTCCACCAAAGGTTCCACCGTCGGGACCAGCATTAGAAGCTCCACCCCAGCCACAAACGAAAATTTGACCGCAAATATCTACAGTAAAAGCACTTGGTGTGATGTCGGGCTTGGCTAGTCCATTTCCAAAAGTGGTTGACCAAACACGTTCAGTGAGTTCATGGTTAAAATGAGTAATAAACTGCTTTCCGTTAATCTCTCTATAGTTGAAGTTCTCGAGGTAATATTCTCCACCTTTTTCGGTTTGCCCATACACGTAAATGCCGTCATCCCGACTTGTCGAAATAAGGAAAATTTGATCATAGGTATCTGTTCCGTAATAAGTTGAAGCAATAAGTGATTGCCCGTTCGGGCTGATGGCAGAGATAAAACCATCGCTTTGAGCTCCAGCATTTTGAGCCTGATAAGTACCTGATGTAACAGGAAAATCGATGGAAGAAGTGCCTCCTGCAACAAATACATTGCCTTGTCTATCGAGCGTAAGCGACATAATCCCATCATTGGCGCTACCGCCAAGATAATTTCCCCAGAAAAGAGTGCTGAGGTTCATGTTTAGCTTTACAATTATCCCATCCTGAGCGCCTCCGCCAAATTGCGACTGAAAGCCATTTCCCGGTACCGGAAAATCAGTAGATGAAGTACTACATCCAACGTATACGTTGTTTTGATTATCAATTATAATCCCGCCCCGAGCATCATCGGCATAATTATACCTTAACTGAGGTGCAGTATTTATTCCATCATTGCCAGAGCCGCCCATATAAGTTGAAGCAAGCAATTGCTGTCCGTTTTCAGACAAACGACAAATGAACATGTCGGTGCCATTTGGAAACTTAACGCCACTTCTTAAAATGGAGACATCTGAGCCGCCAGAGAATTCTCTAGAGAATGCTGTAGAACTTGTAGGGAAATCATCAGAACCAGTGGTACCAAAAAGAAATAGCTCATTATTGCTGCTAACAATCAAACTCTGAGGCAATTCATTCGAATTTCCTCCCAAATAAGTCGAAAACAGTCTTTGTCCGTTTTCATCGAACTTCATAATTCCTATATCGGCAGGGCGACTGCCACTACCACCAGCAAATTCCAATTGATAAGCTCCTGTGCTGGTTGGATATCCAATACCAAATACAACTCCTGCAGAATAGGTGTTTCCTGCATTGTCGTAAGTTGCTGTAAATCCCCAGTTATCGGCGGTTGAGCCAGAAAAGCTGCCAAAAACCAAAAGAGGATCAATAATTAAGGGTAAAGATGTGTCATATTCACCAAGCTCGAAGCTCAGTTCAGCTTTTTGAAGTTTGAATTTACAATCAACCTGCACTTTTTTCCCATCCTCAATTTGCCAAGCTACGGGACTCATTTCTGTCATTGTGCCCAGTTGAGTTTTTATAACGAGGTTTCCTTTTTTAAGGTCAATATGATCGGCACCTTCAAATAGCATGTTTATCTGAGATGGATCTGCACCAGCCTGCACATGAAAATCATATTTGAGGCCTTCAGAATTTGAATATGTTATCCAGTCAATTCCTGGGTAAATGTCGTTCACCGAAACTTGAGCGTATTCTTTAACATTTGAAGCCCAGTTTCTAGAGTTTTTTCCGATATAATAGTTGCTATAACCAGAAAGAGGTGAGTTATAAATTGCTGAAGCTGATTTGCTAGAAGCAAGAAACTTCATTTTAAAAGAATGCCCGTTTATGATTTCGGCCTCATCGGTAGGCGTTCCGCCATGAGAATGCCCTTCGTGCGATGATTTCTGGAAATTCCAGGTGAAACCTTGATTTTCGATAAAAAGGCGACCTCCAGGAACATAAGCCGAAGCTACAACCTGCTGAGGAAGTTGACCTTTATTTTCTTCAAATCGTGCTTTACCTTCATTTTCAGTTGCTAAAAGCAAGCTGGCTTGGATGCACAAAAAAAGAATGAGTAATTGTTTTCCCATGTTTAAGTTGACAATCAGTACAAAAGTACCTTTCAGTCAAACGTATACGAGAGAAACGCTTATTGGTTATCAACAAGAAAGGGTAGAACAAGTCCTTTTTCGCCTTGAGTATGAACTCTTATAAAATAGCAACCAGAAGAAAGGTTAATTGACTGAGCAGGAATAACTTGAAGGTTTGTTCCCGGGAATACTTGGGTAGTTTTGGAATAGAGTATTTTGCCCATCATATCCATCACTTCCATATTTGCTTGAAATTGAGAATCGCTTTCAAAACGAACTTGAACAAATTCATTTGCAGGATTAGGGAAAACAAGTGCTTGAGAGATACTGTTTATAGCTTCGATTCCTGTATCATCAATCTCTATGGGATTATCTCTGTAAACAACCCGACTCACTGTTTCAGCTCCGAAGATAGAATTAGCGGTGATTTCTAAAAGAGGCCATCCATAACCAACAGCCATCCATTTATATTTTATCTCTGTAAGTTCTGGTAATTGAAAACCAAAGCCAAGAGCGTCGAGAGCTACTGAATCTGTGTAAACTAATTCAGAACGAAGTCTAATGGTTTCAAAAGTTCCAAAGGGAGTTACCAAAGTTCCACTGCCGTCTACCTCATTATTTCTTTCAGCATCTCTGCCGTAATAACCTATTGTAGGGATGGTTGCATTAAATGAATAGGAACCAGATTGAGTGGTAGAAGCATTGAGAGGAAGTGGAACAAGAACATCGCCATCGCTATAGCTTATAGGCAAAGGAAAGCCATTGATGCTTGCACCAAAACCTCTTTGTTCGAAGGCATCATTATTACTTTTGTAGAAGTTGTATACATCTTCAATGGTAATGTTTATGACTGGAATTTCTGGAATTTGGAAAGCCGAATTATCAATTCTCGCCATTTCACAATAATTGGAGCTAAACGGAAGTCCGAAAACTGCTATGTAGGTAAATGGAGTTTGTGCAACAGGAATAAAGTCATCTACATATTGAGATGCTGATTGCAAATTTGAAAAATCCCAAGTTTGACCGCTTCCTCCAGCACCGGCTGAGATAGCTATAGCATTTGCTGCAACACTATATCTTAATGTGTCGCCTGCCGAAGGCATATCAGATTGATTGATGGTAATTTGAGCAGAAAGAAGAGTCGGAACAATGAGCGTTAGTCCGAGTAGATGTGATTTCATGTGATGGTTTTAAGGAGACTAAGTTAGACTTATTAAATGATTGCCTACCAATAGGATATTTTTACTGACTGTTTGTTATTTCCAGCGTTAACAGGGAATGAAGCATCCTTAAAATCGGGAGGACCAAAAGTTCCCATCGCATTTTTTGAAAAACAAAACCCTTCTTTCGGCATGCCGAACATATTTTTATCAAGTTTTAAATTGTCATTTTCGTCATGCACAATGGCAAAGGCATATTTGCCCGGTTTGATATCATCAAAGGTCAAAGTCATACTACCTTTTTGCACCGGAACGCGCTTAAGTGCAATTGCCTTGTCTTTATTATCGGGGAAGCCGTCGGCTGAATTAAACACTGAAATAAGAATATGTCCTTTATTATTTCTGATTTCTTCCACCTGAATGGTTAAAATAGTTTGTTGACTCTCTTCAGGCGAGATTGGATTGTTGCTAAGATTCATAAGCAAAAGCAGAAATAATATCATAAATCGAAAACAGAAATTTTAAAGTTATGTTGTGCTACAAACATCGTGAAAAGCTGTCAATTTATATCTTAGCCAAATGATGACACCCATTTTAGAACTTCTGGCCGACAAGGAATTACCAGGCTGGTTATTGATTAAAAATGCTCGGATTTCTGAAGGAAATGGCGACGGGCATAGAATTACAGCATATGATGAACATATTTGGTCTACTTCGTATGAAGAAATAAAAGCCCAAATTCCCAAACCGGTTTTGCTTGGTGTAAGGGAAGCGAGAGAGTTGGCTTTGTACAGGTTTAGTGAGGAAGATTTAGCTACCTCTAATTATGCGTATGACGATTTTCCGAATTCTCTGATGAATGAAGGCAGTGATAGAGAAATTTTTGGTGAATCATGGACCTTATTTTGGGTAGTTCCGCCTGATAAGGATGAGGTAATCAAGCTGGTTTGTGATCATTTAAAGTCGGTTGCAAAGGATAAAATTACCCCAGAGCAAATTTCGGAGTGCTGGGAATCTAGGGTTGAACGTTTATTTGTAAGGCATAAAAATGATCTTGGTGTTTTAGAACTTTTAGAATTGCATGAAGCCATCAACGAGGAGTTAATTCCTGCAATAAATTCTCTAGAATGTGCACCCGATGAGGATAGTTGGGATGTTTTGAATGAGGATGTTTTCTGGGATGATGAAGAATTCTGATGAACCCTTCGATTATGCAGAGATAAAGGAACTTCTTGATGAAAAGGCTGATTTATACAATAGGATAAAATTCATAGAATCAGATCCTGTTTCAATACCTCATTTATTTGACAATGAAGATGATATTGCTATTTCAGGCTTTCTAACGGCTACTATTGCCTGGGGGCAACGAGTTACACTTATTCGCAATGCACGGATTTTAGTAGAGAAAATGGATATGGCTCCCGCCGATTTTGTTAGAAATTTTCAGGAGTCTGATTTAGAAATTTTCAATGGATTTGTTCATCGCACTTTTAATGAAAAGCACTGCAAGTATTTTCTCAGAGCCTTGCAAAGGATGATGCTGTTGTACGGAAATTTGGAAAAAGCATTTGAAAATGAAGAAAATACGGTGTTTTCTGGGATAGTAGAATTCAGAAAACGATTTTTACTAGAGGAAGATAATATAGGAGTGAGCAGGCATGTTGCCAACCCTGAAGCTAATTCTGCAGCAAAGAGGTTGAATATGTTTTTGCGTTGGATGATCAGAAAAGACAATCGAGGAGTAGACTTCGGACTTTGGAATGTTTTTAAACAAGAAGATTTAATATGTCCTTTGGACGTACATTCAGGAGGAGTAGCAAGGAAGCTGGGTATATTAAACAGGAAGCAGGATGACTGGCAAGCGGCCGAAGAACTAACCCGAGTTCTCAAGAGCTTCGATGCCAATGATCCTGTTAAATATGATTACGCTTTGTTTGGCTTAGGGGTATTCGAGAACTATAGAAAGCTTAACGCGCTACAATAATCATACTTACTAAACTGTAACGTTTTCCTTTGAGAACGGAGTAATATTTCCCGGGTTCCAAATTTTGAAGGTCAACATGAATTTTTTGTTTCCTTCTGACTTTACCAATTTCAAATTGATAAATTCTAGAACCGGTGATATCTTTCATTTCTAAAGTAAGGTGTTTTTCCTTTTTAGGTAAGTTGAGCTGAAAATCAGCTTCAAGCTTATTGTCAGCTGGAAAGACATAGAAATGCTCCATTTCTTCTAGTTCTAAAGCAGCAGATTTATCAACCACTACCACTTTAATTGTTTGTTTGGCTACTTCTTTATTACTAGTAGCCAAAACAGTTACTTCATAACTGCCTGGTTGTTTGTATTCATGTTGGACATGCTGAAAACCACTTGTGGTACTTCCGTCGCCAAACTTCCAGACATAGTTAGTTGCCCATTCTGAACGTGCAGAAAATTCGATTTTCTTCTCTTTCGAAAGGTCAAGGTGTAAGGCGGATGCCTTAATATCCAAGTCGAGATTTTCTTCCACCCTATAGATCTTGGGATTAACCCTTGCTTCTGTTAATTCAGCAAGTAAGTCGTATCCGGGCATTGTTTGCCCAAAAGCGATAGGGTCACCAGCTATGACATCTGGTTGAGCCATTATCTCAAACGAGAACGTTGAGATGAAAAGGCCTAAAGCCAATTTATGTAATCGTCGTGTCATGTTAAATGCATTGTTACACGACAAACTTAGTTCAGCTAAAAAGCCTATAAAGCCCAATTGGTAGGGCTTTCAGAGATATGTAAGGTTTTTAATGATGTGGATTAATTATTTCCATGATTATTTTCTAATCATTTGTAAATCAATTGATTAAATTGGATTAGGTATTCAAAATTTATGCTTTATCCACATAGAATTTTCTAGTAGATTTTTGTAACCTTCCAGGGTTACATGAAAATGAAGGACTGTTCTAAAATCTTAAAAAAGCTGGGACATAAAAAAACTGCATTTCTTATTTAGAAATGCAGTTACTCGTTGGGAAACGAAGGTATGTTTTTAAGACAAAATATTCTTTGCTATTACTACTTTCTGTATTTCAGAGGTTCCTTCACCAATGGTGCAAAGTTTAGAATCTCTATAATACTTTTCAACTGGGAAGTCTTTGGTATATCCATAACCTCCGTGAATTTGAACGGCTTCGTTTGATGCCCAAACACACATTTCTGATGCGAAAAGCTTGGCCATAGCCGATTCAGTAGTTACTTTCTCACCTCGGTTTTTCAAATCAGCAGCTCTAAAAGTCAACAATTCAGCTGCTTCATAGCGCGTATACATGTCTGCAAGTTTGAAACTAATGCCCTGAAAATGAGAAATTGGTTTTCCGAATTGCTCTCTTTCTTTTGAATATTTCAAGGCAGCTTCTAGTGCTCCTTTACCAATGCCTAATGAAAGTGCAGCAATAGAAATACGACCTCCATCAAGAATCTTCATTGCTTGAATGAAACCATCTCCAACTTTTCCAAGGGTTTGATCCTTGTGAACTCTGCAATTATCAAAGATCATTTCTGCCGTTTCTGAAGCTCTCATGCCCAGCTTATTCTCTTTTTTGCCAGCCATAAAGCCAGGAGTGCCTCTCTCAATAAGAAAAGCAGTCATGCCGTGAGAGTCAAGTAATTCTCCAGTTCTTACTATAACAACAGCAAGTTCAGCGCTAATTCCATGAGTAATCCAGCACTTGGTGCCATCAATTACCCAATAATCACCATCCTGCTTAGCAACACATTTCATGCGCATTGCGTCAGAACCGGTATTCGGCTCAGTTAAACCCCAAGCTCCAAGCCACTCGCCAGATGCTAATTTTGGAAGATATTTTTTCTTTTGCTCTTCATTGGCAAACATCATCGTATGTCCAGTACATAAGGAATTATGCGCTGCCATCGAAAGTCCAATGGATGGATCAATTTTACTTAATTCAGTAATTGCAGTTACATATTCAAAATAACCAAAACCGCTACCACCATATTCCTGAGGAACCAAAACACCCATCAATCCCAGCTCTCCTAATTTTGTGAAAACTTCTCTCGGAAACTCTTGGCTTTCATCCCATTCCATCATTTTAGGACGAATGTGCTTCTCCCCGAAATCTCTCACCATTTCCACAATCATTTTCTGATTCTCGTTCAGACTAAAATCCATATATCTCTTTCTTCGATTTGAGTCGCAAAAGTAGTTGGTTTAATCTACAGTTTTGCTTTGAGAATGGTGAAAAATTATTAAAAATTCAAAGTGTCATGTCGACAATTATGTTTTTGTTAAGGGGATACCTTAAAATGAGGTCGTTTTTTGCGGCTAATTCAAAATCTTGGAAATCGAAGCCGGGAGCGACGGTGCATCCGGCAAGTGTATATTCTCCGTTTTCCGCTACGCGGGATGCAAACCAAGCTCCTGCTGGAATACAGATTTGTGGTCGAGCTTCAGGGTGGTTTTTACCTAAGTAATGAACCTTTAGTCCATCAACGGGATTTAATTCATAAATATTCAAATCATCACCATCGTAATGATGCCAGATTTCATCTGATTTAATCCTGTGGAAAGCAGAAAACTCTCCTTTTCTCAATAAATAGTAAATGCCTGTTGATAAGGATCTTTCTCCCTTAATAGGATGATTTTCATCTGGCTTCCAGCTGATTTCAGATCGATAAATTTCCTTAAAAGCACCTCCTTCAGGATGCACACTAAGATTTAATTTCTCAATCCAGTAGTCTGCATTTATTGATTCACCCATTTAAGTACCTCTGTTTTTGAAGCTGTTTTGACTTTAATAAAATAGATACCCGATTTGAAATCGCTACCATTTAAAGAGTAGAGTGTAAACCCTTTGCCGGGTGAATGCCTCTGAAGCAATCGGCCGGAGGCATCAAACACTTCAAAACTCTCCATGAATTCGTTTCTGCTATGAAGCTGAATGTTTCTTCCTGGATTAGGAATTATTTGTAAATCTGTGCTAATCTCCATTTTGGAACTTAAAGAGCTAGCAAATATGCCTTGGTAATAATTCAAACCGCCAGCATAATTTCCTGTAATTGCTTCAGGGTATGCATCTCCTGTAAGTTCTCTAACTGCAATGCTTGTTCTTTCTCCATCTCGGTTGCCTAAGAAAAGTGAGTCTTCCAAGATAAACTGACCATCAAGGTTGCCATCAATACCAGAATAAATGTAGAATCTACCGTTCTGGCTCCCGCATAACATATAAGACACACCTTGCTTTTTGAAGAAACATGGAGTAGAAAAACCGCTTGGTTCACCCGGAAGTACAGTCGAAATACCTCCTAATTCGTCAGTTACTAAATTAAGTACCATGTTTTGAAGGATGCCATCATTATGGTAATAATGTATCTTCCCGTTTCTGCTGCCTATCAGTAAATCCAGCAAACCATCATTATCTACATCTGCAAGTTGAGGTGCTGCAAATGTTCCTATGTCAATCCCTTGGAAATCGGCAGTTACAAATAAATAGTTAGCAACTTCGCCCGGTAGGGCAGTATTTACATAATGAAAAATCCTTCCATCGGAAGTCCCAACAAGCATATCTTCATCTCCGTCGCCATCAATATCTCCAAAAGTAGGGTGGAAGTTGAGCGAATTACCAGAAAGAGTGCCTAATCCGGCAAAATCATTATCTACCAAAGTGTACTCTGGATTTCCGGCACTACCAGTATTTTCAAGTAAGGCAAGCTGAGGACGATACGTACCACTCGGTAAATAGTAGCCGTAGTTACCAACAACGATATCCGCCAAGCCATCTTGGTTATAGTCGCAAAACGTTGGCATGGCTCCTTCACCGAAATCAAGCGTATTTTCAACAAAGGCTGAAGTTTGGATAAACTCAAAAACAGGGGCCTCGTCTGTTCCATTGTTCTTATAATACCAGATGCATCTAAAATTCTCAGAACCTCCCTCGCTATTGGGACTTACAAGCATATCTCTTTTCCCATCATGATCTACATCAACAAACGATGCAGCTGGAAAAATGGAGAGGTTCACGAAAGTCGTATTCTGCGGCCATGGCGACTGTTGCTCAGTTATGAGTGCACTCGTTGAGCTACCCCCGTTTGTGAGCAAAACCAATGTTCTGTAAGCAATATCACCTAACAAAAGCTCCTTATCTCCATCCCCGTCGGCATCAAATGCAGTCATAGAAGATCCAGCGTGGCGTGCAGTTGTATTAATTCTACCACCAGTAATATCGCAGCTGTCATTGAAATTAACTTCATTGGTAGATAGGTTTTCAGTGAAATTACCCCAGTTATCAGATTCTAGCTTCAACATGAGGGTATCGCATCGATCTAAATTTTCTTTCGCCATATTTCTGTGGTATTCTACACAGGCACCCAGTAAACCAAAAGCCATAACATCTAAATCCCCATCGTTATCCATGTCTTCAAACACCGGAATATCAATTGGAATGGTATATACAGGTAAAGTACCTGGATCGTAAAACGAAAGCAAGCTTTCAGTGTAAAGCTCAAACTTCAATCCCTCAGAGGCTGATGAAATATTCTTATACACTTCGATTCCTCCATCTCTGAAAGCGAAAACATCCTCTTTGTCATCACAATTAAAATCTCGAAAAACCATGAAGAATGAAGCGTCTGGAAGTAGATCTACATATTTGTGATCAAACCTATAGCCTTCATTGTCTTCAGAACCAGTCCAAACTAGTGGAATAGTGCGATCTCCAGTCCTGTCGAACAATACCAAATCTTTTTCACCGTCAAGGTCCAAATCAATACTACCAGCACTGATGTAGTTAAAACCTCCCGTGAAAGGCATAGCAAGCTTTTCATCGTTGAGGTTAAAAACCGGCAGTGTATCATTTCGCTCTAAAGCAATTATATTTTGTTGTGAATAGAGTATTCTTGAAGTGAGTATTAACAGTAGCAATATGCGCATAGATGCTTTAATTTTCGAATATGTTCACAAAGGTGTTAATTTCTAGTTTATTTTCCCATTTAAACTGCTATCAATCCCATTTCATTGAGGTTTTCTAAACACAAGCCTTAAACAAAAATTTGAAATTCTGTTGTAAAGTACTGATTATGTATGCCTTTCGAATAATATTATGTAATTGGTTATTCTGTTTCGTTATTCTATATTTGCCGTCCGATTTTTAAGACTTATTTAATAAAATCCGATGCAAAACAAAGGTGCAATAAGCTTTTTCGCTATTCTTTTAGCTCTAGTTTGTCTTTTTGAATTGTCATTTACCTGGGTGGTAAGTGGCGTAGAAAAGGATGCTATAGAATTTGCCAATGGCGACAAAAAGAAAGAAAAAGCATACATAGATTCCATCGCCAGCGAGGTAGTCTATAATGTAGTTCTTAAGAAATACACTTATCGTGAGTGTAAGGAGAAGGAACTTAATTTAGGACTCGACCTGAAGGGCGGTATGAACGTTACTTTAGAAGTAGCTGTTCCCGATGTATTAAGATCTTTGTCTAACTACAGTAATGACGAAACTTTTAACAAAGCGATAGCGCTAGCTTCTGAAAGACAAAAATCTGGTGGCGACGACTACCTTGATTTGTTTCAGAAAGCGGTGAAGGAATTAGATCCTAAAGCAAAGCTTTCAAGTCCTGCATACTTTGGAAATAAAGACATGCAAGATGTTGTTAACTCAACAATGTCTAATGATGACGTTGTTGCTGTGCTTAGAACCAAGGTTGAATCATCGGTTGAAAATGCATTTACGGTAATTCGTAATCGTATTGATAAATTTGGTGTTACTCAACCAAACATTCAGCGTCTTGAAGCTTCAGATCGTATTTTGGTTGAATTACCTGGTGTAAAAGATCCTGAACGTGTTCGTAAGCTTTTACAAGGAGCTGCAAAATTAGAGTTCTGGGAAACTGTCGATAATAAAGATGTATTTCAATATTTCGAAGCAGCCAATGCTAAACTGAAAGCAATCAATGATGCTAATAGTGGAATTGACACAAGCAAAACAAAGCTTACTTTACTTCCTGATTCTGCTGGTGTAAACCCTGATTCAACAGCCGCAGTTCAGGCAGATACAAACTTAACTCTTGCCGAAAGACTTGCTAAAGCAAATGATTCTGCATCTGCAACAACAGATACTTCTGATGCAGCTGTTAAAGCTCAAACATTAAAAGATAATCCTCTTTATGCCATCCTTAGTCCAAACATCTCTCAAGGAGAAAATGGTGGATCTTTCTTTAATCCAGGTCCGGTTGTAGGTTATGCAATGACTAAGGATACAGGTCGTGTGAACGAAGTTCTTAGCATGCAAGAGATTAAATCTTTATTCCCTAAAGATCTTCGCTTTTTGTGGAGTGTTAAAGGGCGTGATGAGAGAGGTAGTTTATTTGAACTTCTTGCTATAAAAGTTCCTCGTGATGGAAAGCCTAGACTTACAGGTGAATTTATTACAGACGCACGACTAAGTTTCGGTCAGCTTAATAATAAGCCAGAAGTTTCTATGTCAATGAACGGCGAAGGAGCTAGCATCTGGAAAAAAGTTACTGGAGAGAATGTTGGAAAAAGTATCGCTATTGTACTAGATAATTATGTATACAGTTATCCAAATGTAAACGGCGAAATTGCTGGCGGTAGCTCGTCTATTTCTGGAAACTTCACTATCAAAGAGGCGGAAGATCTTTCAAACATCCTGAACTCAGGTAAAATGGATGCTCCAGCTCATATTGTTGAAGAAGCGGTTGTAGGTCCATCACTCGGACAAGAGGCAATCAACGATGGATTAATTTCATCTGTTGTGGGACTACTTTTAGTATTCCTTTTCATGGCATTCTACTACAGTACTGGTGGTTTGGTTGCCGATTTAGCGCTTATAGCGAACGTATTCTTCCTGATGGGAGTTATGACATCTCTCGGGGCGGTACTTACGCTTCCTGGTATTGCAGGTATTGTACTTACTATTGGTATGTCGGTAGATGCGAACGTGCTTATTTATGAACGTATTCGAGAGGAATTGGCTTCAGGTAAAGGCTATAAATTGGCTATTGCCGATGGGTATAAAAATGCCTATTCGGCGATTATTGACTCCAACGTAACTACCTTATTAACAGGTATTATCCTTTATATTTTCGGTTCTGGTCCTATTCAAGGTTTCGCAACTACACTTGTAATTGGTATTTTGACTTCACTTTTCTCTGCAATCTTTATTACACGCCTTGTGTTTGAAGGATTTGCTGCAAGAGGCAAGGAAATGAAGTTCTCAATTCCAATGACTGCCAATATCTTGAAAGGAAGTAATTTCGATTTCATCAATCAGCGTCGTCGTTTCTACCTTGTATCTTCTTTGGTTATTGTAGCTGGAATAGTTTCCATGTTCACGAAAGGATTTGGTTTCGGTGTTGACTTCGAAGGAGGTAGATCATATGTAGTTCGTTTTAACGAGCCTGTTGCATCAGATAAAGCTAGAGAGGCATTATATGCTGAGTTTAAGCAAGCTCCAGATGTTAAAGTTTATGGAACATCTAATCAGCTGCAGGTTACAACTGACTTTATGGTAGAAGATGAATCTACTGCTGCAGACTCAATTGTATCAAGCAAAATGCTTACAGTATTAGCCACATTGTCGGCTGATGGGCAAGCACCTGAGATTTTGTTCTCACGAAAAGTTGAACCAACTGTTGCAAATGATATCAAGGAATCAGCTGTATTGTCAATCATATTTTCATTGGTAGTCCTATTCCTTTACTTATTAATTCGTTTCCGCAGATGGCAGTATGGAGTGGGTGCAATTGCAGCTCTTTCGTATGTTGTACTGTTTATTCTTTCTATATTCTCCATTTTCAATGGGATATTACCTTTCTCTTTAGATATTGACCAATCCTTTATTGCGGCAATTCTAACGGTGGTTGGTTATGCCATCAACGATACGGTGGTAATCTTCGATAGGATCAGGGAGTACCTCGGATTCCAGAAGAGTAAGAATGAAGAACTATCAGTGGTCATCAACAATGCACTAAACAGTACACTTTCTAGAACTGTGGTAACAGGTCTTTCAACAATGGGAGTATTGATTATCCTCTTCATCTTTGGTGGTGAGGTTATTCGTGGATTCTCTTTCGCGATGTTGATTGGTGTAATTGTAGGTACTTATACTTCTCTATTCGTTGCTTCTCCTGTAGTGGTCGATTTAACTCGTCGTGTTGTTGCAAGCACTGCGGCTAAAGACGCTAAAGACGCTAATCAGAAGTAAGAATTTATTAAATAATAATCTTAAGAGAGTTCTGTACCTTTGTGCAGAACTCTTTTTGCTTTATAAAAGCGTATGCTACTGTTTTTTGATGTGAGTGGGGGAGAGATTGTCGTCATCCTCATGTTTGTCCTTATTTTCTTTGGCTCAAAGAAGATTCCTGAAATGGCTCGAGGTCTTGGAAAGGGAATTAGAGAGATCAAGGATGCCTCTGATGCAATTAAAAGAGAGATTCAGCAAGAAGGCAATAAGATGAAGGATGACCTGGTAGACACAGGTAAATCTATGTTAGAGGCCGCTGAAGAGGAAGAGACTCCTGCTGATAAGCAGATAGAAGAAAAGCCCACTCAGGAATTGGAAGAGAAAAAGCCTGCTGCTCCTGACGAAGAACCAAAATCAGGACCTATTGCTAGAGATCAAGATTTTAGCTGAGGCTTTTTTCTTTTTGGTGTTCCGGGATTATAAGATTCAAGTCCGCCCAAATCTCGAATAACTACACTTGCTACCATACATCCAAACACAGCCGGCATGTATGAAATGGTTCCGATAAGACTTTTCTTGGGATTGTCTGCTGGGGCTGGAATAATCCTAGCAGGATCGGCATATTCAGGCGAATAAACCACTTTCACCCCTTTCTTAATACCAAGACTTTTAAGTCTTTTTCTCACATATCGGGCAAGATTGCAATTTTTAGATTCGCTAATATCCACCACCTGAAGAAGTGTAGGATCTATTTTTCCGCCTGCGCCCATAGAACTAACAATGGGAATATTTCTATCTAAGCAAGCACGGATGTAAAATACTTTTGGCGACAAAGTATCAATACAATCAACCGCGTAGTCATATTTGGCAGCATCTAGCAATGGCTCTGTAACACCCTGCTGAAGAAATATTGTTTTGATATCAATCTCTATATCTGGATTTATGTCCCGAATTCGTTCAGCCATTACTTCCGTCTTCAGTTTGCCATCAGTACTAATAAGAGCCGGCGCCTGCCTGTTTCGGTTGCTTGCTTCTACAACATCTGCATCAACCAGGGTTAATTTACCCACTCCGGCTCTGGCAAGCATTTCGGCCGCAATTCCTCCAACACCTCCAAGTCCTGCAACTAGAACATGGCTTTTCATTAGTTTCTTAATCGGTTCGTCGCCCATCAATAACTCCGAGCGACTCATCCAGGATGGGATTTCATTCATTCGGCAAGACTAATGAAAAATCTCTTTCAAAATTCCGATTAATTTGCTCTTTAAGTTCTTCAATCGACATACCTCTTAATCCAGCTGCAAGCTCATACATATCTGATATAATTAAAGGCTTGATGTCAGTTTCTAGGTAGACGCTATCCGCCTTTAGGCTTTTAAAAACATGCGTTAAATTGCTTTCTAGCCGAAGGCGATAACCAAAAGAGAGCTTAAACCCGTGGTCAATCAGCATTTCTGCTTCGTAATGATTGCCCTTAAAACCATGTATAATTCCGGTGAATTGGTATTTCTTCATGAGGGGAGGTAAATCAGAATACGCCTTAACCACATGCATAATTACAGGTTTAGAGAAAGCCTTGGATAATTCGAGCTGCTCCTCTAAGACCTTCAGTTGAACAGGAATTTCAGGACCTTTTGCTCTATCAATTCCACATTCGCCAAGAGCAATAACATTTGGGCAGTACATCAATTCTTGGAGATTATTGAGATTGCTAAACGTTGATCTTTCAATCCACCAAGGGTGAATTCCAGCGCTTAAGAAATAGGGCAATTCACATACACTTGCCTTGTTTTGAGTGAAGGCATTCCGAATTACAATCTCATCTTCTAATTGAGGCTTCCTGTGTGTATGTAAATTAATGAAATGAGACATAATTGTTAAAGGTAATTTGAATCTCTGCAACACCATCTAAAGAAGAATGAAACACTGGATGGAGTGTAAAAGAAAAACCCCGATGCTTAGAGTTTAAACATCGGGGTTTTTAGAAATAAAAATTTCAATTAGTGAGCCACTGAAATTAACTGATTCATAGATTTTTCATTGTTGAATGCACGTACAAGGTATTTTCCTGAAGGAAGTTCCGATACGCTCACATTCGCAATATTGCTGTTCTGAGTTAATCTAAGAACAAGTTGACCTTGCATGTTATAAACTTCAATGTTTGACTGAAGACCTTTAAAATCTTCAAGATTCAAACTAACCATGTCATTTGCTGGATTTGGATAAACGAAATTAACCATGTTCTTAGTTACTTCATTAATTCCAAGAGCTTGAAGAGTAATGCCTGTAGCATTGTTAATTGCATTTACCTGACCTTGAAGAGAAGTAAGATTCCAAGTGTCAGCAACAATTTGCTTATCAGATGGACGTACAATGCTCACTGTAGGAAAGCCATCAGGCGCCCAAATTCCAAGATTCAATGTCAATGGTGATTCATTAATAATAGGGTAAGGAGTATCAGCAAGCCAATTACCTTGTGTACCCGCTGTTGTTCCTTGAAGATCTGCTAAAGTTGTATTTGCATCACCTTCATAAAAAACAACTCTTAATTGATTGCTTCCATTAGCTCCGTAAGTTTCATGCAAATCTCTTAAAGCATGAGATGAATGCAAACTCCAGCACGGACCGCACCATGTTGCAGATACATCAATAACTGCAATAAGACCTTGGTCTAGGATGTCTTGATAAAGTTTAATCTGGTTACCATTAAGATCGGTAACTGTAAAATCTGGAGCTGTGGCTCCAATTTGTGCATCTGCCTTGATAGAGAAAAGTACAACCGAGGCAAGTAGTAAAAGTTTTTTCATAAAATGATTGATGGTTTATAAAATGTATTTTAGAAATGCACTTGAACTCAAGACTAGCTTTTGTTTGCAACTACATA
>JBBEBC010000101.1:0-20218 GCA_040882555.1 Bacteroidia bacterium
GCAAATCATCAGAAATAGACCAGAGCATTTTTTAGTTTTAAGTGGTGATGATTCTCTTACTCTATCTATTCTCGCTGCCGGAGGGCATGGCGTTATTTCGGTAATTGCTAATGCATTTCCTGCTGCTTTCCATAAAATGGTCCATTTATGCATGCATGGTAGCATTGCCGAAGCAAGAACTATTCATTATCACCTATTACCTTTAATGATATCTAACTTTAAAGAGGGAAATCCTGCTGGTATCAAAGCTTTATTGAAAATGATGGACCTATGCGATGAAAATGTTAGATTACCTTTAACCAACATCAGCTCTACTCTTTTTGAAGAACTTGAAATTTCTTATAAAGAGTTAAGGCATACTAGCGAAATGGCTTCCTAAGTAGCTTTTCAGCATAGCTTTTTCGGTTTTTCTGTATTGGCTAAGACGCTTATTTTACGTACGTTTGCACCAAAATGGAATAGTTATAAATGACACTAATAAAATCAATTTCGGGCATTAGGGGAACAATTGGAGGAGCTCCAGGAGAGGGGCTTTCGCCTTTGGATGCTGTTAAGTTTACTTCTGCATTCGCAACTTGGGTAAAAAAGCGTCACAAAGGAACTAGACCGACAATTATTTTGGGCAGAGATGCAAGGTTATCAGGCGCTATGTTTACTCGCCTTGTTACTGGTACTCTTCAAGGAATGGGCGTAGATGTAATTGATTTAGGATTAAGCACAACACCTACGGTGGAAATGGCTGTAGTGATGGAGAAAGCTCAAGCTGGAATTATCTTAACTGCTTCTCATAATCCAAAACAGTGGAACGCTCTAAAACTACTCAATGAGAAGGGTGAATTTATTTCTGGAGATGATGGTCTTGAAGTATTGAATTATGCTGAAAATGAAGATTTTACATATGCTGAAGTCTCAGATTTGGGTAAAGTCACAGAAGATGATACGTATTTAAAAAAACATATTGACGAAATTCTAAAGTTGCCGCTGGTTGACATAGAGGCAATCAAAAAATCAGAATTTTCTATTGTAGTTGATGCTGTTAATTCCTCGGGTGGAATAGCAGTTCCGATGTTACTTGAAGCATTGGGAGTGAAGCATGTAACAAAATTATTTTGCACACCTGATGGTAATTTTCCTCATAATCCAGAACCATTACCGGAACATTTAAGTGAATTAAGCTCAGAAGTTGTTAGAAATAAAGCGCATTTAGGAATTTCAATAGATCCTGATGTTGATCGTCTTGCACTCGTATGCGAGGATGGAGAAATGTTTGGCGAGGAGTATACACTTGTGGCAGTTGCCGAATATGTTTTAAAGCATACTCCAGGAGCAACTGTGTCTAACCTCTCATCAACAAGAGCTTTACGTGATGTAACTGAACTATCTGGAAATCAATATTATGCTTCCGCCGTAGGCGAAGTAAATGTTGTTACACAAATGAAAGCCGTTAACGCTGTTATTGGTGGAGAAGGTAATGGAGGAATTATCTATCCAGAACTGCATTACGGTAGAGATGCTTTAGTTGGCATCGCTCTGTTCTTAACACATCTTGCTAAATTTGGAAAAAGTACTTCCATGTTAAGAGCCTCGTACCCAAGCTATTTCATTTCTAAGAACAAAATAGAATTAACCAAGGATTTGAATGTTGATGAGATTCTTCATCGAATGACTCGAAAATATGAGCGTCAACCAGTTAACACCATTGACGGTGTAAAGATTGAATTTGATAAAACCTGGGTTCATTTAAGAAAATCGAATACAGAACCTATAATCCGCATTTATGCAGAAGCTGAAAATATGTCAACCGCCGAAAGTCTTGCCAACAAGATTATCGGTGACATAAAAGAGCTTAGTGCGGAGCTACAAACAAATCCCTAAGTCAAACTAAAAACCATCACAATGCCTGTTTATTTAGACAATGCAGCTACTACTCAAATAGACCCGGAAGTAATTGAAGCAATGATTCCTTTTATGAAGGAACATTATGGCAATCCATCTTCAATTCATTCATATGGAAGAACTACTAGAGCTGGTATAGAGCGTGCAAGAAAAACCGTTGCTTCTTATCTCAACTGCTCTCCAGGAGAAATTTGTTTTACATCAGGTGGAACAGAAGCAAACAATATGGCTATTTGCAGAAGTATTGCTGATTACGGAATTAAACATGCTATAACTTC
Source organism: Bacteroidia bacterium (assembly GCA_040882555.1). Classification (GTDB taxonomy): domain Bacteria; phylum Bacteroidota; class Bacteroidia; order M30B66; family M30B66; genus M30B66. Next base: position 2,175 of record JBBEBC010000101.1, read on the forward strand.
ACTCGTAGAACATCATGCTGTTTTACACACTTTGCAAGCTGAAAGAGACGCTGGAAATATTAGCTTGAGTTTTGTAAAACTTGATGGCCAGGGCAAAGTTGATCTTACTCATTTAGAGGAGCTGCTTTCCATGAACCCAAATTCGTTTGTGTCTTTGATGCACGCTAATAATGAGATTGGAACAAGGCTTCCTTTAAAAGAAACTTCCGTTTTAGTGAAAAAGTATGGAGGGATTTTCCATTCTGATACAGTGCAAACTATGGGGCACTATTCTTTTGATTTGCAGGATATTTCGGTTGATTTTATCAATTGTGCCGCTCATAAATTTCATGGACCAAAAGGTGTTGGGTTTATTTTTATCCGCTCAGGTTCCAAATTGCATCCATTAATTCATGGAGGATCTCAAGAAAGGAATATGCGCGGTGGGACTGAGAATCTTTATGGAATTGTAGGTCTGGCCAAGGCCATGGAATTGGCATATTCTCATCTTGAAGAGCATCAGAATCATGTTTCTTCTCTAAAAAAGTATATGATTTCCTTGTTGAAAGAGCACATCTCAGGTGTTCAATTCAATGGCGATTTAAGTGATGATTCCTTATATACAGTCTTAAATGTTTCTTTTCCTTCAAGTAAGGACGGAGAAATGATGCTTTTTAATTTAGATATTAATGGTATCGCCGCTTCCGGCGGAAGTGCTTGTTCCTCAGGTAGTAATATTGGCTCACATGTCCTTGGTGCTTTGAATGTCGATCCCGAAAGGACAAATGTTAGATTTTCCTTTAGTAAATTCAATACGAAAGAGGATATAGATTTCACAATAGCAAAACTCCGGGAAATTATTCCGGCAGAACCTCTTGTAAATTTACGTTGATGACAGAAAGTAATCCTACAATTCCTTCAGTAGCTGTTATTGGAGCAGGTTCTTGGGCAACAGCAATTGTTAAAATACTTAATGAGCGCCCTGCTATAATTCACTGGTACATGCGTAATAAAGAGCAGGTTGATCATGTTCGTCAGTATGCGCACAACCCTAAATATCTCAGCGATGTTCAAGTGAATCTTGAAAAAGTGAAGCCTTCGTCTAACCTATTAGAGGTAATAGATTCGGCTGAGTTAATTATTTTGGCCTTACCTGCCGCCTTTCTGCATGATACGCTAAAAGATTGCACTATAGAGACTTTTAAGAACAAAACGGTTTTTTCTGCAATCAAGGGAATGATTCCTCAATCGCATCAGCTAATAACTGATTATCTGGTTTCCCAATTTCAAATTAAGCCATTTCAAATGGGCGTAATTGCGGGACCTTGCCATTCAGAAGAAGTAGCTCTCGAGCGACAATCATACCTTACCATTTCAGCAGTAGATGAGACTACTGCAGCTAAGATGGCACATTTGCTCAATTGCAGATTCATTCATACACACATCATTGAAAATGATGTTCAAGGAATTGAATACGCTACGGTTATGAAAAATATAATCTCCCTTGCAGTCGGAATTACTCGAGGAATGAATTATGGAGATAATTTCCAAGCGGTGCTTGTTTCAAATGCAATGCAGGAGATGAAGAGATTTCTTGATAAAGCAGATCCAAATCCAAAAAGAGATATCAACGAGAGTGCCTATTTAGGCGACTTACTCGTAACAGCTTATTCTCAGTTTAGCCGTAATCGAATCTTTGGTCAAATGATAGGTAAGGGGTATACTGTTAAATCAGCTCAGCTAGAAATGAATATGATAGCTGAAGGATTTTATGCGGCTAAATCTCTTCATGAAGTGAATCAAGAGTTAGGGGTTGATCTACCAGTCTGTGAATTCGTTTATCGCATATTGTATGAGAATGGCTCTCCAACTCGAGAAATTCGAATTTTAGAAGCGAAACTTCATTAACCCATACTTTTACTAAGGCTTAGGAGCATCAGTTTTCTTAACTCTAGCCTGTAAGTTTGAAAAATCAGGGAAAGAGTTATGGTGCCACATATCTTCAATCACTGGTCCATTTAACATCACCAAACCAGGGTTAGAACGAATCATAGTTTTGAGCTGAGTGGCATCTACAATATAATAATCGTAAGCTGCTTGAACTTCATGCCTAAATTCATCAATAGCTTCTGGTGTGCCAGAGGTTAATCCGTAAAATGGAATTCCTTCTTTTTCACAAGCTTCTGCAAAGGCGTTTATCTTAGGTTGAATATCGCGGTCGGCATGGTTCAAATCATAACTAACTAAGAAAAAATAGGTGCCTGGATAGTTTAGAATATCTTCAGTGTATTCATAACCTTCCACATTTGTAATTGAAAAATCGTGAATTGGAGCTAACTCTCCCGGATCAATTTCTATTTGCTTCGTATCTACAAACTTCCACTTCAATGTATCAATCTCCCAGTTAATTTCATCAGTGTAAGGAGGTTTAGCCATTTCTTCATCTTCGCCAGTTTGAAGATTCTTATAGATGAACTTTGTATCGTAAACTCCAGGACGACCTCCATTCATTTGATCAATAATATTATTGCCAATTGCATATGGTCTAAAGTCTTTAACCGGCATATAATTATATGTATAAACTGGGAAGGCTATATTTAAAATTAATGCTACTGTCAATAGTACTGTTGTAGCTTTAGCTGGTAAAATGGGCTTTATGTATTTCCTTCCCAACCAAAGTATCAGGATAAATACTAAAAGAATCACGTCTTTACTAAACGATTGCCAAGGAGTTAATTTTAATGCATCTCCAAAACACCCGCAATCTGTTACCTTATTGAAATAAGCAGAGTAGAAGGTAAGGAAGGTGAAAAATACAATCATTGCGATAAGCAAGCCTAATGTTGCTTTAACTCTTGAACCCAAAAGTAACATCACACCCAACATAACTTCAACGATACAGATAAGCATTGCTTGATAAACTGCTGTTGAAATCAGGAACTCTGTTCCAAATACTGCATAATATTCTTCAAGTTTATATGCAAACCCAATGGTGTCATTGGATTTTATTAAACCTGAAATGATAAAAAGAACGCCAACAAATATTCTGCTAAAATGGGTAATGTATTTCATCTTATTTATTCAATTTTTTCGGTCGCTTTTAATCAAAAATCAAGCCTTAGATTCATCAATTTGAATCAATGCAAAGATGGCATAATTGATTAAGTCCATATAATTTGATTCCACTCCCTCAGAAACAAGTGTATTTCCCTCATTGTCTTCAATTTGCTTAATCCTAAGTAATCTAACAAGAATCATATCGGTGAAAGAACTCACTCTCATATCTCTCCAAGCTTCGCCATAATCGTGGTTTTTCATCAACATTAAATCTTTAACCTCAGCTATAGTTTGTTCATAATATTTTTGAGCTTCAATAGCAGGGATTTCAATCGGACTATTCTCATCTATTCTCATCTGAACAATTGCCATAATGCCATAGTTGATAATCCCAATAAACTCAGGTTCAATTCCCTCATCTATCATTTGTTTACCTTTCGTTTCAATTCCTCTGATACGAGTGGCTTTTATAAAAATCTGATCTGTTATAGAAGAGGGGCGAAGCATTCTCCAGGAAGTACCATAGTCTTTGTTCTTCTTTAGAAAGATATCTTTGCATTTATTGACTACAGCATCGTATTGAGTGGACGTATCTGACATTTAGAAATTTATTCGTGGGCACGAAAATAACACCATCATTTGAATTCCCTTCCATTTGCATTGGAGGAAAGTTAATCAGTTTTGAGAATCCCGCTGTAATGGGCATTATCAATGTAAACGAGAATTCATTTTACTCCCCTAGCAGGAGTTTAGAAATCTCGGAAATACTCAAGAAAGTTGAATTGCATCTAAAACAAGGCGCTACATTTATAGACATTGGTGCTACTTCTACCAAGCCAGGTTCACAATTAAGCCTGCCTGACAGCGAAATTATCACCTTAACACCCATTATTACTGAAGTGAAAAAACAGTTCCCCGACTGTATAATTTCTCTAGATACCTATCACTCAAAAGTAGCTGAACACTTTGTTAATGAAGGTGTTAGCATCATTAATGATATCTCAGGTGGACGGTTTGATCCTCACATGTTTGAGACCGTTAGTCGATTAAAAGTTCCTTATATTTTAATGCATATTCAAGGGAAACCAGAGGATATGCAAAATAGTCCTCAGTATAAAGACGTTGTTTCTGAGGTTATGCATGAGACAGCGTCGAGAGTAAAACAACTTTTTGACTTGGGATGCAAGGATATAATTATCGACCCTGGATTTGGCTTTGGAAAAACTTTAGAACACAATTTTCAATTGCTTTCTGGACTCGGGTTATTTCAAGAGTTCAAGTTACCAGTTTTAGTCGGTGTTTCAAGAAAGTCTATTGTTAATAAAACATTGAATATTAGCTCAGAAGAGGCACTTAACGGAACAACTGCATTAAACATGCTTGCCCTCATGCAAGGCGCTTCCATCCTGAGAGTTCACGATACCTTAGAGGCTGTTCAAACAGTAGAACTATTTAAAGCTTTTCGTAAAGCGTCTAAGTAGTGCTTTAATTATCTTTACCGCATGGTGCATTCATTGTTCATTCAATTAAGGTGGCTCGATTTTATCGATATCTTCATTGTAGCCTTCCTTCTTTATCAACTATATCATCTAGTTAAAGGAACAACAGCCATTAATATCTTCTTCGGAATCCTCGCATTTTATCTTATCTGGCTATTTGTAAAAGCTCTAAATATGCAGTTGTTAGCCACAATCCTTGGTCAATTTATTGGTGTTGGGGTTATTGCACTAATCATTGTGTTTCAGCAAGAACTAAGGCGTTTCCTCTTAATGGTTGGCTCCAGGGGACTATTCAACCGACAAAACTTCAGCAGTTTTTCTGGGTTTAGGCGCACTTCTTATGCTGGCTTAAATTATGAATCTGTTGTAACGGCCTGTCAAAGAATGGCTTTGCAACATACTGGAGCTTTGATTGTGCTTACGAGAAAATCTGACTTGAAATATTATGTTAATACAGGTGAAAGGATTGATGCAGAAGTAACACCTTCTATTTTAGAATCAATTTTCTTTAAGAATAATCCTTTGCACGATGGAGCTGCAATTATTTCCGACAATAGAGTGAAAGCAGCTAAATGCGTTTTGCCTCTAACTGAAAATACCGTTTTCCCCTTTCGTTTGGGCTTGAGACATCGCGCAGCTGTAGGCATCACAGAGCAAAGCGATGCTATAGCAATTATTGTTTCTGAGCAATCAGGTGAAATTGCCATATCCAGAAATGGAGCAATCAAAACCAATATAACCCCAAAGCAATTACTTGATATTTTGTCAGAAGAATTTGGAGATTGAACCTCTTGAACGTTCTAATTGTTAATTTTACTTTATAGACCTAATTTTAGGCATAAGCTTTTATCACAAACCATCCACACAAATCATGAAGCCGTTTTTCATTGCAATTTTCTCTATTTACATGTCGCTTGCCCTCATAGGGCAGAATTCACAAGGAGGTTCTCCTTATAGTTTAGGCAAAGAATCAATCGTTACCACTTCAGCCTCTTTCAAACTTCATCCAATAAATAACGACGTACTAATGCAAGAAGATGCGATTTTAGCATCTCAAGGCGAAAAATCCTTAAGATTTGGATTAGATGTTCTTGTTAATATTACTCCCGAAACACATGGTGAGTGGACAACCTTAGAAAACGGCGTTAGGCTTTGGAGAATCAAAATCAAATCTTCTGGAGCAAAATCTTTGAATTTTATTTTCGATAGATTTCAATTACCTATTGGTTCTAAACTTTTCATTTACTCTCCTTCAGGGGATGTTATAAGAGGAGCCTACACTCATGAAAATGAAAATAAGCTAAATAACTTCGCCACTTTACCCATCCCTGGAGATGAGCTTATTTTTGAATACTCTGAACCTGTTCTAGCAACGGGCTTCCTTAATCTTAGAATTAGCTATGTTATTCATGGTTATAGGGATTTTAACCAATCTTTGAAAGACTTTGGAGATTCTGGGAATTGCAATAACAATGTAGTTTGTCCAGAAGGTAATGCTTGGAATGAAGAGAAAAGAGCAAGTGTTATGCTTTTAACTTCAAATAACTCTCGCTTTTGTTCAGGGGCAGCAATAAATAATACGTCAAATGACGGAACTCCTTATGTTTTAGGTGCAAACCATTGCGATATGGGAGCAACTGATATTTTTATGTTCAATTATTTTAGTCCTACTTGTTCGCCTTCGGCGGATGGATCCACATCAGATATAGTCATAGGATGTATTCCAAGAGCAAGTAATGCAAATTCAGATTTTGCATTGGTTGAATTAAGTGGGGAAATTCCTGTAGAATATGAAGCTTTTTTATCTGGATGGTCCAGGCAAAATACCTCTCCATCGTCGTCTACAGGTATCCATCACCCGAGAGGGGATGTTATGAAGATTACCTTCAATACGGATGCAACCGAAATTGGGCAATACAATGGAGCTGACTGCTGGCATGTTCTTGATTGGGAAGATGGTACAACTGAAGGAGGATCATCGGGTTCACCTTTATACAATGAAAACAAACAAATTATTGGTCAGCTATTCGGAGGCACCGCCAATTGTAATAATAATGTTGATGACTATTACGGAAGGTTTATCACTTCTTGGGATGCAAATTCAGCATCCAGTCGACTCCGAGATTGGCTAGATCCCTCTGGTTTAGATTTAACAGAAATTAATGGTATTGAGTCTTCAGCTCCAACACTTGCTTTGGATATCCGACTTCTCGGAATTATTTCACCTGTTGCTGATTATTGCAATACTTCTTCAATAACTCCTGAAATCAGGGTCAGAAATGGTGGAATTCAAACGATTACCTCATTCACAATTGAATATAGTTTTGGAGCCGGATCAATCATTCAACAAAATTGGTCAGGAACTCTTTTAAGTAATGAGACCATAAATATCACTTTACCAGTGTTAGCAGCAAATTTTGGAAACGGACAGGTTTTTACAGCTTCTCTTACCAATCCTAATAATAGCGTAGATGGGGATTTAACCAACAACAACAAGAATATTTCTGTAAATATTGGAAGTGGCCAAGAGTATCGATTGGAAATTGTATCAGATAACTTTCCTGAAGAAACAGCCTGGAGCTTACTAAATACAACTACCGGAACAACTTTTTCAAGCATTGAATATGGCGAATTAACTGAGGGAACTACCTTAGAGAATTGGTGTCTTCCCGCTGGCTGTTATCGCTTTGTGATTCAAGATGATTATGGTGATGGAATTTGCTGTGGCATCTTTAACGGAAATGGTTCTTTTGCTGTTTATGATTCTGAAAATCAAGTAATTGGTGAGGGAGGTAATTTTGATTTCGTTGATAGTGTCGTGTTTTGTACTGATAGTTCTATTGGTTTCGAGCAATTACTGGCGGAAAGTTTTATCAGTATTTACCCAAATCCTGCCAAAAGCCTCATAAATTTAAATTTTGTCACCGAGCCAGGTTTATATCAAGTTGAATTATTCGATTTGAGTGGCAGATTAATGGATTCCAAACAAAACAATTCAAAGATTCTTCAATTGGATTTGCAAGGATTTAATCAGGGTACTTACCTAATTAAAGTAACAACAGCAACAAAAACAATCTCAAAAAGAATTATACTTGCTCAATAACAAATGATGAACTAAAAATCATTCATATTATTTAGCAAGGATGAAACCTATTCGATATTTTGAACACCTCGATACCCTAAGGTTTATAGCTTTTTTCTCCGTATTTGCTCTTCATGTAACTTTCATGAATGCATATTTCAATGGGAGTTCTTGGTATCAATGGATAAGTACTTCATTAATCAGAAATGGAGATTTAGGTGTAAATTTCTTCTTTGTGCTCAGTGGCTTTCTTATTACAAACCTACTACTGAAAGAGCAAGACGGTACAGGTAAAATTCATATTTCATCTTTTTATGCAAGAAGGTTTTTAAGGATTTGGCCACTTTATTTTGCCGTTGTAATTATAGGATTCATCATTCTCCCAGGCATATTATCATTAAGTTCCGGTGCTGCTCCTTTTGCTCCAGAATATATGAGTATTCCAACTAACAGATGGTGGTACTATGTTTCCTTCCTTGCCAATTTCGATATCATCTACAATGCTTATCCTTCTCCAATTCTAGCAGTACTTTGGTCTGTTTCTGTAGAAGAACAGTTCTATATTTTTTGGCCTTTACTATTAACTTTAGTTCCCAGAAAACTGCTAATGCCAGCCTTGTTTTCAGTACTAATTGGGGCTGCAGTTTTCAGGTATTTTAATTGGGAAAGCGCTGTTACAATTCGATTTCACACGCTAAGTTGCTTTTCAGATATTTCTATGGGAGCCCTTTTGGCTTACGGCTTAGTTAATTCTGAGAAATTGCGCCTGTATTTTGCATTAATGCCTCGTCAAACAATAGTATTCCCATACATAGCTGCTCTCATCTTAATTATCATCAGAGAAACAACCTATGGCCCATTATTTTATCCAATTGCTGGGTGGGTTGTTGCTATTGAACCAGCTTTGTTCTCAGCATTTTTTGCATTTGTAATTGCTGAGCAGCACTACAGCAAAGAGTCATTTGTCAAATTTGGCCGGTTTAAGCTTCTATCAAAATGGGGTAAACTCTCCTATGGCATGTATTGTCTCCATTTAGTGGCTATTTGGCTGGTTATTTGGGCTTTTAAACTTGGAGGTTTTCAGCCAGATCCTCAGTCACCGTGGGTTTTTCTTGTCCAAATAATCCTATCATTTGCTTTAACAGTTATCTTAGCTACTATCAGTTATAGGTTCTTTGAAAGTCCATTCCTAAAATTGAAAGAAAGATTCAGAGAAGCTCCACTAGCAAAATCAACTGGCAAGTAAATAATCTCTATTCCTTATATAACCTTTACCTGTCAGTGTTTTGTCGATTTCCCTCCAGGCTTTTCTGGATGAAACTAAGCTTATAAAGTACAAGGAAGGATTGTATTCTACCTCCGTCCATTGAATAAAGAACTTGCCACCTATTTTCCTTTCGACGAAATCTGTACAACCTGAAAATTTTACTCCAAGCTCTTCAAGCTTTTGAATCTTTAGTTTTGCCTTTCTCCCTCCACCAATGGCAACTAACCTTCTTTCAGCCAAATCCAAGGTTTTAACATACTCCGAAAGGTATCTTAACCTTACTTTATCAAACGCCTCTTCATAATATTGACTCCGATTTCTTGATGCTCTTGAAGGATGATCATTCCAAAGCACACTTTCGAAATCAGTTTTGTTTATTCTTACTCCTTTTGAAAGGAGCCTTAACCATAACTCGTAATCCTCTGGAACATCATCTGTAGAATAATTGCCAAAATTCTCAAAAACTGATTTTCTAATCATTATTGTAGGGTGGGATAGAGGCGATTCAACAAATCTGAAATCCAGAATATCTTTTTCCTTTATAATGGAGTTCATTTCTTCGACATATTGAAAGTACCCTTCATTAGAATTCCTATCACCATTATAAACGGCTTTACCACCTAAAACACCTAGCCAAGGTTTGTCTGAGAAATAGTCAATTTGGTGATTTATCCTGCCTGGAAGCATCTCATCGTCGGCATCCAGCCTTGCCATAAATTCACCCTTACATTGAAGAATACCCTTGTTCAGCGCATGTGCAACCCCTTGCTGATCTTCTCTAATAAAAACGATCTCAGGAAAATTTAGCCCACACCGATTTACAACTTCTAGAGTCTCTGAATCACAATTATTTAAAACAATAATGATTTCAATGTGCGGATAATCTTGACTAATGACTGATAAAACTGCTCTCTCTAAAGTCGAAGCAGCATGATAAACAGGTATAAGAACGCTAACTAATGATTCCAATTCCACTCTTTTAATCTATTCAATATACAATAATTGAAATGTATAAATTTTAATTGTCATATAATCAGACATATAGAATTATTTTACCACATGATAATACTATTTTTGCCAATGCATCGTATATCTATGTATATTTGACCTATGTATTCAAAAGAACTTTTAAAAGGAACCCTAACTACTATCATTCTCAACTTATTGAAAGATAGAGGTAGGATGTACGGTTACGAAATTACCCAGGCTGTTAAGGAAAAATCTACAGGAAAAATTTTAATCCGTGAAGGTTCTCTATATCCAGCTTTACACAAAATGCTGGCCGACGGATTACTAAGTACTCACGAAGAAAACATTGGTAAACGCATTAGAGTATATTACGATTTAACAGAGAAAGGAAAAGCTGAATTAGTGTTGAGAAATGACGAACTATTTTCATTTTTCGACACAATTAAATCCATTTTATTACCCGAATCAAAAATCTATGCATAGGATGGAAGAGCTACAGTATGAAGAGCTTTTTGAACAAGTGGAAAGAGAAATTTCAAGCGAAAAGCTAAGACTTGAAATTTATGACCACATATGCAGCTGCATCGAATATCTAATGAATCAAGGTGCCGACTTTGAATCAGCTAAACAAAAAGCATTTTTTGAATTAGCTCCAAAGGGGCTCAAGCAAATAGAAAAAGAAACATTCATTTTACTCACTTTAACAAACTCTTTTATCATGAAAAAGCTCATGTATTTTTGCGGATTTTTCGCTACTCTATTTATTTTAACTGGTTTCGTTTTTAGAATGATGCACTGGCCAGGACCTACTGCATTTATGTTCACGGGAAATGCCTTTCTTCTTCTAACCATGATATTTTCTGGAACAAATCTTTTTATGAACAGAGAGAACTTATCTGCTGTTCAAATAGCAAAAAGTTCAATAGGAATTTTTAGTGGGATACTAATATCTGCGGGAACTCTATTTAAAATCTTTCACTGGCCAACCGCAAGTATTCAGCTCCTAATTGGAATGTCATTATTAATATGTATCGTGGTTCCAACTTACTTTTGGCAGTTTTACAAGCGCTCTGTGCTCGCATCTTAATGAATCCTCAATTTTTAAAAAGGTGGTTATTCGTCAAATTCGATAATCACCTTTTTTTCTTTCTTCTTTTTTGAGTCACCCAAAGTACTATCCTTCTTAAACAAACCAAGCTCTTCTTTGAGTATCTTTTTTAAGGTCTGTTTTTCATTCTTAATATCTTCTTTGAATTTCTCTTTCGCACCTAAGGCATCATAAGAAATCTTTGGATCATCAATCGCTCCGCTCATACTTAAAAATAACTGAGTTCGCCCAAGCCCATCATCAGCTATTACGCCAAATTCCTCATTCTCTTTCTTAGCTTTTTTAGCCTTCTTTGAAAGTAAATCCGATAATGTTAATTGGAAGTGATAATCCACCATATTATCAAAACTATGAGTGCCTGAAGCATAAATGTTTAATGCACTTGAGGTAATTTCCATCCTTGGAATAATAACCTTCTCGTTGCTTATTTCAATGGTGTTAGTTAAAGTTGAAAATCGAACATCCTTTAATTCCTCCACGCTGATAAATCTTGAAAGATTATTGAGAGGCTCAAAAGATATAAGCCTTCCATCTTTAATGGTAATATCTGCAACTGAATTGAGTTTCTTCGTATTCACCTTTAAGCTCGAATCCATAGGAAAACTTAAATCAACTTCTGCAGTTAACTTTCCCATGATATGCTTTTCAGTGATAACAGACTGTCCAAAATTCTCACACTGAAGAAAAAGCTGATTAATATTTACATTTTGCAAATCGCCATGGCAAACCACCTTAATCTCATCCGGGTTCTTCCCATCTAACCCTCCTGTAAGTTCAATAATTCCATCCATTGTTTTAAGCTTTAGCCTGTCAGCCTTAAACTGTTGGTTTTTTAAACTTATATCTCCAATAATTCCTGATGCCTTAAACTTCCTGAATTGCAATTGCTCAATTCTCAAATTGAGTTGCAAACTAAGCCTTGGAGATATTTTAAGATGATACTCACTTTGATCCTCGCCTTCGGCGGAAGAACTAAAAAGTTCATCCAAATTCAGTCTGGAGCTCTGAACTCTTGCCTTTATTCCAATTGGTTGATTATCAGATAAGAGATAGCCGAATAAGTTAATAAGGCTGCCATTGAAACTATAATCCGTGCTACCTGCATACCCTTTGAAACGCTCAATAAGTATGTCGTATTTCGAAAACCTAACACCCGCGTCAATATTTCTATAGGATAATGTATCTCCATTCAATCTAAACGACGCATCTTCAAGCTTTAAGAATCCGTTTGCATCAACCTTTTCATTTAAAATTCCATTGGTTTCTAAAATCTGTCCTAAAGCTCCCTTAATTTCCAAATCAAGTTCAGCCTTTCCTTGTAAATCAGTGATTTTTCCTTCAGGAAAGAAATCCGCAACATCTTCCAATGCAAGCTTTGCCTTGAATTTAGCACTAGCATAAATATTTTCTAAATTATTCAGGACTAAAGAGCCCTCAGCCGTTCCATTATTGAGCGAAAATTTTAATTGCTTTAGATTTAATATGCTGCTTTTTAAGGAACGACTTTTTCCATTGCTAAATTCTCCCTTTAAGGCAATCTGCTTCATTATCAAGTTATTTGGCGAGTAAGTGATTTCGCCTTCATTAACACCAAAGCTGGATTCAACCAAAGGATTCAATTTAGAATTCCATTCACCTTTTATAAAAACATCGGCGAAAAAAATACCTTCACTTTTATATTCACTAATACTTTCTTTATACTCATCTGGCAATAGGGAAAGAAAAGAAGCAATATCCAAATCAATTCCACTAAGTTTTAAATTCAGATTAGGCGCTTCCTCATTTATTTGGATGCTTCCATCTAAGCCAAAATTCATTTCAGCAATGCTTATTCTTCCTTCATAAAATTCATAAAGCTTTTTCTTGCTGTTAACGTTTAATCCGCAATCCAAATCAACAGTCTTATTTGCTATCCAGTTTGTTTCCCCGGTATGAAGGTGCTTAAATTCTAATTCCGATTGAATTCCTAATTGATAATCATCTGCCGAAAATTGTCCTTTTACAAAAGCATCTCTTATTAAAAAATCACTTTCAAAATCAGAAGGTTCGTGCTTAACTAGAACATTAATCTTATATATATCTAAAGCTTCAATGCTAAATTCAAAATTTCCAGCTGTGCTATCTGGGGTATCTTTTAAAATATTAAAGTTTTCTTCGCCTTCGGCGGATGTTAGAATTTGCAAATTACCCTCTATGAAGTCAATTCTTTTAGCAGCATAGTTTTTACTTATAAAATCTAACCATCCAAATCTGAATCTTACTTCATTAGCTGTAAGAAAATGTCCCGCTCCCTTATAAGGAGCAGCATGATGTACTTTGACATTATGTAGCACAATTGAAGCATTCGGAAATGATTTCCAGATACTTAGCTCTATTTCTGCTATCTCAACTTTCGTATTTAATTGCTGATTGAGTTTTGAAATAAAAAAACTCTTTACCTCATCTGCATATAAATAAGCTATCGTACTCAAAATAAGCATCAACATAACCAATGAAGTTGATGCATAGATGAATACCTTCCTGATGATCAGAAAAGCTTTCGAAGACATTATTTTGCGCAGGCGAGACATGGAAGGAGCAAGTTCGTTCAGATAACTGAACCAACGCAGTCTTCCATTATAAAATTATCCAAATGGATTTGTTAGTTACTGTCCAGCAAGTAAGGCTTTGAAAATAGCAGTCATTTTAACCTCTGCTTTTGAAGCTGCAGCTATAACATCTTCATGAGTAACCTCAACTATTCTTCCCTCAACTCCTATATCAGTTATTACCGATACAGCAAAACAAGGAACATTCATATGACGTGCGCAAATAACTTCGGGTACAGTAGACATTCCAACTGCATCACCGCCAATTATTCTCATGTATTTATATTCTGCGGGTGTCTCAAAGCAAGGTCCGCTAACGCTTACATAAACTCCTTCATGAACTTTATAACCTAAATTTCTGGCAATACTGTGAGCTTGACTAATTATGGTTTTATCATAAGGCTCGCTCATATCTGGAAAACGAGGGCCAAACTTCTTTTCATTTCTTCCAATTAAAGGATTGCTAGGCAAAAGATTAATATGGTCATTCAAAATCATTACATCTCCAATCTCAAAATCAGGATTAACACCTCCACTAGCATTGCTTAGAAAAAGCTTCTCAATGCCTAGTAGCTTCATTACTCTAACTGGATAAACTACCTGTTGCATAGAGTAACCTTCATAATAATGAAAGCGCCCTTGCATTACAACAACCTTTTTCCCGGAAATATATCCGAAGATTAACTTACCGCTATGACCTTCCACTGTTGAAACAGGAAAGTGTGGTATGCTATGGTAATCGAGCGTAAACTTAATGTCAATCTCTGATACAAGTCCGCCTAAGCCAGTCCCTAGGATTATTCCGCAAGTAGGGGCGAAGTCTTCAGTTTTGCTTTTAATGAAGCTTGCTGTTTCATTGATTTCTTTCAACATAGGAACGTATTAATGATTCAAATTCTTTTGGTTTATTTATTTCAACTTCAATTTCAGCAATTAGCCACGAGTTTAATTCTTGCTCATTTAACAAGCTTTTTAAACGCATGAAATCCTTTGCAGTGGTGATGAAAAGATAATTTTCAGGAGCAAACATAACCATATTTTCTCTTATGCTTCTTAGTTCCTTTTCTTCAAACTTATGATGGTCGGGATATTCTAAATGTACAACTGTTGTGCAATACTCATTTAGCTTTTTCTTCAAATCTGAAGCATCAGCAATTCCAGTCAGCAGTAAAACTTTCTTAGACGATAACTCTTCAAATTTCATTGGCAATCCTGAAGCAGAACTTAGTTCTTTATATATGTAACGACTACTGAAAACGGCTTTGCCAGGAAATTTATTTTCAAGCATTTGAATTTCAAAGTCTTTGGGAGTTTTGGTTGCGATAATCACATCAGCCGACTTCCACCTAGAGAAAATATCCCTGCGCTTGCCAGCAGGCACTAAAAAGAAATTCTCTTCTAGTGAAGAGTAATCAAATAGTAAAACACTCAATCCTGGTTTCAAGGCTCTATGTTGAAATGCATCATCCAGTATTACTAAGCCTGATTTTTTTTCATCTCCCAGAAGCCTGCTCACTCCATCGCAACGATTTTCACATACAGCAACTTCAATATGAGGAAGATAATTCTTAAACATCAAAGGTTCATCGCCTACTTCTGAGGCGGATGAATCGGCTCGAACATAAATAAATCCATTCGTAGATCTTCCGTATCCTCGACTAAGTATAGCAGGTTTATAACTAGATAAAAGTTTTGCTAAAAAGAGTGTATGCGGTGATTTACCCGTTCCTCCAAAGCTTAAGTTTCCAACAACAATGACAGGCTGCTTGAAAGAGCAGGATTTCAATATTCCTAAATCATACAGCAGATGCCGAATTCTCAGAATGATACCGTATAAAAATGCAAAAGGAAGCAGCAGATATTGCAACATGTGGCGAAAAGTACAAAAACCTACCTTTGGTGTTTCATTTGAAATTATGTTTATATCTCAAGTCATTGAAATTCTCGAGCAGTGGGCTTCTCCTTCCTTGCAGGAGTCGTACGACAATTCTGGTCTCATTACAGGTAATCCCCAGCAGGAATTTAAAGGAGCTGTAATTTGTCTTGATAGTACTGAAGCAATTGTAAATGAGGCTATTGAAAAGAATTACAATCTTATTATTGCACATCATCCCATTGTTTTTTCTGGTTTAAAATCGTTTACAGGGAAAACCTATGTGGAGAGAACAATAATGAAAGCTATTAAGAATGATATCTCCATTTACGCTATTCATACCAACTTAGATAATGTGGCAACAGGTGTTAATTTTGAAATAGCCAATCGACTGGGGCTTGAAAATATTAAAATTCTTGAGCCTAAAAGAGGCTTTTTGCACAAAATGGTGACTTATGTACCAGAATCGCATTTAGAGTCGGTGAGGCAAGCTGTTTTTAAAGCTGGAGGGGGAAATATTGGGAACTATATCGAATGCTCTTTTAGCACCCCGGGAACAGGGACTTTTTTACCTAATGAAAACACTACGCCATTCTCTGGAAAAAGAGGGGAGAGAAGCTATGAAGCAGAGCTAAGACTAGAAATTCTTGTGGAATCATGGAATTCTTCGGCAGTTTTATCAGCATTAAAAGCGGCACACCCTTATGAAGAAGTAGCTTACGAGATTTACAAAACAGAAAATAGTCATCAAAGTCTTGGAAGCGGAATGATTGGAGATTTTAAAGAACCAATTCATGCTGAAGATTTTTTGAAACTTGTAAAAAGTGTATTTGGTGGCATGATAAGGTTTACTTCACCTTCGGTGGATAAAATTAGAAAGGTAGCCTTATGCGGCGGATCGGGAAGTTTTCTCCTTGAAAAAGCTATTTCAGCAGGAGCCGATTGTTTTCTTAGTTCCGATTTTAAGTATCATCAGTTTTTTGATGGGCTTGAAAGGCTTATGATTGTTGACATTGGACATTTTGAAGGAGAACAATTTACAATGAATTTAATTCATAAGTATCTCAATGAAAAATTTCCTAACTTTGCCGCCCAATTAACTGTGAATTCAACAAATCCTATTCACTACTTCTGAAAACTTTATGAGCGTTACCATTCCAGCAGAAACAAAATCAGAAATTACGGTAGAAGAAAAACTTCGTGCTCTCTACAAACTTCAGGTAATCGATACTGAAATTGATAAAATTAGAATCGTGCGAGGTGAACTTCCCTTGGAAGTGCAAGATCTTGAAGATGAGCTCGCCGGTCTAGAAACAAGAGTCGGTAAACTTCAAAATGAAGTTAATGAGTTCGAAAACTCTATTACAGAGAAGAAAAACTCAATGAAAGACGCCCTTGTTATGATTAAGAAATACGAATCACAGCAAGAGAATGTTAGAAATAACCGTGAATTCGACTCTTTAAACAAGGAAATCGAATACCAAACTCTTGACATTCAACTTTCCGAAAAGAGAATTAAAGAATACAAGGTAAATATTGATGCTAAAACCTCTTTAATAGACCAAGCTAAGTCAACTCTTGAAGAAAGATCTAAAGATTTAATTCACAAACAATCAGAATTAGCAGCCATCGTTGCTGAAACTGAAAAAGAAGAAGGTCACCTTGCCGAAGAATCATCAAAAGCAGCAGCTAAAATTGAAGACAGATTGCTTGCTGCATACAAGAGAATAAGAACTAACGCTGCAAACGGACTCGCTGTAGTTACAATTAATCGTGACGCATGTGGTGGTTGCTTTAACCACATTCCGCCTCAACGTCAAATGGATATTCGCCTTCGCAAGAAAATTATTGTTTGCGAATACTGTGGTCGACTCCTTGTTGATCCAGAAATGGCAGAAGAAACACAAGTGAAATAAATTAACTAATTTAAAAGGACATTTTAGGATGTCCTTTTTTTATGCTTCGTTTTTTACCTTTAGCAATATATTACTTTCTATCATTTCAGGTTAAGGCAGATATTTTCTTTGAAATTTCTCCAGAAATCATTGAATGTTATAGGTCAGGTATATCCTTTAATATTACTAAGATGGATGCTGATCTTGATAAACTTAGAAAGTATCAAGCAAACAACGGCTTCATTCTTTTACTTGAGAATTATAGAGAAACTATCTTACTTCTTGCTAATGAAGACCATCAAGCATATCGCATCGCTCTGGCAGCTAAAAACACGAGAATAGAAAGGCTTAAACTCGCAGAAGATAAGTCGCCATACAAATATTGGTGTTTGGCAGAGGTTTATCTTCAGTGGACCTTAATCAGAATCCGTTATCACGACGAGTATAGAGCCGCGAATGACCTTAGAAAAGCAAATAATTACCTAGTTGATTGTCGCAACAACTATCAGTGGTTTTATCTGAGCGATAAAACGTTGGCAATAATTGAAGCTTTATCTTCTGCGGTACCTAACCAATATCGATGGCTTGCAAACATTGCTGGTTTAAAAGGAAAGAAAACAGATGCCTTACAAAGGCTGAGGTTTCTGAAAAATAAATTGGATAAGGAGAAGACCTTCAACTTCCTTTCACCCGAAATAGAGTTTTACATTCTTTTCATAAGTCGTAA
>JBBEBC010000102.1:0-20182 GCA_040882555.1 Bacteroidia bacterium
AGAATTACCCTTACCCTAATACCAATGAGGGTTATGAAGCAGCTGGTTTGAATATCAAGAGTCCGCTTGCAAATAATGAGGACGTTCTTGAAAAAGGAAAAGTTGTGTACAACAACTTTTGTGTTCATTGTCATGGTGAAAAAGGTGATGGCATGGGAATCTTAGTTCAATTGGACAAATATGCTGGAGTTCCCTCCTACTATAGCGCTGCACTAGCAGAACTCCCTGAAGGGAAAATGTATCACACAATATTTTACGGAAAAAACATGATGGGGTCGCACGCATCTCAGATAAATTATGATGAACGCTGGCAAGTAATACGCTATGTTCAAAAATTAAGAGCTGAAGGCTTGGGAATTTCCACAGCACCAGCTGCTGATTCTACAAATAATACTGCAGCTACAGCTGCGATGAATTAATCATTGACGCAAACGATTAAAAAGGTAACAATGAACTATACCTTCTCCTCTAAAACCAGAAACATTTGTTTCGTCTTAATGGCGATAGGTCTGCTTTCTTTAATCGGTGGCTTTGTCACCGATTCTCATCGCGCATGGCCGAATCTATTATTGAACTCATTCTTTTTCATGTCAATAGGCCTAGGCGCCTTATTCTTTCTTGCTGTGCAATATGCTGCAGAAGCAGGCTGGTCGGCAGTAGTGAAAAGGCCTATGGAAGCAATAGCAAGCTATTTACCAGTAGGAGCTCTTTTTATGGGACTAGTTGCCATTCTGTCGGCATTCCATTTGAACCATATTTATCACTGGGCAGATCCACATATCTTGCATGAAACCCTCGAGAACGGTGACGTCAATCCTCACTACGATTCAATTATTGCAGGTAAATCTGCATTTCTGAATCCTGTTTTCTTTATCATTAGAACAGTAGTTTATCTATTGGGCTGGGTTCTTTTTTATAGAGCTTTTATGAAGAAGTCTGAAATTGAGGCTCAAGGCCTTGATGTAGGTAACTGGAAAAGAAGTCAATCTCTTGGTGCTTGGTTCCTTGTATTCTTTGCAGTGACTTCATCAACGTCTGCTTGGGATTGGATTATGTCAATAGACACACACTGGTTTAGTACTCTATTTGGATGGTATACTTTTGCTGGATTTTTTGTGAGCGCACTCACAATGATTACTCTTGTAACTCTCCACTTAAAAAGTAAAGGCCTTCTCCCTGAAGTTACCGATGATCACATACACGATTTAGGTAAATTTATGTTTGCGTTCTCCATATTCTGGACTTATTTATGGTTTTCTCAATTCATGTTGATTTGGTATTCTAATATTCCTGAGGAGGTTACTTACTTCCAAGATCGCTTCGCGAATTATAAATTTTTATTTCTTTTCAACTTATTTATCAATTTCGTGTTTCCAATTATAGTACTGATGAAGAGGGGATCGAAAAGAAATTATAAATTACTGTTTTTCGTTGGTGTTGTGATACTATTCGGGCACTGGAGCGATAACTTTGTAATGATTATGCCTGGAACTGTTAAAGAACACTGGCATTTTGGATGGGTTGAAATTGGTACAATGCTAGGTTTCCTTGGTCTATTTGGTTTTGTTGTATTAAGTAAATTAGCTTCCCGCCCAGTTTCTAATCCTAACCACGTTTTCTATCAAGAAAGTATTCATCACCACATTTAATATAGAACTGACTTAGCATTTTTAATATGACACTTCTCATTTTAGCCGTAATAGTTTTATTCATATTCGCCGTTGTCCGTGTGATGTCGATTTACTCTTTGTCGGCGGAGCTTCGCGGATCATCAAAAGATGATGTTGTGACTGATGTTGAAAGTCGCAATCAAGCAAGCCTTTGGGTTCTCTTTATGATTGCCTTTTTCGGTTTTTGTATTTGGCAATTGGTTAAATACGGAGATAAAATTCTACCGGAAGCCGCTTCAGCTCACGGGCCTGCAATAGATAATCTATTTAATATTTCACTTGCTGTAATTACAATTGTATTCGTTCTTACACATATTGTTTTAGTTTATCAGATATACAAAAACGCAGGAAAGGTTGGTCGTAGAGCCACCTACTTCGCTCATAGTAACAGGTTAGAAATGATCTGGACTATTATACCTGCCATAGTACTATCGGGTATGATTGCTTATGGTTTAACAGTTTGGAATGATGTTATTTATCCGGGAGATAAAGAGGCAATGGTGGTTGAGTTATATTCTAAGCAGTTCGACTGGACAGCTAGGTATGCTGGAAAAGACAATAAATTAGGTAAATCTGACTTTCGTAAAATTGGAGCTGGTAATGATTTAGGTCTTGAAGAAGACATTAAAGGCGATGACGATATCATCGTGAAAGGTGAATTTCATTTAGTAAAAGACAAGCCTGTTGCTTTCAAATTTAGGTCACGCGATGTTATTCATAGTGCATTCATGCCGCATTTTAGAGCGCAAATGAATTGTGTGCCTGGCATGGAAACATCCTTTGAATTTATACCAACTATCACAACAAAAGAAATGCGTAAAAAGCTTGGTAATGACAAGTTCAACTATGTATTACTTTGTAACAAGATATGTGGTGCAGCGCATTATAACATGCAAATGGACATAATTGTAGAGTCTGAGGAAGAATTTAATACTTGGATGTCTGAACAAAAAAACTGGATGCAAACTCAGGCAACTATGCCTACGGCAGAATTAGAAAAAAAATAATATTACCAATTGAACTCTCTACAATTTCAGTTGTTATAAACAAATAAAGAAGAAGAAGGATATGTCAGCAATGGATTCAACTCACAACGAGGAACTAAATGTTCAAACAACTCATGTTGATCATGCGCATGGTCATGCGGATGAACATCATCATGAAGAAACATTCATTTCGAAATACATTTTCTCTCAGGATCACAAAATGATCTCGAAGCAGTTTTTAATAACAGCAATCTTTATGGCTGTTATTGCGATGATGATGTCAATTGTATTTCGTCTGCAATTAGCTTGGCCAGGAAAGAGTTTTCCGATTTTAGAACCTATATTAGGTAAGTGGGCTCCTGGTGGAGTTCTTGATCCCAATTTTTATCTTGCATTAGTAACAATACACGGAACCATAATGGTTTTCTTCGTATTAACAGGCGGTTTAAGTGGTACATTTTCGAATCTATTGATTCCACTTCAAATCGGTGCGAGAGATATGGCTTCAGGATTTCTGAATATGCTTTCATTTTGGTTCTTTGCTGCTTCTTCAGTTGTAATGCTTTCTTCTGTTTTTATTGAATCAGGACCAGCTTCTGGCGGGTGGACAGTGTATCCACCATTATCAGCTTTGCCAGAAGCCATGCCGGGCTCAGGATTAGGGATGACTTTGTGGCTTGCATCCATGTCGCTCTTCATAATTTCCTCACTTCTTGGATCATTAAATTATATTGTTACTATTATTAATCTCAGAACAAAAGGAATGTCTATGACAAGACTTCCTCTTACAATATGGGCATTTCTTGTAACTGCTATTCTTGGGGTACTATCTTTTCCAGTGCTTTTTGCTGCCGCTTTACTTTTGATTTTTGATCGCAGCTTCGGAACTAGTTTTTACCTAAGCGATATCTATATTGGAGGTCAGGCCTTAGAATACAATGGCGGAAGTCCTATTCTATACGAACACTTATTTTGGTTCCTTGGTCACCCAGAAGTATATATTGTATTACTTCCTGCTCTAGGAATCACATCTGAGGTAATTGCTACCAATGCACGTAAGCCAATTTTCGGTTATAGGGCGATGATTGCTTCTATTCTTGGAATTGCATTTTTATCATTCATCGTTTGGGGGCATCACATGTTCATCACTGGTATGAATCCATTTTTAGGTTCTGTATTTGTGTTCACCACGCTGTTAATTGCAATCCCATCAGCTGTTAAGGCTTTCAATTACATTACTACTTTGTGGAAAGGTAATCTTCAGTTTACACCCGGAATGCTATTCGCTATTGGATTGGTATCTTTCTTCATTACAGGTGGAGTAACAGGTTTGATTCTTGGAGATTCTGCATTAGATATAAATATTCATGATACTTACTTCGTGGTAGCTCACTTTCACCTTGTAATGGGTTCTGCTGCTATCTTTGGTATGTTTGCAGGTATCTATCATTGGTTTCCACGTTTATTCGGAAGGATGATGAATAAGAAAATGGGCTTTGCTCACTTTTGGTTAACTTTTGCAGGCGCCTATGGTGTGTTCTTCCCTATGCACTTCTTAGGAATGGCTGGTGTACCAAGACGCTATTATTCGAATACTGAGTTTCCAATTTTCAACGACCTTGTAGATATCAATGTCTTAGTAACTTGGTTTGCTATTCTTGCAGCTACTGCTCAAGCAATTTTCTTATTCAATTTCTTTTACAGTATTTTCAAAGGTCAAAAAGCACCTCAGAATCCTTGGCGCTCTAATACTTTGGAATGGACTGCCCCAGTAAAACATGTTCATGGAAACTGGCCCGGTGCAATACCAGAAGTACATCGTTGGCCATATGATTACAGCAAGCCGGATAGAGATGAGGATTTTGTACCTCAGAACGTTCCAATGACAGAAAAAGAATTAGCCGAAGGAGAACATTGATTTCTTTCTAAATAAATTTATGACAAACGTCCTTCACTCTGAGGGACGTTTGTCATTTAAAGCATAGCCAATCGTATATTGCAGTTTATGAATCCAAATCTAAATCCCGAAATAAATCATCTGACTGCCAAAGACAGAGAACTGGAAAAAGTGCTACGTCCTGCCTCTTTTGATGATTTTGCAGGGCAGCCAGCCGTTTTGGATAACCTGAAAATTTTTGTTGAAGCTGCTAGGATGAGAGACGAGGCTCTCGATCATGTTTTGCTTCATGGCCCTCCAGGATTAGGAAAAACGACTCTTGCACAAATTATTGCAAATGAACTAGGAGTTAGTATCAAGACAACTTCAGGCCCTGTTCTAGATAAGCCTGGCGACTTAGCAGGACTATTAACTAATTTAGAAGCTCATGATGTCTTATTTATTGACGAGATACATCGTTTAAGTCCTATTGTTGAAGAATATCTCTATTCAGCAATGGAAGATTATAAGATTGATATAATGATAGAGAGCGGTCCTAATGCCAGAACTATTCAGATTGAGTTAAATCCATTTACATTAATAGGAGCTACAACTAGGTCGGGATTGCTTACTTCGCCTTTGAGAGCACGTTTTGGAATAAATTCAAGATTGAGTTATTATGATCATGCTTTATTAACTAAAATAATAAAAAGGGCTAGTATGATTTTAAACATAGATATTCAACCCGACGCTGCGAAAGAAATAGCTTGCAGAAGCAGGGGAACTCCGAGAATTGCGAATGCTCTATTAAGAAGAGTTAGAGATTTCGCCATGGTCAAGGGTAATGGTAAAATATCCAAAGAAATAACAGATGTTGCCTTGGATGCCTTACATGTTGATAAGCATGGTTTGGATGAAATGGATAATCGAATTCTTAGAACCTTAATTGAGAAATTCAAAGGAGGGCCAGTTGGCTTAAATACATTGGCAATGGCCTGTGGCGAAGACTCTGAAACAATAGAAGAAGTATATGAGCCATTTCTAATTCAGGAAGGTTTTATTTCCCGGACTCCAAGAGGTAGAGAAGTTACAGATTTGGCTTTTAAACATTTGGGAATGAGTCGTATAGCTCGTCAAAGAGGTTTATTTGACAAAGAATAATTCTGGCTCATGACCAATGCTGATCAAATTGCAATTAGTCGAAGTAAGATTATTAAGGAGCTTGCTTACAAGCAAGGATTTGAATTTGTAGGAATATCAAAAGCTGAAAAATTAGAATCCGAAGCACGGCATTTAGAAAACTGGTTAAGCAAAGGGATGCATGGAAAAATGCATTACATGGAAAACCATTTTGATAAAAGGATTGATCCTACCCTCCTTGTTCCAGGAGCAAAATCAGTCATTTCACTTTTGCTAAACTATTCTACTGATAAAACTCAAGAAGATGAAAATGCTCCACGAATATCTAAATATGCATTTGGTGAGGATTATCACTTTGTTATTAAGCGAAAACTAAAGGATTTACTTTTTGATATAAGAACTGAGATTGGTGAGATTGACGGACGAGTGTTTGTTGATTCAGCCCCAGTGATGGATAAGGCGTGGGCAAAAAAAGCTGGATTAGGTTGGATTGGTAAGCACAGTAACTTAATTAATAAGCAATCAGGTTCATTTTTCTTTATTGCTGAGCTTATTATAGATCTTGAATTAGCGCCTGATGGACCTATTAAAGATTACTGTGGAAACTGCACTCGTTGTATTGATGCCTGCCCAACGGAGGCGATTATAGAGCCATATAAGGTAGATGGTAGTAAGTGTATATCCTACCTAACAATTGAATTGAAGAATTCTATTGATGAGTCCTGGAAAAGTAAAATGAGTAACTGGATGTTTGGTTGCGATATATGCCAAGAAGTTTGCCCTTGGAACAGATTCTCAGAAAATCATTCAATTCAGGAGTTTTCTCCCAATACTGGCTTACTTGAAATGAAATCTGATGAATGGATGGAATTGACCGAAGAGATTTTTCAAAAAGTATTTAAAAATTCAGCGGTAAAAAGAGCTGGATATCAGAAGTTGAAAAGTACAATTCATCTTCTTAAAACAGATTAAACAAAGTTATTTGTTTGATGCCCACCTAAAGGTTGGCTGATTCAATCCAGCAAGATCCAATATTCTGTCCACAACCGTTAGAGCAAGTTCTTCCATGCTTTTAGGTCGGCTATAAAATGACGGAGTTGCAGGGCATATAATTGCTCCAGCCTCTGTTAAGGAGGTCATATTCTTCAAATGAATAAGATTATAGGGAGTGTCTCTTGCCATCAAAATCAATTTACGCCTTTCCTTAAGTGCAACATCAGCGGCACGAGTAATTAAATCATCAGAAATTCCACCCGCGATTCTTCCCATGGTTCCCATGGAACATGGACATATTATAACTGTATCATAACCAGCAGAACCAGAGGCAAAAGGAGCAAAAAAATCACTCTTTTCATAAACTTTGAAAGGGATATTATTATAGTCCTCATTTTCTAATTCAAACTTCCAAACATCCTTGGCATTTGAACTGAAAACAACTCCAACTTCATGAATTTGATCCTGTAAAGCACCTAATTTGAGAAGCAATTGCTGAGCATATATCGAACCACTGGCTCCAGTTATACCTACTGCTATCTTCATCAATCTTAATTAAAATGTATAAAAAACTCTACCCATAATACTCTTATTCAGCTGACCTCTTGTAAGTCGAAAACTTGCCTGTTGATCAAAGTTTCTAACTGGTAAAATACTGTTAGAGCCTCTCACATTTAAAGCCCACTTATCGTTGAATTTCCAAATAACACCAAGATTCCCTGAAAGATCAAAACGTTTGAATTGCTCCCTAGCTTTCAGAACCCCAACAAATTCTCCATTTATATCCTCTTCTTTATGCCCAATATAAACTCCGAGGGATGGACCAGCCTCAAAAATAATTTTGTTAGAGAACTGAAACTGGAAAAGAATAGGAATTTCAATATAATGAGTTCGTAAAAGATAATATGCTGTAGCCGGGTCATCAGGTCCAATATTCGCTTTACTTCCCTTGCCTAAATAAGTCATTTCCAATTGAAGACTAAACTTATCTTTCAATTGCCTTTTAACAAAAATACCAGCATTGGGACTTATTCTGTCGAAACCACCAAGATCATCTCCAGAAATTTGGCTTGTGTTAAAACCGATGATTAAGCCGGCATCAAAACCTTGAGCTGTTATATTTCCTTGCATTAAAAGAAAAAACCCGGAGCAAAGAAGCACCCGGGTTAATCTATAGAAATCTCTCATTCTACTGAATTTTAGTTTCTTCCACCTGTACTACCTCATTATTTGAGGTTTTGTATAAAATAGCAACTACAGCTACTTTACTTGAGTTCCAGTTTGCAGGGATACTGTAGCTAACATTTGTAGTCAATTCCTCTCCTGATGTATAACTAACACCATCTCCTAATACTTGGCCCCAAGCTCCATTTATACTTCCTCTAAGGACATGCCGATGATAATAGTTAGGGTCGTACTGCGCATCTAAATCATAATCTTTTTGAGCACTTTGTATGCTATCCTCAGTTAAATAATATACAATATTCAAGGACTCATCTATTTGCTGAAGGAAAGTTGTTTTTACGCTTATCGATAGTTGTCTTGAGCCTTCATCAAATGTGGGTGTAGTTCTAATAGACGCTTCAGGTGGCAAATTTATCCATTCGCTGGTTTTTGAAGCCCAATCTGTATGCTGAAGAATTGTCTGTCCATCGTAAGATTTTCTGTTAATTAATCCATTTGGTAAGCCTGCTGCTGAATTTCCAAAAGCCACATCTAAATCATTTCCAATTGTAGTTCTGTAATCTGTAGAGAAAAATGTTCCTGTTGGTTCAGCAAAAAAACCTGCATGAACTGCTATAGCAACAACTTGATTACCATACAGATTCTCTATTTGATTGAGACTTTCTGCTGCTCTAGGACAGTTCCCACAGGTATGACCTGTGAAATCCTCAATTAAAACTTTCCTAATAATTTGCACTGTAGTATCTCCCCCTCCGTTAGAGCTGGAAGTGTTTCCAAAAGGACCTTCAACTTTATCGCAACTACTAAAGGCAGCAATGGTTAAGGCAAGATATAATGAAATTGATATTTTCATTTTTTATTTTTTTTTCAACTATAAAGTTACAAAAACCTCAGTTATTCTAAAATGAACTCAAGAGAGAAATTGAAAACCCGTTAGAAGCTGGCACATTTCTACATACACCTCCAACACAAAATATTCCTGCTCTTTGTCTTCCGTATTGTAACATAATTCTATTGCCATTGTTCGTATAACCTGCATTTCCAGTTACATAATGTATTTGCAGATCAGAATTTGGATTCCCGTAGTTAAATTGATCAAGTACTGCAACAAACCAATGGGGCGAATAGGTATATTCCAATAAAGCCATGGCCCAACTTCCTAAGTCTTGTTTACTTATCAGCGCTTGAGTTTCTAGTCGCAGGGTATGCCTTTTAGCTAGTTTATATGAAATATCAACCACAGCCATGTCTGCAAATATGGTCCCAAACCCTGCCAGACCTTGCACAACATCTTTATTATAAACCCAATTTAAGTACATAAATGTACCCTTTAACTTGGAGTTGAACTTTTTATGAATTTCCACATGAAAATCCCTGAAAAACATTTCATTTGAGGCTTTAAAAAACGGACTTGTATAGCCAAGAGTATCATTAGATGTTGGGTTTTTTATGATACCATTCGTGCCTGAGAAGTTTACAGTAATTTCTGTTCCATATTTGCCACCTAATAATGAACCGTTTTTTATTTTATAGGATAATTCTGCCTGAAATCCCATTTCTCCATTGGGCTGCGTTGCATAAGGGTAGATTGTGGCTGGAAGGTTGTACGTATGCTGTCTGGTTAAAGCCGGAAGAAAGTTAATATTAGCCCCAATACCAGCAGCGGTGCGATCAGATCTAAAATCAAAATTATCTAGCCGTTTAGCTGCCAGAAGCAATCCGAATCCTTTGGTTGAATAAGTAGTAGTTACTGATAAGGCCTGACCTGGGGCATAAATTAAACCATTTGTCGCATTTGGATCATTGTATTTATAACCATATTCAGCTAAGAAATTCACCTTGCCCCTAATCACATTTAACCGTGCATCAAAAGCACCAACATTTTCAGGTAAATTATAGATCGGATCTTGATCAGTTTGAAAGCGACTTACTATTCCCCCCCCCAAGACAACGATAGTCTTCTTTACGGTGTTTGGGTAAATGAGCTCATTCAAATTTACCTCTGCATCAAAACCTCTAACAATCCCTGGGCTAAGGGTAAAGAAGGTTCTTTGACGAGCAATTAATCCTTTCAAATAAACACCTCTAGTTGGCTGATAACGAACTCGAACACCTTCAAAAGCATTATCATAACCTAAACCTCTTTCTTCATATGCCCTAAGAAGGATTCCATTTCCGAATTGCTCATAGAAGTTCCCTACGGTAGCTTCAAAATTATCGTTTTTGTAAGAGGCGAATCGAAATGGAACTCCTGTGCCTCTATATCGTGGATCGAAACCTTGCATAACATTAAGATAGCTCTCATACCTAATTCCTGCAGAGAAATCGCCTCTGGTGTACCACAGATTCATAAATCCATTCGTAAGCACTTTCTCTGGAACTACTGGAGCTCCTATTAAGGAATCTTTGTTATAATATTGAGCATCTACTTGAAAATTACCATGCAACTCCCCCGCTGATTGCTGTTGCCCTTGAGCTTTAGTAAAACTAAAAACTATAATCAATAAGGCTAAAACCCGCAATAGATTTGTAATCATGGTTCAGATACTTCGCCGCCCTCAGCTAGTTTTTTAACTAATTCATAAAGATGCTCTTCATCTCCTTCAGCATAACTGTTATGTTGCCAAACTATTTGTTTGTTTTTATCAAGCAAAAAAGTGTGCGGAACCAAATTTACATTGAGAGCTCTTTTTAAATCAGCATTAGGATCAAGATAAACTTCATAATCCCAACCTTTCCCGTTTACGAATGGAGCAACCTTTGTTTGGTTTCGGGCATCATCAATAGAGATTGCGATAAGTTTAACACCAGTCTCTTCTTGCCATTCTTCATAAACCTCTGCAATATTTGTAAGCTCTGTTACACATGGCTTACACCAAGTAGCCCAAAAAGAAATAATAATTGGAGCATCTCCATTCTCAAAATCCTTTGTATTGATATTCATTCCATCGATAGATTTAACATCAACCTCCGGCATAGGTCTTTTATTATCAAGGATTTGAGCTTGAGAAACAAGCGATAAGAGGATGAGTAAAATTGATATGTATTTCATAGTCATTAGATGATTTGTAAAACTAAAAAAACCGGGCGAATTGACCCGGTTTTTTTAGTAATAATGATAATAATGAGCATTTATTGCTCACAAAGATTATTTAGCAACAGTAAAGTTTCTAATTGATTGCGAAGAATCAGAACCAACACGTACTGTGTAGATGCCTGATGATAATTCAGAAACATTCAAAGGAAGAACAGAAATACCATTCCCAGCTTCATTGAACTGCTCGAATTTAACTCTTTGGCCAAGCATATCGAATACTTCTACAGTAACAGTTTCTGGTTTTGTAAGACTTAATTCAATACGAACTAAATCTTTAGCCGGATTAGGATATAGATTGAATGATGTAAACTCGTTTACATTTCCAATGCTGCTTGCCTCATCAGTACGCAGAGCACTCAGAGTTTCATCTCCAAAATTGAATGTATTTGCTTGCTGAGTGATTATTGGACTTCCTCCAGAATTTAGAATTCTGTATCCATATGGAGTAGCGCCACTAACACCACCTGAGTATGACATACCATCACCGTAAGAATCAGACAATGTAAAAGTATAACACTTACTTACGTCTAAAGTAACTGGATGCGTATGAGTTTTAGTTGCATCTGCACCGCCACCGCCAAATGAATCAGCAGTACCTGCAACATACTGGTGAGAGGCAACAACAGTTCCGTTATCTTCAGCAATCTCCCAGCTAGTTTCTCCAGGGTAATAATCTGTTTTAACTTCAACTGTGATACCAAGAGTAGAGTATACTGCAATATTTACAACAGCATTGACAGCATTATTCTGTGAATTTTCATCCGTTGCACCATTAGGATTACTTGTTGTAACGTTCAATACGTTATCTGCATCAGGTGTGAATGAGATGCTTCCTAAGTTAACAGTAGTTGATTCGAAAAATCCAAGATTTCCTG
The DNA here is from genome assembly GCA_040882555.1 of Bacteroidia bacterium. Lineage (GTDB taxonomy): Bacteria > Bacteroidota > Bacteroidia > M30B66 > M30B66 > M30B66. Next base: position 11,823 of record JBBEBC010000102.1, read on the forward strand.
TCCAAGGCATAGAACCAGTAGTTCCATTAATTTCATATGCAATGTTCAATGAAGTTAATGCATCAGAACCGTAATTCTGAATAACAACTTGAGGATTAATAGAACCTTCGCAAGTAAAACCATCAACACCTATAACTGATGATGCAACAGCATCATTTGTGTAAATAGGAACAACAGGAATATCCTGTGCCATAACAGCTTGCATTACGCTTTTGTCATCGTCTTTCTGGATAAAAGCAACGACAGCTATTTCGTTGATATCATAAACGTTAGCCAATGTCCAACTCTGCTCTGTAGTAAATGTTTCCCCTACAGCGTAGGTAGCAGCCATATTGATTCCATTGTGGTTAGGTAGAAACTTCTTCATTACATTATAGAAATCTCTTTCTACATTAGATCCCGGAGCAGTAGCAAATTCAATATGCTTTTCGATAACAGCAATTCTCATCTTGAAATTTCCTGATGTTGCTTCGGTGCATGTTGCCGTAGCATTAACAGTGATTGACTCAGGAGTAAGTGAGTAAGTAAGTTCCATGTCAAATTGTGCAGGCACAGCATAACGTGTATCAATAAGATCTTGAGAATACCCCGCTGGAGCTCCGTTATAAGGATTACCTCCAAAACTAGGAACTACCCCATCAATCATAGCTGTTGGAACTCCGTTCTGAGAATAATAAGAGTCAAAGCGGCCATTTGCCTCAGTAGGATTATGGTTATGCATTGGATCGAAGCCTGGAAAATACAACTGATATTTAATAGACACTGCTTTTGATAAATTTGCATCTAAAAGCACCTTAAATGCAGGATTCTGTGCGGCGCAAGGTGCACAAGAAGCATTTGATCCTTCTTCGATTAAAACCATACGTTGAGACTGAGAGTATGCAGTAAGACCTAGACCTGTCACCAACAAAAAAGTAAAAAGTTTTTTCATGAGATTTATAAGTTATGGTAATTCCAAATGTGATTTTGTAACTAACAAATGTAAATATTTATTCATCTGTTGACAATTTATTTTTTATCAAAAAAAAAAAAATAAGGAAGGGCGAATGTGTAAACTAGATATGCAATTCGTAATAATTGGCATATAAATTCGTCATCAGGCAAAAAAACTAAGTCCAGATTTAAATCGAGTGATTTTTTGCACAGAGTTTGCTATATTTGTTTCAAATATTAAAAAATGAAAAAAAGTCTACTTCTCATAATTCTATCTTTCATTGTTTCATTCAGTTCATTTGCTCAAAGTCTACAAATAGAAAACGTAGTCAGCAATTTCTATGATCCTTTACAAGATGCTATTGCTATTAAAGGAAACATCAGGAATTTAACTGGAGAAACTATCAATGTATTAGTTAGAAGCGATGTTCAAACGATGCCAACAGGCTCGATAACATTCTTTTGTTGGGCACAATGTTACAGCCCTGCAGTAATCGTATCTCCTTCACCTTTAACGGCAGAACCGAACGGCACAATTACTGAGTTCCATGGTTACTACAGAGATAACGGTGCAACAGGTGAAGCGATTGTCAATTTTGTTTTTTACAGAGAAGATAACCCTAATGATTCATTATTAGTTAGTGCTGTTTTTGATCCTGCTACGGTTGGAATTAACGATTTAACTTCAAACATATCTACAGTTAGCGCTTTTCCTAATCCAGCAAATGATAAATTAACTATTGCTTATAAAAACGTAAACTTCAGCTCGGGTGCAAGCCTTGAACTATATAATATGTTGGGTGTTCGAGTATCAAATTTTGACATTCGTCAAAAGGAGGGCTCTATAAATATTCCTGCTTACAATTTAAAAGCAGGTGTTTACTTTTATGTTATTCGTGAAGCTGGCAAAACAAGCAAGGCTAGCCGAATAACCATAAAACATTAATAAGAATTTTATTGTTTTATTAGGCCGGTTTACCGGCCTTTTTTATTTCTATGGATATCACGCCTTATCACTGGATTTTTGCTGCAGTATTTACTATTGTTTTTATAGGAATTCTTATTTGGACTTTCAATAAGGACAAAAAGGTAAATAGGAAACAATTTGGGAATATAACTTGGATTACCTTTCTGATAGGTGGTGGAGTTGTACTTCTAATAATTATAAAATTTGCATTAAGGAATCTTAGTCAATGATTCTTTTTGATTGAATAACATCAATCAATTCGCTAATAATCATGGCTGTTGCGCCCCAGACTTTTTCATTTTCAACATCAAAATAAGGAACTGGAACGATTTGGTCCTTAATTCTTAAGATATCATTTGAGCTTTTTATTCTGTCGTTAGTGAATCCTTCAATAGGATACTCAATTACACGTTGAACTTCTCTAGGATTTGGTTTATATTGAAAACTTCCTTTTATCCAACCTACAATAGGGTAAACCAGCATTGAGCTAACAGGTATTACTAATGGAGAAAGTGAGCCAATTATTTCAATTTGTGAAGCAACAATGCCTATTTCTTCTTCAGCTTCCCTTAATGCAACAATTCTAGCTTCAGATTCACTCTCTTCGAACTTACCACCTGGAAAACTTACTTGAGCACTATGAATTCCATCATAAACGCTTCTCAAGGTGAGTAGAATATGTGGTTTTGCATCCTTTTCCAAAAAGGGAATTAGAACAGCTGCTCTTTTCAAGGTTCTAGAGTTTAGCTCAAACCGCATATTTCTGCCTTGAGGAGCCATTTTCCATTGAGAAACTTCCCCCGGCAGGGGCAAATTCAATAATAATCTTAATCTTTCTTTGGTTATCAATACTAAAATCTTGTAAAGCAAAGTTATTTGAAACACTTAGAAAATCTGCTTCTGATTCATTGGAAATTGCTTGTATATTTGGCCGTTAATGAAATTCGCGAATCCTCAGTTTCTTTGGGCACTCTTCAGTCTCGTAATACCGATTCTGATACACTTATTCCATTTCCGACGTTTTAAGACCGTCTTCTTTACCAATGTTCGCTTTTTAAGGGAGATAAAAAAAGAAACACAATCTCGTTCAAGACTTAGGCAGCTGCTTATACTTTTGTCACGATGCCTCGCATTAGCAGCGCTAGTTTTAGCCTTTGCCCAACCATATATTCCTAATGAATTTACTGGAAATCAAGGTGAAAAAGTTATAAGCATTTACATTGATAATTCATTTTCAATGGAATCTCAAGGTGAAAGTGCCAGCCTGCTTGAATTAGCAAAAAAACATGCACTTGAAATAGCAAAATCATATAAAGCTTCAGATAGATTTCAGCTGATAACCAATGAAATGGAAGGCAGACAGATGAATTGGCTCAGTATTGACCAATTTTCAGAACGCCTTGGAGAAATTAAGACAGGTTCTGCAATTAGAAGCCTCGATAAAGTTATCATTAAGCAACAGCAAAATATAAAGGACAGCCAAAAAGAAGGTATCATTTACCTTTTATCTGACTTTCAACGTTCAACTTCTCTTTTTACTGAATTAAAACCAGACACCTCCACTTCATACAATTTTATAAAGCTGAGTGCGGGAATCAATGACAATATTAGTGTTGATTCGGCTTGGTTTGATTCGCCTTACAGAGAGCAGAATCAGGCCGACCAGCTTCAATTCTCTGTCAGGAATTACTCTTCAAAGCGGTTTGATAATTTACCTATTAAACTGAGTATTGATGGAATTGAAAGGGGCTTGGAAAGCATAAGTGCTGGTGGCGATTCCCTATTAAACTCAATAGTATCATTTACAACTCCATCAAAAGGGAATCATAACGGAGAATTAAGAATAAATGACTTTCCAGTGAGCTTTGATGATGTCTTATACTTTTCTTATCAAGTGCCTGAGAAAATTAGGATCATGATTATAAATGGTTCTGAGGAAAGTGCTTTTCTTAGTCAACTATATGCAGGCAAGCCATTATTTGACGTTGAAAATGTTTCTGAGACAGGACTTGATTATTCAGTTCTGCAAAATAAGAACCTCATTATTTTGAATGAGCCAGAAAAGCTATCCTCAGGATTAATACTTGAGCTAAAAAAATATGTTAACCAAGGTGGAAGTTTAATTCTACTTCCTTCACTACAGTCAAAATCTGAAGATTTAAATAGACTAAGTTCTGGTATTGGAGGAGGGATTTATAAAGGTAAATCTGAGCAAAAGCAGAAAGTAGGAAAGTTGAATCAACTTAATCCAATATATGACGATGTTTTTGAAAGAAAACAGGAAAGTCTTGATTTGCCAGATGTTCTAAATTATTTCCCTTTTAATTCTTCTTCAAGATCGGCCGAAGACGTTTTGATGACTCTCCAAAGTGGTGATTTATTTATGGCCTCTTATTCTGAAGGCAAAGGTAAGTTTTACTGCTCTGCTGTTCCGTTGAAAGATGAAGCAAGTACTCTTCAAAAACATGCTATTTTCATTCCAACCTTTTATAAGATAGCACTTTACAGCATTCCTATTAGCAGACTTTATTATGAGCTGGGTGATGACAACGCGATTGAAATTGCCTCATTGGCTCAGAGCGGAGACGTACCAGTTAAAATTGTATCTCTGGATGATAAATTTGAAGTTATACCTGAGCATAGAATTGTGGATGGTAAAATGACTATTTATAGTAAGAGTAGCACATTAGAGGCTGGAAATTATAAGATTGTACAAGGTGATTCAGTTCTCGGATTAGTATCTTTTAATTACAACAGGCTAGAATCTAATCCTGAAGTACTCTCTGAAGCTGAATTACAAGCAAAAGCTAATGAAGCCGGCCTAAGTAAGTTTTCGTTAACCGACGGTTCATCGAATGAACTCCCAACGGAAATATTACTTGCTGATCAGGGTAAGCAGCTTTGGAAGGTTTTTATTATTCTTGCTTTGATTTTCTTAGGTATCGAAACTATTCTAATAAGGTTTAGAAGATGAAAATGATGGATATCCTTATCCGTAATTGTAAAGTGAGTGACCCATTGAGCGCTAATAATGGGAATGTTTGCGATATTTTAATTAAAGACGGGAGGATAGCAGAAATTCAAATCGGTAAGATTGATGAGTCTGAGATAAAAGTCATAGATGCTGAAGGCTTTGAGATTATGCCTGGAGTATTTGATTTTCAAGTCAACTGTGGTGAACCCGGTGAAGAAGTCAAGGAAACTTTCTCAAGCTTATCTCAATCAGGTTTATTTGGCGGTGTCACTGGCATGTTAGTTATGCCATCGCATAAGCCATCTACTGATAATCGTGGTCAATTAGAGTTCAAAAAACGAAAGACAGAAAATCTTGCTCTAGACTTTCAATTTGCTGGTAATATTTCTATTGAAGGAAAGGGGAAAAATTTGGCAGAGATGTATGATATGTTTCTCGGTGGAGCGATTGCATTTTCTGATAACAAAGCTCCCGCCGATAATGCACTCCTTATTCATCTAGCTATTCAATACAGCAAAGTTTCTGGGGGTTCACTAATTTTTCATGCCGATGAGAGTGGTTTGAGAATGGGCGGCAATGTTCATGAGGGAGAAGTTTCTGTGCAGCTAGGAATGAAGGGACACCCTGCTATGGCTGAAGAAATATCAGTAGCTAAATTGATTGCTATTGCAGAGTATAATAAGGTAAATATTCACATTGCAGGGATTTCATCAGCTGGCAGCGTAAATCTTATTTCAGAGGCGAAACGAAAAGGCATTGCACTTACTTGCAGCGCTTTCATTCCAAATCTGTATTTCACAGATGATGATTTAACCAACTTCGATTCGATTTACAAAGTTTGGCCCCCGCTAAGATCAAAGGCTGACCGAGCTGCTTTAAAAAATGGGATTAAATCTGGAGTAATCGATGTGATCTCCTCAGATCATTCACCAGAAACAATTGAATTTAAAGATGTTGAATTCGATTATGCAGCTTATGGTATGTCAGGAACTCAAACCTTGTTACAAGCTGCCCTTACAGTTATGAATGATATGGCAACAGAAGATTTGGTAAATGTGCTTTGCCATAATCCGAGGAAACTATTATCACTCGAACCTAAGACTATCAACAAGGGCGAACTAGCAGATTTTGCGTTGATTGATAGAGGCACCAATCAGTTAATTGAAAAGTCAATGCTTCATAGCCTTTCTGTTAATAATGCCTTTGTTGGGAAGAGTCTTCAAGGAAAGATTTTAGGTACCTATACCAATTCTCAGTGGTTTAGTCGTTACTAAGCTATAATGAAGAAGCCTTATTTATATCTGTTACTTTTTTATTTCTGCAATATATCGGCTCAGGACTATTTTTCCATTCTAGAGAAAACGGGTCAAACAATGCTCAATTCAGCTATTGAATCAGAGCGAGTTGAGGCTAGTAAAGAGTTCGAAAGAAAAATTGACAGCTTAATTTCAAACGATTCTAAGCTTATTGATGCTGATTTAAGTGAAATCAAAAGTCTTTCAGCGCTTATCTCCCCAGATAAAAAATTTAGAATATTTACTTGGAGCCTTCCCCTGAATAAGGGAGAAATTAAATTTTACGGCAGAGTTATTTTCCTGAAGGATAAGGTGAATAAGGTTTTGGTTTTAGTTGATGGCGGACTCGACAGGTCCAAGATAGAAACTAAAAAACTTGGACCTGAATCATGGCCCGGTGCTGTTTACTATGATCTCATTAAAAAGAAGCGCAGAAAAAAAGAGTACTATATTCTTCTAGGATGGAATGGGAATGACGCTTTTAGCAATAAGAAGGTAATAGAAGTTTTACAATTTGATTTAGCATCAGAAAAGCTAAGTTTCGGAGCACCAATTTTTCAAGGTAAACGCTTGGAATACCGCAAAATATTTGAGTATAGTGAAAAAGCCAGCATGAGCCTAAAGTTCTGGTTAAAAGGCGACAAGATAGTTTTTGATCATTTATCGCCAATTGAAATATCACAAAAAGATCAGTTTGAGTTTTATTCTCCTGACTTCACTTATGATGTCTACACCTGGGTAAAAGGCAGGTGGATTTTAGAAACAAATATTGATATGCGTAATGATGGCTTAAATGAAGGCGACCAAAAGAAAAAGCCACAAAAAGGACTCGAACAACGATAAAATCAGGCTGTTTTATCCTCCTCTTCAAGGAGTTGCTTTTGATACATATCAGCATAAATAGCATCCTTTGCAAGAAGTTCTTGATGGGTGCCTTGCTCGGCAATCATACCTTCTTCGAGAACCAAGATCGAATCGCAATGCATCACGGAGGAGATACGATGAGATATAATAATGGTCGTGCGATTTGCCATGTGCTTTTTGATGCTTTGAAGAATTTTCTCTTCTGTTTCCGTGTCGACAGCGCTTAAACAATCATCAAGAATCAAAATACTAGGTTTTCTTATAAGCGCTCTGGCTATTGAAATTCTTTGTTTTTGGCCACCTGAAAGCGTTAAGCCCCTCTCTCCTACTCGTGTACTAAACCCTTCGGGAAAATCTGAAATTGATTCATAAATGCTGGCATCTTTAGCTGCCTCTTCAACCTGTTGACTTACATTATCATATTCACTTGCATTTTTCAAACCGAAAGAAATATTATTCCCAATTGTTTCAGAGAAGAGGAAAACTTCCTGAGGAACATATCCAATTGAACTCCTCAATGAATCTAGGTTGATACCTTTAATTGGTAAATTATCTATTCTAATTTCTCCGTTTGAAGTATCGTACAACCTGCATAGAAGTGCCGCAATAGTAGATTTTCCAGAACCCGTTCTACCAACAATAGCAAGAGATTTACCCGTGCTGATTTTAAAGCTCACAGAACTAAGAGCTTCAATACCACTATCCGGGTAAATGAATTTAACGTTTTCAAATTCAATGCTACCATTCACTTCAATTGGTACATGACTAGGGTTAACAATACTAGGAGTTCTATTTAGAAATTCATTGATTCTAGTCTGAGATGCGGCTGCTCTTTGGACAATAGAAGTTACCCATCCAATAGAGGCTACCGGCCAGGTTAACATGTTTACATAAAGAATAAACTCTGCAATTGTACCGGTGGTAATTTCACCTGAAAACACTTTCTGTCCACCTACAAACATAGTGATTAAAGTGCTTAGTCCAATGAGTAAAATAATCATTGGAAAAAACAATGCATTAATTTTTACTAGTTCGATATTTCTATCCTTGTATTTAATGGCTTCTTCTTCAAAAACATCTCGCGTAAACGTCTCTCTATTATAGGCTTTTATGACACGAATGCCGGAAAACATTTCCTGTACATAGGAAGAAATTACTGATAGTTGTTTTTGGACTGCTTCACTTTTCTTGATGATGAAGCTATTCACTAAATAAATTGTTATTGCCAAAATAGGCAATGGGACTAAAACGTATAAGGTAAGTTCTGCATTGATTGTGATCATCCTTGCGGTAACCAAAAAGAAAAGCGAGAAAGTACTGATAGCAT
>JBBEBC010000103.1:0-19796 GCA_040882555.1 Bacteroidia bacterium
TGTCGTATAATATAAGATTGCTGCATTGGAAATTAGCTCTTGCGATAATTCTTGTTAATCCAGGACCATTGATGGTGGTAGTAACACTTGAACCAGTGCCAATAGGAAATCCATTTGAAGTCCAGTTTAAAGTATAATTAGGTGGTCCGTTTGGAGTGTATCTTTTTCCATCATTAGTAACATTCCAAACAGATGAATTTCTTCCAGGTACTGCAACAGCAATGGTTCCAGCCATATTATGAAGTCCCTGCGTAGCAGTTCCACCAGCCCATACTGAGCAAACAGGTTTACTGGTTATGAAATTTTCAATGATATTGGTACTTTCATAAATTACAATTTGAAAGGTCCCATTTGATGCTGTGCATTGATATAGAGGAACAGTTGTCCATTGAACTATCAATCTTCTATAAGGAGCAATACCTTGTGTTTGATACCTTATATAAGGAGATCCGGTTCCCACTCCAGGATTCCAGTCCATCCAAGGTCCCATGATACAATTTTTAGGTACGAAAACACCAGGGTTAGGGATTGGATTCGCGGTAAATGCAATCGTTTGGCCAGGGGTAAAACCTATCCAGCCATTCGAACCTAGGTAAAATTGAGTATACGTGTTACCAAAAAAGCAAAATTGAAAACCAATAGGCAAGGGACCATTTATCTGGTCGTCTACCATGGTAACTGAATTACCTCCCAGAACAGGATAAGGTGCAAAAGGCACTGTTGAGATAGCATATGAATTGGTTCCAGCAAAGGCGTTACTCATAGATGAGTTAACTGTAATGCTACTTCCTGCACAAACTGATGCTGTACCAGTTGGATTAACAGTAAAAACGGGGCTCTGTGCCCTGAGTACCGTTAACCCGGGTAATAAAAATAATAGTAAAAGTTTACACCATTTCATCTTCGCCTTTTTAGTCCGCAATTCGAATACTTATTCTTGATTACAAAGTACGTTGAGACTTAAGGGGTGGTGTTTAGTTCATGGGCTTGAACATTACATGAGTAAGGATTAACAGACATTTAATCATCGAAAAACCTCTAAATGCACTGCTAAATAAAGAAACACGAAATATCTGTAGAGTAAGAACTAAGTGATTCGTGTGTAAGAATCGAGCTAATTATCAAATACTGACGAGAATGTGATTTATCTATTTAATCTGTCTTATTTAAACGGGAAGTAATTAAATAAAAAAGCAAAGGCAGATAATATCTGCCTTTGCCCGTCAACATAAACCACAATAAACATGAAAATAATTTAGCATCATTTTCGATGCATGTTTTTATACAGAAGAAATAAAAAAATAGTTACAAAAAATTAATCTTTCAATGGCGAGTCCTTCTCATTTGCCACATGCCTAAAGACTTGCTTGTCTACATATGCCGGGACAAATTTGTTCAACCAAAAAGATAAAATCGCCGTCATAGATAGAATCATCGTTCTCTTTCTCTTCTTAACAGCAATAAGCAGATGAGAGGCTACTTCCTCCGGCTGCATTGATTTACCTTCATCCTTGTGTGAAATCCCTTGTTGGGTTCCATCAGCCGACATCATCGTGTTTCTAATATTAGTGGCCACAAATCCTGGCCTTACAATAAGTATAGAAACTCCCTTTTTCAAGTTTTCAATTCGTATGGCTTCTAAAAAACCTTCTACAGCAAATTTGCTGGCCGAATATCCGCTACGAGTTGGCAAACCCTTATATCCTGCTACTGATGACATTCCAACAATTATCCCTTTAGATTTAAGCAGGTATGGCATGGCATATCGAGTACAGTAAACCACTCCCCAGAAATTAACATCCATTATTTGCTTCATCACTTTTAAGTCGGTTTCTTCAAAAAGAGCCCGCATAGTGATGCCTGCATTATTAATGAGAACATCTATCCTCCCAAACCTATCAATAGTCTCTTGAATTAAATTTTTACAATCATTTTCAACAGCAACATCTGCCTTTACAGAAAAGTATCTTTCACCTGTTGGGTCTAATTCCAAGCCCGTTTTTTCAAGAATATCAAGGCTTCTTGAGGCTGCTACTACTTTATATCCAGCCTTGAAAAAGGCATTGACACAAGCCAAGCCTATTCCCGAAGATGCACCCGTAATAACAACCACTTCTGAGGACTTCATCCGAATCGTTTACTTTTGGCAAAAATAGCCTAAGCTTATGCAGCTCGTTGCCGTAAATGATAAAAATACTCACAAAAGATTTCTTAATCTCCCTTCATTCATATATAAAGATGACACAAACTATATTCCCCATATAAGACAAGACATTGAGAAGGTTTTTGATCCTGCCAAAAATAAACTCTTTCGCTTAGGAGGAGAAGTAAGTCGTTGGCTACTAACAGATGAAAAGGGAAAAGATATCGGCAGAGTTGCTGCATTTATCCACCCTAAAACCTCTAAAGCAGGAAAATATAAAATTGGAGGCTTAGGTTTTTTCGAATGCATTGATGATAAAGTAGCTGCTTTCAAGCTTTTTGACACTTGCAAAGCTTGGTGCATCGAACGTGGCATGCAAGGAATGGATGGCCCAATTAACTTTGGTGAACGAGATCAGTTTTGGGGTCTTCTCACCGAGAATTTTGATTCTCCTCCATCCTATGCTATGAATTACAACCCTTCTTATTACAAAGGTTTTTTTGAAGACTATGGATTTAAGAATTACTTCAACCAATTTGTTTATTGGCGAGATATGAAGCTGCCCCCGCAGGATTTATTTGTTAAGAAAGCTAACATACTTAGTCACGATCATAAATTTTCAGTTCGTTGTATGAAAGGTGTTAAACCCGAGAAAATTTCAGAATATTTCCTTGAAGTCTATAATTCAGCTTGGGGCGGACACGAAGGTTTTAAAAATATGCGCATTGAGCAGGCTAGAGCAATGATTAACTCCATGAAAGCTATTATGGATAAAGACATACTGATTTTCGCGTTCTACGAAGAAAAACCTATTGGCTTTTATCTTAATATTCCTGAGTTAAATGAATTCTTTGTTCATGTAAATGGGAATATGAATTGGATTGGCAAATTAAAATTCCTCTATTATCTAAAATTCGGTAAAAGAAAAACAATGCTCGGTATTGTATTCGGTGTTTCACGAGATTATCAGGGAAGAGGCGTTGAAGGTGCTTTGATTAGCTTTGCTGGAGATTATGTAGTGCCCATGAATAGATACCATGAAACAATTCTTACATGGATTGGCGACTTCAATCCAAAAATGCTACGTGTTATAGAAAGCCTTGGAACAATACTTTACCGAACATTGGTAACGTACAGACTATTGTTTGATAATTCACTCGAATTTGAGCGCCATCCAATACTTGGAGAAAAAATAAAAAAAACCGAAAAGCTTGGTAATTAGAGCAATAATACCTGGGTTCAAAAGAAACTTTAGTTTTTTACGTGTTTTATTTTGCTCGAAAGTATTTCAATGTATATTTGCACCCGCTTAATAAAAGGCTATTGCCTATTGTAAAGTGTCGATTCAGTAGCTCAGTTGGTAGAGCATTACACTTTTAATGTAGTGGTCCTGGGTTCGAGCCCCAGCTGAATCACATAAAAATCCTCGCCTAAAGCGGGGATTTTTTGTTTCTTAAAGAACGTATCTTCAAGCTTGTTTTAAAGCTTGAAGATACGTTTCCGCTTATAACTAGGCTTAGAAATTCACACTTCAATTACCCGCATTATTTCTTTACTTTTGCCCTTAGAAGGTAATTATGGAAGAGAAAAGGAAACTTTCTGCTAAAGAGAAAGCATTAAGAATAAATCTCAATCAACAACTTTACGGATCATTTGCAGAAATTGGCGCTGGGCAAGAAACTGCCGGAAATTTCTTTAAAGCTGGCGGAGCTTCTGGCACTGTAGCTAAAACTATGTCGGCTTACGACATGATATTTTCTGATGCCATCTATGGTGAATCAGGTAGATATGTTTGCGAGGAAAGGCTTATCAGAATGATTGATAAGGAATATGGCTTACTTGAAAAAAGACTTACAGATAGAGCAAAAGATACCTGCTTTTTCGCATTTGCTAATACCGTTGAAACCACCAATTTTCATAAAACAAATCAAGGACATGGTTGGATTGGTGTTAAATTCCAGCTTACTCCCAAATCAGAACCTAATGAATGTGTTATTCATGTAGTTCTTAAAGATAATGAAAGCAGCTGGCAGCAAAGATCTATTGGAATAATTGGAGTAAACCTTCTTTATGCATGCGCTTTTTTGCATAAAGAACCTGAAGAAATCATTAAGACTTTATTAGACGGGATTGTCCCTGGAACAGTAGAAGTTGATATGATCCGCTTTAGCGGGAAGGATTTATCACATATTGATAACAGGCTCATGAGCCTGAAACTTGTTAAAAACGGACTGACCAAAACGGCCATGTTTGATCCTGAAGGAAGGGTACTTCAACCTTCTGAGGCTTTATATAAAAAGAATGCTCTCGTCCTTTCAGGAAGATTCAGGCCATTTACAAGGGCGCATGAAGACATGCTGGTGAAAGCGAGTACTGATTTCAAAAACGAAGTGCCCGATAGCAATAGCATTATTATTTTAAGTGAGCTATCTCTGAATGTACTTATCGATACGAATGGAAATGTGAATGATGAGGATTTCCTCGACAGAGTAGATATTCTTTCATCATTAGGACATACTGTTATGATCACCAATTTCCTCGACTATTGGTATCTCGTTCCTTATTTGTCTAAGGCGACGAGAAATCAGCTTGTTGGATTTGCTCTTTCAGCCAGAAATATAGAGAGGATTTTTGATCCTGAGCAATATACCAACCTTCGAGGTGGACTTCTAGAGGCGCTGAGTATGCTTTTCGGTACTAATGTAAAAGCGTACGTTTATCCGGCAATTAGAAAAAGCTCAGGCGAAACGATTACCCTATCAAGCTTAAAAATCAATGAAATGTATCGAGGCTTGCTTGATTACTTGCTTAACAACTCAAAACTAGCAGCAATTAGTAATATTGATCCTGATGTGCTTCATATAAATGCTGACGAAATTTTACGTCAGATTCAGCAAGGCATTGCAGGATGGGAAAAAGACGTGCCTCACAAAGTTGCAGAATTAATAAAGGTCAATTGTTTATTTGATTACCCCTGTGAATCGGAAATAAAAGCAGGATTGAAAAAAGAATTTTAATATGGAATTTACAGAGTTTGGGTTCTCAGAGGAGTTACTGAGTGGATTGGATGCAATGAACTTTAAACAGCCAACTCCTGTTCAGGAGCAGGCAATTCCAGAAATTCTGAAAGGCAGAGATTTAATTGCTAGTGCCCAAACTGGAACGGGTAAAACTGCAGCATTCCTCCTTCCCTTGCTTGAATCGTCCTTAAGAAAGCCAGGAAATAGTATTCACTCTTTAATTATCGTTCCAACGAGAGAATTGGGTTTACAAATAGATCAACAGCTTGAGGGATTTGCCTATTTCGTACCCGCAAGCTCGATAGCTGTTTACGGTGGAGGCGATGGCAAAGAGTTCGAAATACAGAAAAGAGCTCTAAGAGACGGCACCGAAATCGTGATTGCGACTCCCGGAAAACTGCTTTCTCACCTAAATATGGGGTATGTAAATCTATCAAACTTAAGGCATCTCGTTCTTGATGAGGTTGATAGAATGCTCGATATGGGATTCATTGATGATATCAATAGGATTTTGACTTTTGTGCCTGAAAAAAGACAAACACTTTTCTTCTCAGCAACAATGCCCCCTAAGATTAAGCAACTTGCGTTGAAGCTACTTAAAGACCCGGTACAGATTAATATTTCGCTATCGAAACCTGCAGCCGGAATTAAGCAATCAGCCTATCTAACATATGACACTCAAAAAATACAACTCCTGAAAAATCTGTTTGAAAATAGAGATTTAAAAAGCGGGATTTTATTCGCGGGAAGAAAACAAAGGGTAAAAGAGATTGAAAAGGAATTGAGAAAAATTGGTGTAAATGTAGGTGCTATCCATTCTGATTTAGACCAATCTCAAAGGGAGGATGTTTTACTGAAATTCAGAAATAGACACATCGCTTTGCTAGTAGCAACTGATGTTGTTTCAAGGGGTATTGATGTTCAAGGTATTGAATTGGTTGTGAATTATGATGTTCCCGGTGACCCGGAGGATTATGTGCATCGAATAGGCAGAACGGCGAGGGCCGAAACTAAAGGTGAAGCGATAACATTAATCAATCCAGATGATGTAAGACGCTTCAAACGTATTGAAGAGATGATTGAGTCGGAAGTTGAAAAGATTTCTCTCCCTGAAGGATTTGATAAAGGCCCTGATTACACCTCCACACGATCTTCTTTTGATAAAAGCCGCAAGAAACCTTCCCACAATGCAGGAGAAAATAAAAGTACAAGCTCTCCCGAAAGAAAGAAGAAGAGATTTAAACCACGGAAAATCATCCCCCGTCAGGGAAATAATGAAAATCCAGCATAAAAAAAGGGGGAATTTTTTCAAACTATTTGTTTGATTATTCAACTATTTTCCTTTAATTTTAAATAAACTTTTCATCTCATTCAGCATGTCGAAAGTTATTTGGAATGGAATAATAGTGGCAGAAAGTGACCGCACCATTCAGGTGGAAGGCAAGAAATATTTCCCACATACAGCTGTAAAAGAAAAGTTCTTTATCGAAAGCGAAAATCATTCAATTTGCCCTGTCAAAGGCAAAGCAAATTATTATCATGTCGAAGTAGATGGAAAGCGAATTTCAGACGCGGCTTTCTATTTCCCCAACCCCAACCCCAGAGTAAAAAAAATCCAGAATTACATTGGATTTAGAGATGATTTTAAAATTGAGGATTAATCAATATTCACCTCTCCCGCACCTTGCCTAATCAATTCTGCAAATCCCTCACTACAATCTATAACAGTTGAAGGGATAAGTGCACCATACCCGCCATCAATGACTAAATCTACTCTATCCTTGTAACGCTCATGTATAAGCTCTGGATCTGTAGTATATTCAAGAATTTCATCTTCATCATGCACTGAAGCCGACATGATCGGATTGCCCAAATTAGTCACTATTTGCCTACTAATTTTATTATCCGGAATCCTAATTCCAATGGTTCTTTTATTATTCTTGAAAAGCTTGGGAACCTGATTGTTAGCACTTAGAATAAAAGTGTAAGGCCCTGGCAGGCATTGCTTTAGCAGTTTGTAGATAGGAGTATCAACTGGTCGAGCAAATTCGGTAATCCGACTCAGTTCATCGAAGATGAAAGAGAAATCAGCCTTTTCAGGCTTTATACCCTTAAACATAGCTATCCTTTCAACTGCCTTCGACTTATAGATGTCGCAGCCAAATGCGTAAACTCCGTCAGTTGGATAAATAATGACTCCCCCACCCTGAAGCACTTCCGTTACCTTCTTCATCTGACGAGGGTCTGGGGTTTCAGGATGGATTCTAATTAACATTTTAGGCTTTTGTTTTTGCGTAGTCGGCTAGGAATTTTTCCAATCCACTATCGGTTAATGGGTGCTTTAGTAAATCCATAATAGCTGAAAGTGGACAAGTAGCAACATCTGCTCCTGCTTCTGCACAAGCTATAATATGCATGGTATGACGAATAGATGCTGCTAGCACTTCAGTCTCAAACCCATAATTATCATAAATGAGTCTAATTTGTTGAATAAGCTCTATACCATTCGTTGAGATATCATCCAATCTTCCAATGAATGGAGAAACATAACTAGCTCCTGCCTTGGCAGCTAATAAAGCCTGTCCCGCAGAAAATACAAGCGTACAATTTGTTCTTATTCCTCTATCAGAAAAATACCTGATGGCTTTAACACCATCCTTAATCATAGGAACTTTTACTACAATTTGAGGATGAAGTGCGGCAAGATTTTCTCCCTCAGAAATCATTTCCTTAAATGTAGTTGCAATCACTTCAGCACTCACATCGCCATCAACTATTTCGCAAATATCAACGTAATGCTTAAGGATTGCATCGTTTCCGGTAATTCCTTCCTTAGCCATTAGACTAGGATTAGTGGTTACTCCATCTAGAACACCTAGGTCCTGAGCTTCTTGAATTTGTTGAAGGTTAGCAGTATCTATAAAAAATTTCATTCTATTTCTTTGTGAGTTATTAGTCTGCAAATTACGCAAGAATGTTCATATCCTTTAGGTATAATTACATCCTTTGATGAATTATCTTCGCATTATGGCAAAAGCAAAAGATAGAATAAACATAGTTTACTCAACAAACCCAAATTTCAACTACCAAAAAGAGGATATAAATGAAGAGGATACTCTTTCGCCAGCTTCTCAAAGCCTGAAAGTGATGCTTGATAAAAAGGCCAGAGCTGGAAAGAAGGTTACTCTAGTTACAGGCTTTGTTGGTACAAACTCAGATTTAGAAGTTTTAGGCAAGCAACTTAAGAGCCTCTGCGGTACAGGCGGATCGGTTAAAGATGGAGAAATTATAATTCAAGGCGACCACAGAGACAAAGTGCTTAACTACCTCTTAAGTAAATCATTTAAGGCAAAAAAAGCTGGTGGTTAATCCAGTTTTATCCCAGTTAATTTAGAATACATTTTTTCATAAACAGGCAGGATTTCAGTGATATTAAATTTCATTGCCTGAGTCCTTGCATTTGCCCTAAAAGTTTTCATTAAATTTTTATCATTCAATAACCTCAACGCGTTTTTGGCCATATTATCCACATCACCCACATTGCTTAAAAAGCCAGAATAACCATCAACATTCACCTCAGGGATACCTCCCGTATTAGTCGAAATAACAGGTACATGACTTGCCATGGCTTCCAAAGAAGACAAACCGAAACTCTCTGACTCTGAAGTCATTAAAAACAAATCCGACATACATAAAACTCTTTCTATAGCTTTCGATTTACCCAAAAAGACAACATCCTGTATGACTCCTAACTGTCGCGCAAGCCCTTCAACATTTCCTCTCTCTGGCCCATCGCCCACTAAAATAAGTTTTGCAGGCATCTCATTTCTCACCTTTTCAAACACTCTAACAACATCTTCAATTCGCTTTACTGGTCTGAAGTTAGAAATATGACTTAGCACAACTTCGCCATTTGGAGCGTAAAGTTCTTTGAAACACAAGTCAGAAGGTTTTGCATAATTCTCAACATCAATGAAATTAGGAATCACCTCTATTTCTCTATTTATTTTAAAGTATTTAAGTGTATCCTTTCTCAAAGAATCTGAAACAGCTGTCACCCCATCACTCTGATTTATTGCAAATTCAATAACAGGCTGGTAAGAAGGGTCTCTACCCATTAAGGTGATATCGGTACCGTGAAGAGTAGTTATAAATGGAATTTTCTTTCCTCTCGAGGCGAGTATCTGTTTTGCAAGGTAGGCTGCTGAGGCATGAGGTATAGCATAATGAACATGGAGTAAATCAAGGTCATGATGCAAAGAAACATCTACTAGCTTGGAGGTTAGAGAAATCTCGTAAGGCAGAAATTCGAAAAGTGGATAATTCGCAATTGGGACTTCATGGTAAAATAAGTTTCCCGAAAACACATCTAATCGAAAAGGCTGGCTGTAACTAATAAAATGAACTTGATGGCCTTGAGCTGCAAGCGCCATTCCTAGCTCGGTTGCAACAACTCCCGAACCACCAAAGGTGGGATAGCAAACAATACCTATTTTCATAATTCTAAACTTTAATCTTCTGGATGCAGAAGAATGAATTCATTTTTATAATCAATAATTGCCTTGAATCGCGATAATAAGTCACTACCCAAAACACCATCAATCTTAGGAAGTTTAAGTTGATGGTAGGATTGATTAACATGCGATAAATCAAGAATCATTGTCTCGTAAGTTTCAAGGCGAATATCACCAAGCGTCAATTTATGAAGAAAGGCACTTTTTCCTGGAAGTGCAGAAACACCTAAGCCAGTAGAAAGTCTATCAATTTCATTTAAGGCAAGTTCTGGCAACCTTTCTAATACTCTATTCAAATCGAATACTGTTCTTGATGCTCCTGTATCGACAAGCATTCTGAGTTTTTTTCTTCCTAATTTCAAAGAAACAAAAACATGAAAACCATCACCTTGAATAGAGGTTATCTCTAATGCTAAGGGTTTTATCATTTAATTTAGATGTATAAAAAAAGGGGCTAAAGCCCCTCTAATTTTGATATGATTTATGCTGAAGCTTGAGTCATAGAGTCGTAAACACTCATTACTTCTTTGACAGCTATTGCGCTTTCCTTAAGAAGTGCCATTTCTTCCTGATTTAACTTTAGCTCAATGATCTCTTCAATACCATTTTTCCCAAGCTTAACAGGAACTCCAAGATAAATATCTTTAAGACCATATTCACCATTTAATAAAGCACAACATGGGAATATTCTCTTCTGATCTCTAACTATTGCTTCCACCATCTGAGCAGCAGCAGCTCCCGGAGCGTACCAAGCTGATGTTCCCATTAGATTTACTAGCTCTCCTCCCCCTTTCTTTGTGCGTTCGATAATCGCATCTAAGGCTTCAGCATCAATTAATTCTGTTACTGGAATTCCAGAAACGGTAGTATATCTTGGCAGCGGAACCATTGTATCACCATGTCCTCCTAATAACATCGCTTGAATATCTTTTGGAGACACATTTAGTGCTTCTGCAAGAAATGCACGGTATCGAGCAGTATCAAGAATACCAGCCATCCCAAACACTTTTGAAGAATCAACTTTCGCTGTTAGGAAGGCTACATAGGACATTACATCAAGCGGATTAGAAACAATTATTATTTTCGCATTTGGGGAATACTTAATGACATTTTCAGTAACAGATTTTACAATTCCTGCATTTGTAGCAATTAAATCATCCCTACTCATTCCTGGCTTACGAGGTAAGCCTGATGTAATAACCACTACTTCAGAATCTGCCGTTTTTGAATAATCGTTTGTATATCCTTTAATCCTTGAATCATAAAGATGAATCGGAGCTGTTTGCCACATATCAAGAGATTTCCCTTCAGAAAGCCCCTCTTTTATATCGATTAGAATCACCTCATTAGCTAGTTCTTTCTCTGCAATCGCTTGAGCACAAGTAGCTCCTACGTTTCCGGCTCCGATAACTGTAATTTTCATAGTTGAATTATTATTGATGGTTTAGCAAAAAGCTAATTACTAATTGCGCGGCTAAATTAAATAAACTAAGATGTTTAGGAGCACTATAATCGGAATTTTTATTTCACAAAACAGTTTCATTTAAATAAAAATCAAGAAGGATTTTTATTTAATCAGCCTAGCTCATATGTAAGATTATCGAATTAAAATCAAGTTTCTAACGTACTTATTTGATACTTCTATAATGGAGAATTGTTCTGAACACAAAGCTTACAATCTAATAGAATCAACTTAATCGAGCATTGAAATAAGAATATACTAACATTAAGATTCACTAAAACCCTACTGTTTAGAGCCCAATTATTCAAAAAAATGCAATTAGGATTAACTTTCTCAACAATCATTTATGTAGAATAATGCTTTAAAATGGCTTGTGAGGGTTTAAAATGTTTGCCTATTTTACGACTCTAATTCGTTCGGTTTTCCTAACCAAAACCAGAAAGTTTAAACGGTTATGTGTTGTAACGTTTATGGATACTGTTTCGAATAAGAGACACAAATAGTTTTACATGAAGAATCAAGACCAAGTAAAAATCTTTATCGTTGAAGACGAGCCTTTCTTTGCAAACCTTATCAATTATGATTTGGAGGCAAATTATTATGACGGGATAAAAGTGTTTTTCAATGGCGAGGAAGCTGTTGATAATCTAAATCTCAATCCAAGGGTTGTAATTCTGGATCATCGCTTACCTGGAATGTCAGGAATTGATGTTCTAAAAAAGATTAAAGCTTTTAACCCCGACATCCATGTTATTTTTCTTTCAGGGCAAACTGGCGCGGATGTGGCAATCAGTGCCTTTAAAATGGGGGCTCATGATTTCATTGTAAAAAACGAGACCGCTTTTGATGAAGTCAGAGCATTGCTCAAGAAAATTTTTGCCACAGAGAAAGAAGGCGAAGGAATTAAAGTAAAAAACTATCCAGGTAAAGCCTAATTTATTTAAGCATTCATAATATAAAGCCCCAAGTTCGAAATTTTTCAGACTTGGGGCTTTGAACTTTAAAGAGGTCTGATTAGTTTCTAATCAGCTTTTCTATAACTTTATGATTAACTGTTTAAAAACCTACCAAAAACACCTCTTTTAAACGTCTCAACATTCAACAATCGGTTGATATGTGAACTGGGCGTGAGAAAGATGTTTTAGCTTCAATGTTTTATCTATTGTATGCAATTTCCTTTTCCATTATAGCTACCCATACTTCTTAAGCACCGATATTTTTCAATTCTAGATATAAAAAAAGCCCTCTCGTTTTCACGAGGGGGCTTAAAATTTTGAAACCTTTATAAATTAATTCTTTACAATTCGTCTAGTGAACTTTCCATTAACAGAGTTAATTTCAATCAAATAGATTCCTTTTGAAAGACCATTCACAGGGATAACAAATTCATTCTTTTCAGAAGTCCCTGTAGTAAACATGCTACGAGACATTTCTCTTCCATCAACTGAGAAAATTGAAACATTTACGTTTTCATTCGCCAATGAACCAAACATGGAAACTTTTAGAATGTCTGAAAATGGATTAGGATAAACATCTGCCGAAGGTAATTCATCAATCACTCCATATTCAATGGCCGACTTGCGAGCAGCAGACTCTTCAGAAGTTGAACAATTAAGAGTATTAATAGCTTCTACTCCATCAACATCATACCCATCGGCGCCTGATCCAAATTGAGAACGAGCTGTTCTGTCTACAATTCTCAAATAATTTAATCCATATAATTGTCCATCAAAATCAATCCAACCATCCTGATAAAGGGTAAATCCATCTTCGGTATTGCCTAATTCAACCCAATCATCTCCAGTCAAAGAACCAAAAAACTGAGCTCTTTCAGGATAATTTGCTGAACCAGAAGTTTCTGTAACAAAAAGATCTGGACCTTCCTGATCAAATACAGTGTAATCAAATATCAGAGTAATTTCTCCTCCAAAACCTAGTGATGTAAAGGTAACTGGACTACCATTTCCTCCTTCAGGAATACCTGTAGCATTCTCAGGAATACGACGATTTTCTGCTATAGTTTGAGGATCTGTTGGAAGGTAGTTTATTGCTGTTCTTGGAACTCCAGAAACGAATACATTATTCAAAACAGGGTTCTCTGCAATAATTCCATGCAGGCATTTAATTCCATCAACATCATAGCCGTTAGCTGTTGCAAAATCGAACTGAGGACTTTCAATACGGCTTACATCGTGAATTCTGACATACTGAATCCAGTCTAAGCCTGAACCAGAAAGATCAAATTGTTGATTATGACAAGCTATTCCTAAGTAAACAAAATTGCAATTATCTTGAGAAACAAACACTTGAGCAGTTTCAGGATATCTTCTACAAACTGTGTTGTAGGAAGTTTCAACAACCTCAAAATCATTGCCTTTTGCATCAGCAATAGGTGCGGAAAGTCTTAAGGTGATATCACCTCCAAAACCAAGAGCCGCAAAATTAACAGGTCCAGGAATATCAGAATCGGTAGGCGTTCCTAAGGCATTAGCCGGATTAGCAAACTGAGCAGGGATTTCTGAGCCATCTTTTCTCTTCTTTGGATTGTACGACATAACTGAATCAGCAGAAATGTTGCAATTTGCAATCGGCACAATTGGATCTGGTTGAGCAATAACACTGTTAAATGAGCCTGCAATAATTACTACTGCAAGAGCTAGAAACAGTTGGTTACTAAATGTGTAAATTTTCTTCATACTTTTTAAGTTAAGGTTAATCAAAGATAAGTTCTTTTTAACAATAAATAAAACTATAAAAGCCGCAAAGGAAATTTCCTTTGCGGCTTTTTACGGCTGGCCAATAGACCTGATTAATTCTTAATTACCTTGATACTTTGTTTTTGGCCTGCTGATTCAACAGTTACTATGTATACTCCCTTAGGAAGACCAGCACCTGCAATTTCATGCGAATGTTTAGTCCTTTTAGGAACAGTAACCGACTCCTTGCTAACCATCTGGCCTACATAATTGAATACTTTAATATCAATCTTTTCGTCAATTGAGCCTGATTCATAAATAAGGTTCATTCTTTCCTTAAAAGGATTTGGACTTACTTGAATTTCAGCAATCTCATCTGGAACAGAATTATTATCGAAAGATGTTATTCTTGTTTCTTCAGCACAGCCATTATGTAAGGCAAGAACTCCATCTACATCATACCCATCGGCAGAGTTAGGAAAATCAGACATTGGTGAACGCTCAGTTATTTTTAAGAAATGAATAGCATAAACTCCTTTTTCTGCAAAATCAACTGTTCCATCTAGGCAAACTTCACCAAGTTCCATCCAATTTGTTCCATCTATTGAACCTTCCAAATAAGCTCTTTCTCCGTAGGCGGCACAACTTGGTGCACCAAATGAAGTTTCTACTATTTGTAAATCAGCACCTTCACCATCAAAAACGGCATAATCAAATTTTAAAGTTAGGTTTCCATCAAAACCAAGGGAAACGAAGTTTACTCCAATGTCATCATTTTGAGGAATTCCAAGTGCCTTTTCAGGATCTCTTCTTGAAGAATGAATTTCTGTGCCATTCTTACGAGTTCCTCTTGTGTATTGAACAACTTCCTGAGCGGAACCTGCAACAAGTCCATCATCATTTGTTGATGCAGCAGGACCATTTAAACATTCTACAGCGTCAACGTCATATCCATCAGCAACTTGATTGTTATAAGCTGCGTCAACTGGACTAATATCTTTCAACTTAATGTACTGAGCCCAAGATAGTGTCCCAAGGTCGAATGTTGCATCTTGGCAACCTTCTCCGATATAAACGAAATTACAACCATCCTGCGAAGCAAAAGCTTGAATTTTTTCAGGATATCTGCCACAATTTCCGCTTGAAGCTCCGAAAGTAGACTCTGTAACTTTAATATCATCTCCGTCGCCGTTAGCTATAGGCGAAGAAAATTTAACCGTTATATCTCCTCCAAAACCTAAAGAAACGAAGTTCATTGACTCGTCATTTTCTGGAGCTCCTAAAGCTTTATTAGGATCTCTTCTAGCTTCAAGAACATCTAATCCATCATTTCTTTTCTTAACATTGTAAGCCACTACCTCCGAAGCAAAACAACCAGAAGGTGCACACGCTTCCCCGCCTGATGCTTTAGTTTTTTGATTCCATACTAGGTTTTCATCTTGCCAACGAATCCTAACAGTATTAGGTCCTGGAATGGTATTAGAATAAAAAAAGGTATGCCCTGGATGAGCTATGATTAATCCTGTTTGAAAATATGGATATACATCCCATTCAACAGCAACATCAAAATCATTTGGGTTATTTACTCTCCAACGTCTCATTAAATCTGGATTTTCTGAGCACATTGAAGTGAGGTTTAAATTTGCAACTACTTCTCCGTCTTCATATAAATTAGCTCTAGAATCTTTGCTGTTTAAGTTAAATAGCACTATTCCACCAATTGCAACGAATACAAGCATGCCTGTAGCGCCAATAACTAGTCTACGTCGCAACGATGTAGCTAATTTTGTTTTGTTACTTAATGTAGGTTTCCTTTTCATTTTATCTTAAGGGTAAGTTGTGTTTCAAAGTTTTAATTCTAAGTTTCCCCTAAGACGATAATTATTACTGCCAGGTTTCAAGCGATTAATCTGGCATACGTATTCTGATGTAAGAAATGAAATAGCAAAAGCCTGAATTAGCCTTTCATCGCATAAAAACTTCAATGTTTCCAAGTAAAACTCTCTCTTGCAAGACGTAAGAATTTATATAAAAAAGAAGAGGCCACCCTTTTCAGGATGGCCTCTTCAAGATCAAGAAACTAGTATTTTATTAGTTCTTAATAAGCTTAACAGTTGCTTTGCTTGAGTTGGTTTCAACATTAACAAAATAAACTCCAGACTTTAAGTCATTTAAGCTAAGTACCTCAGTTACATTTGAAGAAGATGCAACATTGATTGTTTTAGTAAATACATTCTGACCTAAGAAATTGAATACAGTAATTTGAGCTGTATTGTCATTACTTCCTGTAACGATATCTAATCTAACATCTGATTTGAAAGGATTAGGACTAGCGTTTAATGAAGCAACTTCGTCAGGAGTTGAAGTGTTATCAGCGATTCTGATTTCTACTTCATCATCAGAACAAGTGTTTAAAGAAACAATACCATCAACATCATAACCATCAGCTGAACCAGAGAAAGATGACATTGCTGAACGATCTTTAACTTTTACATATTGAATTGCATAAATTCCATTAAGGTCTAATTCAGAATCTTGGCAAACATCTCCTAATTCGAACCAAGTAATATTGTCTAAAGAAACAGAAATCATTGCTTCTTCTGGGTATGTTTCACAAGTTGAATTGTTATAAGTAGTTTCAATTATACTAAGGTCATTACCAACTTGATCAAAGATTACATAATCGAACTTAAGAACAATCTCTCCTCCAAAACCTAAAGAATAAAAGTTGATAACATCACCACCTTGTGGCATACCTAATGCATTTCCTGGAGTTGAACGTGCTGCTGCAACATCATTTCCATTTTTTTGCTTTCCTTGATCGAAGCTTACTACCTCTGCAGCACCTTCTAATTGAAGATCAGCTGGAATTGGATTCTCTTCATAACCATTCAAACAAATAATACCATCAAGGTCATAAGCGTCTGCGATTGGAGTACCTTGGTAAATTGCATTTATATCGCTTATATCAACAAGCTTAATGTACTGAGCCCAAGCTAATGAACCTAAGTCGAAGTCAGTATCCTGACAACCTTCTCCTATATAAACGAAGTTACAACCATCCTGAGAAGCAAATGCGCGGATAGTCTCTGGGTAACGAGCACAATTACCACTAATAGAAGCTCCATTACTTGATTCGATAACACGAACATCATTACCAGCACCATTCTTAATTGGGCTTCCAAATTTTAATGTAATATCACCACCGAAACCTAGAGATACAAAATTCATTGTAGCATCATCTTGTGGCTCACCTAAAGCTCTATCAGGAAAACTTCTGTCTGGATCGACATCGCTTCCATCATTTCTTTTTGTTTGATTAAAGGCTACAACTTCTTCAGCATAACATGAAGATGGAGCAACATATTCACCGTGAAGACACTCAACAGCATCAACATCATAACCATCCGTTACTTGTCCACCACCACTGTTATTAGATATGTCTGTGATACGAACAAACTGGATAAAATCTGAAAAAGCATCACCAAAATCAACCTCACCATCAGCTGTAATTTCTCCAACTGGAACATATCCTAATCCATCTTGAGAAACTTCGATAAGTGAGCGTTCGCTGCTTGGAGAAGCAGAAGATTCCCATATGCGGATATCAGCGCCTGGGCCATTAGCGATTGGAGCAGCAAAAGCTACTTCAAGAACACCGCCAAAACCAAGAGATACGAAATCCTGATAAGCTGCATTTACTGCAGGCGTTTGAGCGTTGGGAGCACCAAGAGCTCTTTCAGGGAAAGAACGCTCCGTGTTAACATCAGTTCCCAAAGCAGTTTGGCCTTGGTTAAAGAAACTTACTGATGCGGCAAAACAACCACCTGAAGCAGGATCATTCTGCGCAGAGGCTGTATTTAGCATAAATGCACTAAGTGCGAATGCTGAAAGTGTAAAAATGTTTGCTTTTTTCATTTTGTATTTGGTTAGGGTTTTGAGGTTGTAAACGCAATACTTTTTAAAAGGTTACGTTTTCTTACTTATGTAAGATTTTATTTTCAGGTATTAAATACAATTTATGGATAATAGATGAATAAGAGTTTATTTGAATTCAGTTATTTTGTCCACATCGATAAAATTCTAAATAGCACCATACTTTCGACAAAAGTAATTAATTAATTACAATAATCCAAATTTCTTACATCGAAAACGATTTAAATTATCTCTGAGAAAGGGATAAAAAAACAATGGCTGATAATCAAACTTGATTATCAGCCATTTATGAATAAACACCTCTTTTTTTAATCTACATTAAGTATATTATGTTGAAGCCTGATAGATTCAGTATGTATCACTTCATATACTTGTTTTATAAATTCTGGAGATAAATCCGAAGCTTGACCGTTTCTTAGCTGCCTTTCGAGAATTTCTTCCCAGCGCTTAAGCTGAAATATTGTCATTGAAAACTCTCTCTTATGTTTACCAATTTCTTCCACAAGTCTCTTTCTAGAACTAAGTAACTGAATAACCGCATCATCAACAGAATCTACTCTCGATCTTAACTCTATTAGCTTGACAAGCATTTCATCGCTATTAGTCGATACGCTTCTTCTATGGAGCGCATTATATATGTAATGAAGACTAGTAGGCGTGATCTGCTGTTTTGCATCACTTAAAGCGATTTCGGGGTTAATATGAGTTTCCACCATCAAACCCTGATAGTCGAGGTCAAATGCCTTTTGAGCTACAGTTGCTATAAGTTCTGGAGTTCCACTAATATGACTCACATCGCAAATAACAGGAATGTCAGGCATTTGCGTTTTAAGATCAATCACAATTTCCCAACGAGGAGAATTTCTGTAAGGACTAGAATCATAAGAATGAAAACCTCTATGAATTGCATACAATTCCTCAACTCCAGAATTCTTAAATCTTTCTATAGCTCCCATCCATAAACCCAAATCAGGATTCACGGGATTTTTTACAAATACCGGAATATCAACACCCTTAATTGCTTCTGCTAATTCCTGTACTGAGAAAGGACTAACTGTCGTCCTCGCTCCTATCCACACCATATCAATACCTGCTTTTAAAACCTGGTTAAGATGAGCAGGGCTTGCAACTTCAGTTATTACTTTTAGCCCTGTCTCAGATTTAACTTCTTGAAGCCATTCCAAGCCTTGTTCACCCACACCTTCAAACATTCCTGGGCGAGTTCTTGGTTTCCAAATACCTGATCTAAAAATTGCATTTGGAAAATTAGCCGCAATTTGCCTAGCTGTTTCCAAAACTTGTTCTCGCGATTCGGCAGAACAAGGGCCAAAAATATTAAGTGGCTCTGAATTTATCGAGTCTTTAGTAGAAATAAGAATTTCTGAATTTTTATCCACTTTGCTATTTATCACATTCACAAAACAGAGGAAATCAACAAAAGTTGAGTTACCATCCCAATACCCAAGCAAAAATAAGAGGTGCAACAATCGTTGCGTCAGACTCTACAATAAACTTAGGTGTTTCTTTATCCAATTTACCCCAAGTAATCTTCTCATTCGGAACCGCTCCAGAGTATGAACCATATGAAGTTGTTGAATCTGAAATCTGGCAGAAATAAGCCCAAAAAGGAACATCATGCCATTCGAGATCTTGATACATCATTGGCACAACGCAAATTGGAAAATCTCCAGCAATGCCGCCACCAATTTGAAAAAACCCAACACCCTTACCTGAGGAATTAGCACGATACCATTCAGAAAGCCAAACCATATATTCGATTCCTGATTTCATAGTTTGAGCTTTTAACTCCCCTTTTATAATGTAAGAAGCGAAAATATTCCCCATTGTAGAATCCTCCCAGCCTGGAACAATGATGGGCAGATTTCTCTCAGCCGCCGCTATCATCCAAGAATCAGCTGGATCAATTTCATAATATTGCCTCATCTCTCCTGAATTCAGTATTCTGTACATGTATTCATGCGGAAAGTATCTTTCACCAGCTGTTTCAGCATCTTTCCATTGCTT
>JBBEBC010000104.1:0-19698 GCA_040882555.1 Bacteroidia bacterium
AGTTAGATTCTACTATATTTGTTGTCCTTTCAATTTTAAATATGAGTTATAAAAACGTAGAAGAAGAAATTGACAAACAATTATACAAATGGCTTCAGTCAACTCAATCTTCACCGGTAAACAGAAGTGTTGAGGGCTTTATAACTCAATCAGGACATTCTCTCGAACTTTTATCTGATTCTAGAATAGCTGCATTCATTTACAATTTCTCAGAAGGTAATTATTACTTTTTCAATAATTACTTTGCAGAATTACTTGATGTTTCTCGCGATTACATCAAAAGAGTTGGAATAAGAATTATGCAGGAGAAAGTTCATCCTGACGATTTTCTCAAATGTTTAAATATTACCCATCAAGCTTTAAAAGAGTTTGAACTCATGAAAGACATGGAACGAGAATCTACACAATTCAGGCTCTTCTTTCGATTGCAAAAAAAATCAGGCGAATATTCATGGGTGATGCAAAGCAACCGACAAATAAAGTGGGACGCGCAATTGCCAACTCTGGATTTAGCTTATATTCTTGAATTATTCGATCAGGTGCATGCAATGAAGGTTATGGGCGTCCTTCAAACTTCAAGAAGAACTATTGAATTATTTCCTTCAGGAGAAATTGATTTACTTAATATGCTTACTGGAAGAGAAATGGAAATTCTACGCTTAATAGCATCAGGACTATCTAGTAAAGAAATATCTGAGAAGCTTATGATTTCTTCCAATACGGTTAAGTCGCATCGCAGAAACATTCTTCAAAAGCTAAACGTTAAAAACATGATGCAAGCAATAAATATACTTGATTCTCTTACTTAAAAACTTCAGCTTTCATGAGCATATCGAAAGCCATTTTTGCCCAAATCGAATACATTTTGCCAGAATAATGAAGCTTGTCTTCTGCAAGATATTCCTTTGAGAACTTCTCTCTGCTAATTGGAGTTATATCACAGTAATTAACACCTTGCTTTAAACTGACTTGCTTATTAATCTGATTGAAACTATCTAAAGCTTTAGAAATTTCTTCCCTGTTTTTACTCTCTGCGAAAGGAGTCATCCCCCAATCGGGGATAGAAAGAACCAAAACCCGAGAACTGATGTTAGCAGCTAATTTCACTGACATAGATAATAATTCTGAGAATTCTTCTGCATAATCTGAAGTTGATAATCCTCGATACTGATTATTGACGCCTATTAAAAGACTTACTAAATCAAACTCGCCTTGAGGGTTCTCCCTCTCAATTGCTTCATAAAGTTCTGAAGTAGTCCAGCCAGTGGTAGCAATAATCTGAAGCTCATTTATTGAAATTCCAGATTGATTTAAAAGCTCAGTTAAATTATTGGGCCAACGTTCCAATTCATCAAGCCCTTCCCCGATTGTATAAGAGTCGCCTAAGGCAAGAAATCGTCCTCCAAAATTCATCATCTTGTTTTATAAAAACTCCTTTCTTAACCTGGCAACTGGAATATTTAGCTGCTCTCTATATTTTGCCACAGTTCTTCTTGCAATATTGTATCCTTTATCTCTTAACACTTGAGCAAGTTGATCGTCGGTGACGGGTTTAGACTTATCTTCATTATTGACGGCTTCTTCAAGAATTTTCTTCACTTCTCGAGTAGAAACCTCCTCTCCAGAGTCGGTTGATAAAGACTCTGAAAAAAATGATTTTAATAATAAAGTTCCGAATTGCGTTTGTATGTATTTACTATTCGCTACCCTAGAAACTGTTGAAATATCAAGTCCAATCTGCTCTGCAATATCTTTAAGAATCATCGGACGAAGCTTAGTTTCGTCTCCATCCTGAAAATACTCATATTGATATTCAAGAATTGCTTGCATAGTGAGCATAAGTGTTTGCTGTCTTTGCTTGATTGCATCAATGAACCAACGTGCAGAATCAATTTTTTGCCTTACAAACAAAATGGCATCTTTTTGCTCCTTTGCATTGGTCTTTTTTGACTTGCTATAATGCTCAAGCATTTCCTGATAAGATCTTGAAACCTTGAGTTCAGGCGCATTTCTTGAATTGAGGCTTAATTCAAGATTGCCCTCGTTATTAGTTAAAATAAAGTCAGGAGTTATATGTTGGGTATTCTTTTGAGAATCATTCTGAGAATTTCCTGGCTTTGGATTAAGCTTGAGAATTTCTTTGATACCATCTTTGAGCTGATCTTCAGTCAACTCAAGCTTCTTCATAATTCTTTCGTAATGCTTGCGGGAAAAATCCTCCATGCTATCACGTAAAATATATGCCGCTGTTTTTAATTCAACGGTTTGATGTTCTTTTCTTTTAAGTTGAATCAAAAGGCATTCTTGAAGAGTTCTGGCTCCGATTCCCGGAGGATCTAAAGCTTGTAATTCCTTAAGAAGTCGCTCAATTTCCTCCTCAGTTGTAAAAATATTTTGTGAAAAAGCCAAATCGTCCACAACCGACTCAATTTCACGTCGCATATACCCGTCCTCGTCGAGATTACCAATTAGGTAGGCTGCAATTTCAAAATCCTTTTCACTGAGACCTCTTAAACTCAGCTGCTCTGACAATTGCTCCTGAAATGTAGAACCTCCAGCAAATGGGATTTCTCTCTTTTCATCGTCAGGACTATAATTATTGGCAGCCAATTTATAGGCTGGAGTTTCATCGTCATCTATGTATGAGCTCAAATCAAAGTCGTCTCGATTTTGATCTGAATGCTCCTCATTATCGCCATCGCTACCTGAATTAAAGGGATCTTCTCCTTCTTGTTCGTCGGCAGCTTCATCTCTTTCATTGCCTTCTTCAAGTGCAGGGTTAATTTCAAGCTCCTCCTTAATTCGCTGCTCTAAGGCAACGGTTGGCACCTGTAGGAGCTTCATCAGCTGTATTTGCTGTGGCGATAATTTCTGTTGTAATTTCTGTTGTAAGCTTTGCTTAAGCATAGTGTTGCAATGTTACCAAAATTTGTTTGCTCCTAATTCTTCTAAATCGAAAATATTTTGAGCCGAATCAACAACAATTCACGAAATACCTATGTAAGGTTTGTTGGTTTTCAAACAGATATAGAAATTTGCAAAAAAAACATGTAAATTTATAATATTGATTATCAGCATATTGAAAATATTCCTACGCGAATTGTAACCCTTTAAGGTTAATTTAGTATCTATTTGAGAATGTGATATTCTAACCTAATCTTAAATAAATGAAAAAATTTTACACTGCAGCTTCTGCTGCTCTTGTTATTCTTGCGGGCAGCTTTTCAACTGCAAATGCTCAAAACATCTCTTGCGGAAATAAAGGAAATAAAGTTCTAGTATGTCATATTCCACCCGGAAATCCGGCAAATGCTCATACTATTTGTATTAGCCCAAATGCTGTTCAGGCTCACGTGCCAGGCAACAACCAACATAATGATTTCTTAGGAGATTGTTGGGCAGGATGTGTTGGAATGGAAGTTATTTCAGCAACCCAAGGGAAAAGAAGTGATGGTTCAGATGTTCTCGCTGACCGCTCTCACGAGTCTGCTATGCTAGGAACTCCCGACGGAGTTAATGCTCCAGGTGGTTTCTACGCTTTAGGTTTTGGAGGTGAGGTTATCATTAAAATGGATGGTGGAATTCTTAATCGTCCGGGGAATGATTTAAAGCTTTATGAAACGAGTTTTGGACAGCCAGCTTGCGACGCTTATCCTGAATACGCTGACATTTACGTTTCTACTGACATGGTATCTTGGACTCAAGTAGCTACTGTTTGCCAAGATGGTGAATTTGATATAGCACCTCTTGATTACATCATGTTTGTAAAAATTGTAGATGCGAGTACTGCAAGCGATTTCGGTGGAATCGTTGATGGATATGACATCGATGGAATTCAGTGTATTAATACTGTTGCTGCAAGATTATCTGCCGATAATGCTAGCATAGAAGAAGAGCATGATATTGAAATGCATGTTTATCCTAACCCTATCAATGATGAATTTTCAATACAAATTGAAGGTTTTGAAAAAGGCACTTCTTTAGATGTTGAACTAATTGATGCAATGGGTCGTGTAATCTCTTTTGAAAAAGTAACTGTTTCTGGAGATGATTTCATTAAGCAAATTTCCGCTTCTGATCTTAGCGCTGGTGTTTACACTTTAAGAGTGACAGGAAACGAAGTTTCTATGCATAAACAAGTTGTAAAGAAATAGATTCACCTTTAAAATAATCAAAGAACCCTGCCTTATGGCGGGGTTTTTTGATTTTAAACCTTTTCTACAAATGATTTATATGTATGTACATGTATTTTGTATCTTTGTTTAAAATTTACAATTATGAAAAACAGAACAGTTAAATCAGTATTGTTTGCTCATGAATATGCAATGGGTAAGCTTCGTGTGAAGCAGCCCTTCCCTTCTGCGAAAGTTGAATATCCGGACCCTTTCCTCCTACTTCATCACGCCAAAATGAATATTAATCCTGAAAATAATCTTAAAAATGAAGGTGTTGGACCTCATCCCCATAGAGGTTTTTCTCCAGTTACATTCATTTTTGAAGGAGGTGTCCATCACCGCGACAGCAGAGGAAATGATAGTGTAATCTATAAAGGTGGAGTGCAGTGGATGAATGCAGGAATGGGAATTATTCACAGCGAAAGGCCTCCCTTAGATATTCATACTCTTGGAAGCACTCAGGAGATTATACAAATGTGGGTTAATACGCCTGCTGATGCTAAAATGAAAGAACCTGAATATCATCCACTCACATCTGAAGAAACCCCCGTTTGGACAAATCCTTCAGGAAAAACCACCGTGAAAGTTGTTACTGGGTCCGTTTTGGGCTTAAATGGCCCTATACCAATTCCCGTTGAGGTAAATTCAGCAACAATTTATCTAAAGAAAGATGAAACTATTTATTTGCCTCTGCCTGTTTCACACGAAGCATTTCTTTACCTTCTAGACGGTTCAATTCATATCGAAGAATATGGAAAAGTTGAAAAAGAGCATTCCGTTTTCTTTGAGAAAGATGGTGAGCAAATCGGTATCAAAGGACTTGAAGATACTCGTATCCTGTTTATGAGTGGTGAGCCAATAAATGAACCAATGAAGAGTCATGGTCCTTTTGTAATGAATACAGAATCTCAACTTTTAGTTGCTATGCGCGATTACCAAATGGGCAAAATGGGTGTACTAATTGAAGATTGATTTGCTGGGATAAATCATTGAATTAAGGTATCAAATGAACTCAAGTTGTAAAAAAGAGGAAGTCTTTTCGACTTCCTCTTTTTTATTATACAATCACTACTAAAGGTTCTTTGTAGGTTGAAATGAGTTAATCTCACTTAGGCCTTACTCAGGAGAAGATCAATTTAGATTTTTGCTTTTCTTCGAATTGAATAGGGGTAGTTCCTTTTGTTAGATTTTGAGGGTATAACTATATGCTATCATGAAACCTAAATCTGCAAGAGTTTGGAAGCTAGATATTCAAAATGCTACAAATCGCCTGATTGAATATCTAAGATACTTTAATTTCGATATAAAGCAGATCGAAGTAGCCGCTCAAACGGTCATTATTCTATCATTAAGCTATTGGATTTTAATCCTTAATGCATTTGAAAGAATACATCATTGGCATTTTTTCCCCATACACTTCATGCATGTAACCACCTTCTTCCCTCGCCTTTAATTGAGGAAAAATATTGTACCAACTAAAGCCAAATTCGTGTAAAAACTCAATTCGAAGTTTAGCGTCTATCAAGGCACAGGAAATTTCGCTTAATGAGTGATTCCAGCCTATTGACTGAGTTTTTATATCGGCATTTCTATCGGCATAGGTGCCACAAGTTTCTTCAATAATCTTCTCCACATTAAAATAAGAATAACCAATCTCAGTGAGTTCATCATTAAACATCCACACCACAGGGTGAAAATCTATCATATAGAATACACCTCCTGGCTTTAGCAACTTACAAACCTGAGTGGCCCAGTCGTCCAAATTGGGCAACCAACCAATGGTTCCATAGGAAGTAAAAACAATATCAAATTTCTCATCTACCGCTTCAGCGGCTTTGAGAACATCTGATTCAATGAATTTTACTTTTAATTTCAATTGATTGTTAATCTGCTGCGCTGCTTTAATCGCTTCCGACGAAAAGTCGATACCCGTAACGCTTGCTCCAGCTCTAGCCCATGAAATTGAATCCTGACCGAAATGACATTGAAGATGACAAAGCTTTTTGCCTGTTACATCGCCAAGTTCGTGAATTTCAGTTGAGTTTAGGCTGGTTCTACCTTTTAAAAATTCGTTCATGTTATACATGTCGCTGGCCATGTGCACTAGCACTCGGGCCTCCCAATGTTGCTTATTTATCTCTTTATCTGACTCTTCCATCAATTATAACCATATTTAAACTTATAATAATTAGGCTGGAACGCGTAAGATAGCAAACAATACAATGATGATATAAGTTACATTTGCTTAACTTTGGAACTGGAAGAAAATTAAGATATGCCATCAACTATATTAAAAATATCACTTTTTGCTTTATTAGCAGGGCTTTCAGGTTTACTGAATGCTCAGGTTGTTGTAAATGAATATAGTGGTGCGAATCGCAATGGAATTGTAGATGACTTTGGTGATAACTCTGATTGGATTGAGTTATACAACGCAGGAGGCGCAGCAGTAGATATTTCAGGGTACTTTCTAAGTGATAAAGAAACTAATCCTACCAAATATCAGATTCCTGCTGGAACTGTTCTAAATGCAAATTCTTACAGAATATTTTTCGCTTCAGGCAGAGATATTAATGCAGGTATTAATCTTCATACTAATTTTAAAATAACGCAAACAGGTGGCGATTTTGTTGTATTTGCAGATCAAGGAGGAACTATTTTAGAATCATATCCTGTTACACCAACAAGAGTAAATCATTCAAGAGGAAGAAATCCAAATGGTGGTGCTACCTGGCAAATATTCAGCGCTCCAAGTCCGGGAGTTGCAAATGGGGTTGGCTTTGATGCATATACTGAAACTCCAACCTTCAGCATTCTTGCTGGAATTTACGGCACAGCTCAATCTGTTACAATTACTTCGGCAACTGCTGGATCGACGATTAGATATACCATAGATGGGTCAGAACCAAGTGTTACATCAACAGCTTATGCTGGTCCTATCAATATAGCCACATCAACAGCAATAAAAGCACGAGCATTCCCAGCTGCAAATAACCTTCTTGCAGGTTTTACCGAAACTAATACTTATTTCATAAATATAAATCATACGCTTCCTATTGTTTCTCTTGTAAGTGATCAATATGACGATTTATTCGCTAATGGTTTTGGAGACATCGTATCAAATATTGAGTATTTCACCTCTGGTGGAACGCAACAATTTGAGTCTTATGGTGAAGTTGACAGACACGGAAACGACAGTTGGGCATTTGCTCAAAAAGGAGTTGACTTTATTGTGAGAGATCAGTATGGATATGATGATGAAATTGATTATCAAATTTTTCCAACTTCTCCAAGAACGAAGTTTCAACGAATCATGTTTAAAGCTGGAGCTTCTGACAACTATCCATTTACGTGGGGTTCCGGCGGAGGCTGTCACCTGAGAGATGTATTTATTCAAACTCTTGCTGAAAGTGCAGGAATGAACGTAGATCTGAGAAGAAATGATCACTGTGCAGTTTACATTAACGGAGAATATTGGGGTTTATATGAAGTAAGAGAAAAAGTTAATGATCCAGATTACACTGATTATTATTGGGATCAAAAGGAAGAAGACTTGGATATGCTTTCTTTCTGGGGAGGACTTGATGTGAGATTTGGTTCGGCTGCTGATTGGAATAATTTATATACCACCATTATGAGCACAGATTTATCTGTGCAAGCCAACTATAACCAAATCTCTACTCGTTTGGATATTGCCAGTGTTATAGACTATATCATTATCAATTCATGGAGTGTAAATTCAGATTGGATGAATTGGAATACGATGTGGTGGAGAGGTCGTGGAACACCGAATGTGAAATGGAAATACGCTCTTTGGGATATGGACAATGTCTTTAACCTAGGGCAGAATTTCTCTGGATGGCCAACAACCAATTTCAATGCTGATCCTTGTGGACTTGACGATAACTTTGAAAATGCTGGTCCCAATGAAGGACATCTTGATATATTCAATCGCCTGATGGCAAATGAAGAGTTTAAAGCAAGGTATATAAACCGCTATGCTGAAATGATTAACACATTCCTTGATTGTAGTTATGCTTTAGCTCATTTTGATAATATTGTTAACCATATTAGTCCAGAAATGCCTCAACAAATTGCAAGATGGGGAGGAAGTATGGCTGAATGGCAATCGCATCTCGATTTTATGCGAAACCAAATCATTGGAAGATGTGAGTACATCGAAGAAAACGGTTTGGTAAACTGCTATCCAATCGATGGCCCTCATGCCTTAGCATTTAACGTTGAGCCTGCTGGAGCAGGAACGATTCGATTTAACGAATTGCAAGTTCCTGAATATCCTTGGTCTGGTAGTTATTACGGAGGTGTGCAAGGAGAGATTGAAGCTACTGCAAATGCCTTGTACGAGTTTGATTATTGGGAAGTGTTTACAAGTGTTCTTAACAGTGTTGAAACTGAGGCACTAAATACATTCATGATAACAACTGCCGACAGCATTGTTGCACATTTCAAGGTTATTGAAACTCATGAAATCACGTTTTTGGTTGACCCTCCGGGGAGTGGAAACATTTCGATTAACGGGGTTACTCCTGGTTCCTATCCGTTCACAACTACGCTGAATGAAGGAGATCCAATAACAATGACATCTACTCCAACAACCAACTACGAATTTGTTGATTATACGTCAACTTATCACGCATTTACTCCTGACCCTGCTCAAATGACTGTTTATCTCGAAGCAGATACATCAGACACTTTGATTGCTCACTTCGTGCCTACCCAAATGTGGGATTTAGTTCTCATGGTGGAGCCGGAAGAAGCAGGTAAAATCTGGTTAAATGGTGAATGGGTTCAGCAGTATCCAAGAACTTTTACATTCTTTCCGGGTGATGTGGCAAGTTCAGATGTCTTGGCCTCCGAAGAGTATGATTTCGCCTATTGGTCACTAAACCACCTAAATTTAGCTGCTGATTCAAGTGAATTTCTAAATGGCTGTGTTGTTGATTCAAGCGACACCTTAACAGCTCACTTTATTCTGAAGGAAGTTATTCCTCAGACTATGTATGTTCCTTCCTCTTTTACTCCCAATGGTGATGATTTGAATGACTTTTTCGAATGCTATCACACAGAAACAATCACTGAAGGAAGTATCGTTATTTTTAACCGATGGGGTGAAGAGGTTTTTAACTCAGGAAGTCTTGGTTTTGCTTGGGATGGCAAGAAAAATAATCAGCTTATGCCTGAAGGTGTGTATTATTACATGCTTACGTACTTTCTTAAGGATAAATATTCAGAGGTGGTTCAGGGAAAAATCCTACTATTGCGTTGAATTTAATCATTTGAACATAAATGAAATTTTTACTTTTAGGCCTGACAATCCTTTTTCAGTCAAACTTTATTTACAGCCAAATTCTTCTAAATGAAGTCTTGGTTAATCCTCCAGGAACTGATAATCCTTTTGAATTTATTGAAATTAAAGGCGATCCAGGCACTACGATAAATCAAATCTATTTGTGTGTTTTCGAAGGTGATTCTGCTTCCGCAGGCAACTGCGATTTATCAATTCCGCTTCAGAATATTACCTTAGGAAGCAACGGTTTGCTATTCGTTGGTACTACAATAGGTTATCCGGATCTCCCTTCAGAAACTGTTGTTCTTGATGAATTAGCTTTCGCCGTTCCTGGCGGATATCTTGAGAATGGAAGCACAACATTTGCTCTTATTTTCAGCACAGTAAATATTGTAGAAGATGCTGATTATGACACAAATAATGACGGCATTTTAGATTTACCTTTGGGAGCAGTTTTGTTAGATGCCGTTGGTTGGTCAGATGGAGATCAATTCGCAAAAATATATGGAGGTGTTGTTTTAACTCAATCTGTAGGAACTCCTGATGGTGCAGTAAGATTCTATGAAAACAATACTCCTTTATCTAAACCAGCTTGGTATAATGGTGATTTGGTTGATTTAAACAGTTTTGACTTGCTTGAAATTAGTGATAATTTCCCTTCGGGCGAAGAAACCGGAATTACACCCGGAAATTACAATATTCCAAACAACGGAGTAGGTATTTCTGATGTAAGTATTTCTCAAGTGAGCATCTACCCTAACCCAGCAACAGATTTTGTTTACACTCCAAATACAGAGAGTTTTTCGACCTACTCTTTATTTTCGGCAGATGGTAAACTTGTAGAATCTGGAAACATCCATAGCGATGCTATTCTGGTGAATAGGTTTGATTCGGGGCTGTACTTTTTAGAATTGAGGAATAACGAAAATAGATATTTAAGGACTAAATTGGTAATCAGGAAATAGATTAACGAGATCCGAAAATAGCACTTCCTACTCGAATCATTGTGCTACCTTCTTTAATTGCAAGTTCGTAATCCGAACTCATTCCCATCGATAGGACGTCAAATTCCTTATCATCAGAAAAGTACTTTCGTTTTATTTCATCATAAAATGATTTCAAGCCTTCGAACTCATTGCTAATTTGATTTGAATCTTCTGTAAAAGTTGCCATTGCCATCAAACCTCGTATGCTAACATGAGGATAATTTGATCCTTCATATGCATGAAAGAAAGCGCGTGCTTCGTCATACGAAAAACCGAATTTGCTGGCCTCATTAGCGATATGAAGCTGAATAAGGCAAGGTATTACTCTATTGTTTTTGCTTCCTTCCTTTTCAATAACATCCAGCAAATCTTTGCTGTCAACTGCATGAATCAGACCAACGAAAGGAGCAATATATTTTACTTTGTTCTTTTGTAAGTGGCCTATTTGATGCCATTCGATATCCTTGGGCAATTGCTCATACTTCTCAACGAGTTCTTGAACTCTGTTTTCTCCAAACACGCGTTGACCTGCTTCATAAGCCTCCATAACTCTTTCTGCTGGATGCGTCTTTGAAACTGCAACTAAAACTAAGTTTGGGGGTAATTCTTTTTTAATACGTAAAAGGTTTTCATCTACACTCATCTAATTCACTTTGCATAAATATCGTAAATCACTAGCCCATTCAATAGCTTAGGCTCGAACCATGTCGTTTTGGGAGGCATTATTCTGCCTTGATCACTAAACCCAAAAAATTGTTCCATACTCACAGGAAATAAACCGAAAGCAAGCTGGTAATCTCCTTTATCTACCAAGCGTTTCAACTCAGTGGCACCTTTGAATCCTGGGGAAAAATCAACTCTATCATCGTTTCGCAAGTCGCTAATCCCAAAAACAGGTGAGAGAATATGGTGAGTTAATAGATTTGCATCAAGTTTATTGTTCAAATCTGTATCTGCTTTATCAGCTCTTAACTTGAGACTATACCAAGAAAAATCAGCATACATAGAGAACTCATGCAATTCTTCCGGACTATATATTTTGTCAGAAAGCTTTGTTACTGTAAATATTGGACTAAGCTTTTTTATCAACGCTTCGATATCAATCTTTTCCAATCCTTTTATCAATCGGTTAAATTCAAAAAGCTGCATATTATGATCAGGTAGAAATATCCCAAGGTATCTTGACCAACCAGCTTCTCCAGAAATATCGCCAGTTATTTCTTTTAACTCCTGATCTAGTAGGACGGAAGAAGCAGATCTATGGTGCCCATCGGCTACATAAACTTTTTCTATATGGATGAAAGCATTTTTAATTTTCTCAATATTTATGT
Source organism: Bacteroidia bacterium (assembly GCA_040882555.1). Lineage (GTDB taxonomy): Bacteria > Bacteroidota > Bacteroidia > M30B66 > M30B66 > M30B66. Next base: position 11,801 of record JBBEBC010000104.1, read on the forward strand.
CTTCATCTACTCTCCATAGTTGATGTCTTTTCCCATCGATTGAGAAATCAGCATATGGCTCACTTTCAGCAAGGTGATTCATCAAATCATCAATATCAGAAACGTGCGGATAGGTAAACATGACCGGTTCGGCATTTATCCCAACAATTTTCAGGTAATCTTTGAGCTTCTCTTCTTTGCGCTGAAGGGTTTGCTCATGAATTTTTATAGTTCCGTTATGATAATCTGCCGCAGCAATTGTAGCAAGGATGCCCGTGTAGACAAAATCTGGCTTAGACTGACGATATATGTAAAACTCTTCTTTTTGAGAATTTTCAAGGAACCCTTTATTTTGAAAATCGAGAAATTTTGCCCTACTCTTTTTTTGAGCTTCCGGATTGTCGGGTTTAGTTCTTTTTCCTTTGTCAAGTTCTGGTTTAATAATGGAAAGGAAAGAGTGTGGTGTTTTCTTAATTATGGCCTCTACCTGACGTAATGAGTATGAATCAAAGGGTCTTGAAACCACCTCTGAAACAAGTTCTTTTTTAGGCAGAGAACCTTTAAAAGGGAATAAATGAGCCATAAAACTCAGGCAGAAAAGAACTCTATAATCTGATCAGCCATTTCAATACCTATTCTTTCCTGAGCTTCTGAAGTAGCAGCACCAATATGTGGACTCACCGAAATACGCGGATTACGAAGCAATTCAGGACGAGGCTTCGGCTCTCCTTCAAAAACATCAAGACCAGCAAAAGCAATTTTACCGGTATCAATGCCATGAAGAATTGCATCTTCATCGATTACACCTCCGCGAGCAGCATTTACGATGCCTATTCCAGGCTTCATCATAGAAATTTCGTGTTCACCAATAATTGCTTTACCATCCACTTTACCTGGAACATGAATACTAATGAAATCGCTTAGCATTAAAATATCACTAAGAGGCACTGTTTTAACCTTAACAGGCACTGTAGTTTGCGTCATTGGAATCTCAACTTGAAGCACAGCTTCTGTTATAAATGGATCAGAAGCGATTACATTCATTCCCATGCCTGCAGCCATCCTACCGAGCGCCTGGCCAATTCTACCAAAACCAATAATACCAAGAGTCTTCCCCCTCAATTCAATTCCTGCTGAATATTTTTTCTTTAAAGAACCAAACTGCGAATCACCTTCTGTTCTCATTCTGTGGTTTGAATCTTGTAAAAACCTCACACCACTGAATAGATGGGCTAGAACAAGCTCTGCAACAGATTGAGAAGATGCAGCAGGTGTATTGATAACCTTAACTCCTTTAGATTTTGCAGTTATTAAATCAATATTATCTAAACCAACACCAGCTCTTCCAATGAGTTTCAGGTTGGGACATGCTTCAATTACGGAAGAGGTAACTTTAGTTGCGCTCCTCACCAAAAGGACATCAAATTTGCCTTGAGTGATTGTATTGACTAATTGGCTTTCGTCGGCATTTTGTGTTTCCACAAAAAAGCCTGCCTTTTCTAGCATTTCTTTTCCCTGGGAATCAATCCCATCATTAGCAAGAATTCTTTTCAAGCTCATATGATTATCCATTAAGTTTTTCAAAATTTCTCATTACATCTACTAACGCTTGCACACTGCTTATTTCCATGGCATTATACATAGAAGCTCTAAATCCTCCAACAGAACGGTGCCCATCCAAACCACTGATTTGGGCTTCCTTAAGCATTTTCTTAAACACTTCCTCTTTGTCTGGATACTGCATCACGAAGTTTGCATTCATAAATGACCGGTCTTCCGCATTTACAGTTCCAAGAAATTGAGAATTTCTATCAAGTTCATCGTAAAAAAGCTTTGCCTTTTCGTTATTTCTTTTTTCAGCCCATTCAACACCTCCATTTGCATCTAGCCATTGGAGGGTTAACATCGAAACATAAACTGCAAAAACTGGAGGTGTGTTAAACATGGATTCTCCATCTGCATGTATTTTATAAGAGAGCATGGAAGGCAATGTTCTCACCTGCTTGTCAAGCAGATCTTTCTTTATGATAACCATCGTTGCACCTGCGGGCCCCATATTTTTCTGAGCTCCGGCATAGATCAGTGAGAATTTATTTGCCTCAGTAACATGAGAAAAGATATCTGATGACATATCACAAACCAAAGGAACAGTAACTTGAGGAACAGCTCTCACTTGAGTCCCATAAATGGTATTGTTAGATGTAAAATGGAAGTAATCAGCATCTGAGGGCACCTCATAATTCGTTGGTAAGTATGAGTAGTTCTTGTCCTCTGAGCTTGCGACCACGTGCACATCTCCATAAAGTTTTGCCTCTTTGATAGCCTTTTTAGCCCAAACACCCGTATTCATATATGCAGCCTTTTTCCCTAAAAAATTGGCAGGCACCATTGCAAATTGCATACTGGCACCTCCTTGCAAAAAAATAACTTCATATGAATCATCCAGATTTAGAAGTTTCTTCGCTAATGAAGATGCTTGATCAAAAACTTCAATGATATTTTTCCCTCTGTGAGATACCTCAAGTATGGAAAGTCCACTTCCATTAAAATCAATACATGCTTGTGATGCCTTTTCTAAAACTTCCTTTGGAAGTATGCCCGGTCCCGCGCTAAAATTGTGAATCTTCATATGATTAATTTTTTTCCCGGGGCAAAGTTAGAAATTAGCTTGGGTGTAGGAAGCTTTCTTAAATGAAAAACGCCCCTGATCGAAAATCAGAGACGTTTTTAAAACCTAATAAGTTAAAGGACTTATCTTGAATGTGTTTCAGCCACTTGCTTTCCGCTAGGATCATAGTTAGTAGCACTTAACATTTTACCGTTCTCATAATTTATGGTAAAGCGCATATTACCTGCTGTATCATATATTTTCCATTCACCAGCTTTCTGACCATTAACGTAAGAAGCTTCTCCGGACTTAACTCCTGCGTCATTGAATGAAATCCATTCTCCATTCATTTTGCCTTTAGCAAACTGCCCAATCTCCTTCACTTTCCCGTTTTGGTAAAAGTTGGTGACCTTATAATTGTCGGCATCAGAATACATGTATAGACTCTTCACCGTTCCGTCTTCATAAAATGTACGGAGTTCTTTTTCCTGAGCGAACAGGGAAACTGACAAACTCACTAACATTAATATCAATATATTTTTCATCACTCAGTATTTACTAATATTAAACTTGCTTTGTTAATGCAAAGTTACAAATAATTCAGCTAGATTTCATATTTGCATAACATTAAATTAACATTGAACTCTCGATACAGTGTTATTAGTCTGTATTTGTGGCATTTAACTTCATTAACAATTACTTCACAATGTACTTTTCTTCATTAAATGTTAACTTAACATTACTTAGGAAGATAATTCTTCTGAAAAGACCCTGCGTATTTGAGCAAACTTTTACTTTTGTTTATTCAATTGAAAGAATGTTTCAAAGCGAAGGAGCAACAGAGCATGACTACTGTTGCAAAATGAGATGAGCGAGCAACACCACTCTAATGAGCAACTTAACAAGGTTACTCTTGCTGGTCTGATAATCACCCTTGGTATCATTTATGGCGACATAGGTACTTCTCCTTTATATGTAATGAAGGCGATTGTTAGCAATAGAATGATTACACACGACCTCGTTCTTGGAGGTGTTTCATGTATCTTTTGGACTCTTACTCTTCAAACAACATTAAAGTATATTGTTTTAACCCTAAGAGCCGACAATAAAGGTGAAGGGGGAATTTTCGCATTGTATGCTTTAGTTAAAAGAACTAAGATTAAATGGCTGTTGTTTCCAGCTATTATAGGTGGAGCTGCGCTTCTCGGGGAAGGAATCATAACTCCTGCCATTTCAGTTTCTTCGGCAATAGAGGGTCTAACTGAGAAGTATCCTTCAATCAATACAATTCCTATTATTCTGGGAATTCTATTCGCCCTATTTTCAATCCAGCAATTCGGAACAAAGTTCATAGGCAAGTTTTTCGGTCCGGTTATGCTTATTTGGTTTAGCATGCTTGCCATATTAGGCATTGCTCAAATAGCTGACGATTTCACTGTGCTAAAAGCTATAAATCCAAGCTATGCTTACGACTTACTTGTTGAATACCCCAGCGGATTTCTAATTCTAGGAGCCGTGTTTTTGTGCACCACAGGTGCGGAAGCTCTTTATTCTGATCTTGGTCATTGTGGAAGAAAAAACATAAGAACAACTTGGGTATTTGTAAAAACTGCCTTGCTGTTAAATTACTTCGGACAAGCGGCATGGCTTTTAAAATCTGAGAATGGATATCTTCAAGGAATGAATCCTTTTTATGAAATGATGCCTGAATGGTTTTTCATCATAGGATTCATTATCGCAACAATTGCAACTGTTGTTGCTAGTCAAGCTTTAATCTCTGGTTCATTTACTTTGATTAACGAAGCCATTCGCCTCAATCTTTGGCCAAAGGTGAGAATCTCCTACCCTTCTGAGTTAAAGGGGCAACTTTACATTCCTTCAATTAATTGGCTGTTATTCTTCGGTTGCTCAGGAATTGTGCTGTATTTCCAGAACTCAAGCAGAATGGAGGCTGCCTACGGCATGACGATTATTATAGGAATGCTGATGTCGTCTACCCTGCTTATATTTTACATGCTTCTAAAACGTTACAATCGAATCGTGATAGCGGCATTTATAGGCGTTTATTCAATTGTGGAGCTATCTTTTTTTTCAGCTAATCTGGAGAAGATTCCTGAAGGAGGATGGATTTCTTTGGTTATCGCTACGCTAATTGCATTAATCATGTGGACTTGGTACGATGCAAGGAAAATCAGAAATAGCTATGTCGAATTTGTTAGACTAACCGATTATCTGGATCTTATTTCTGAGTTGAAGCAGGATTTAAGTATTCCAAAATATTCAACCCACTTAGTATTTCTAACGAGTGCTAATTATGATGATCAGGTAGAGTCGAAAATCATTTATTCGATATTACAAAAACAACCTAAGCGGGCAGATATCTATTGGTTTTTGCATGTTGACGTAGTTGATGAGCCTTACAGAATGGACTATAAGGTTACTGAAATAACGCATGATGCCGTTATCAGAATTGACTTTTTTCTAGGCTTCCGAGTTGCGCCAAAAATTAACCTAATGTTCAGAAAAGTGGTTCAGGACTTAGTAAAGTGCAAGGAAGTTGATATCGTTTCAAGATATGACTCTTTGAATCGAAACCAGGTAATTGGCGACTTTAGGTTCATTGTGTTGGAGAAATTTCTTTCAAACGAAAACGACCTTCCGTTCTACGAAAAGATTGTACTCGATATTTATTTTCTTCTCAAAAGCATGAGTTTATCAGAAGAAAATGCCTTCGGACTTGATACAAGCTCTGTGCATATCGAAAAAGTTCCCTTAATCATTTCCCCCGTCAGGGAAATCCATCTAAAAAGAGTTGACTAATTAAGAAGCATAAAATGCTTCGATTTTGTCGTTGAATTTCTCTTGAATAACTCGTCTTTTCAATGATAGTTTCGGAGTCAATTCGCCTGTTGCAACAGACCATTCTGAAGGCATCAAACAAAACTTCTTAACCATTTCATAATGACCAAAATCAGAGTTTAGCCTATCCACTTCGCTTTGAATCAATACATGAACATCCGCGTCCTCACACATGGCAGAATTCGATGAGAATGATTTCTCTTGTTTTTTAGCCCATTCCTTTAAAGCATCAAAACTTGGTACAATGAGAGCAGAAGGATGCTTTTTATTCTCTCCAACCACCATAATTTGCTCAATGTATGTTGATTCTTTAAATTTATTCTCCATCATCTGCGGAGCAATATACTTACCGCCAGATGTTTTAAACATTTCCTTCTTACGATCGGTGATCTTAAGTAGTTGCCCATCCATTTCACCAATATCACCAGTATGAAGCCATCCATCCTTTAGTACCTCATCTGTAAAATCTTGTCGCTTGTAATACCCGAGCATCACATTTGGACCTTTACAGAGAATTTCTCCGTCGGCAGCAATCTTAATCTCAACATCGCGTATTGGAGGCCCAACTGTGCCAAAGCCTCGCATACCTTTATCTAATCTGTTCACAGTTATTACAGGAGAGGTTTCTGTTAAACCATAACCTTCAAGCACATTAATACGGGCTGCAGTAAAAACTCTTGCTAATCTTGGCTGTAACGCAGCAGAGCCGGAAACAATAACACCAATATTACCACCAAGAGCTTCCCGCCATTTGCTGAAAATAATCTTGTTTGCAATTTTCAATTGCATTTCATACCAAAGGCCGTTTGCTCCGTCAAGTTCATACTTATGCCCTAGGTCAAGTGCCCAGAAAAATAATTTTCGCTTGATGCCTGTTAGCTCATTCCCCTTTGCTACAATTTTATCGTACACCTTTTCAAGTAACCTCGGTACTGTTGAGAAAGCAAAAGGCTTAACTTCCTTCAGATTATCGCCTATTGTTTCGAGGCTTTCAGCATAATATACTCCTGCACCTTGATATAGGTAGAGATAAACGAGCATTCGCTCAAAAATATGTGAAAGCGGCAAAAAGCTTAATATTTTATGAGTGCTGTTTACCGGACAAACTTCTCCGGCAGCAACTACATTAGAAATAAGATTATTATGAGAAAGCATTACTCCTTTTGGAGTGCCCGTTGTGCCCGAAGTATAAATAAGAGTTAGTATTTGATCTGGCTTTACAGCTTGCTTATACTCATCAAGTTTATTCTTTTGAGGAGCTTTTGAGCCATCCATTCTAATGTCGGACCAATGCGGCTTCCCAGCGATTTTTTTGAACGAGTAAACTCTTTCAAGTTCCGGACAATTAGCTTTGATGCTATCAATTTTTTGAAGCAGCTCTTCGTCGAGCACAAAGGCAATTTTAACCCCTGCGTCTTTTAAGATGAACTCAGTATCCTTCGCCGACATCGTTGGATAAACAGGAACGCTAATGGCCCCAATTTGAGCAATTGCGAAATCTGCAAAATTCCACTCCGGGCAGTTAGTTGAAATGATTGCGACTTTGTCGTCTGGAGCTATCCCGTGAGCCATTAAGCCATAGCTTAATTCATCAGCAGTTTGAATAAAATCGTCAATCCCGATGGGATGCCATTGGCCAGCTTCTTTATAAACTAAAACATCCTCTCTGTTATAATTGGCTTTATAATGAGGAAGTATATCTATTATTCTTTTCACGAAGGTTTGATGTTTGGTAAGATTTCAAATATACCTAAACATTTTCTTCATTAAAATTCAATTTTAAGCTTAGTCAAAAATTTCCGGGAATAAACCCCAATAATTTATCTCTTTGGTTGCAATTCCATTTTCTACTAAGAAAATTCGCGGAACCCTTCCCTCACATAACTGATTGAATACCTTGCCATTAAATAACTGATATGGAACATTATCCATAAGATTTCTTCGAACAAACGTTTTTAAGCTAAGGGTATCACCGGTAAGAAATACAGTTACAGGAAAATCGGGATTTTGCTTTCTAATTACATGCAGCTTGTAAGCTGCCCTGCTACAAAATGGGCAAGAAAGGCTGGCCATCACTAAAATTCGCTTATCGTTCCAAACCGCCGAATCATACGTATGATTTCCTGCCAGAAACTGAACAGTATCAACCTTACTTAACTCGAGATCCCGATTTATTTCTTTAATAGGTTGCTCGCCGTAAATTGCCCAATCTGCAGGATAATTAAGGACAAACGGCACAGATAATCCACCAACTAACAAAATCCAAGCTGTCCAAGCTGGTAAAAGGCTTTTTGCACGAGCAGCACCAAATTTTATGGCTATAAGTAGGATAAGGACAAATGACCAAAGAAAGATGCCTTGAAAACGACTTATTTTCTCGAATTCACTCAAACAAACATAACATCTTGTTAAATCTAGGCTATAGGGTTGCAAGAAAGACAACAACAGTAAA
>JBBEBC010000105.1:0-19631 GCA_040882555.1 Bacteroidia bacterium
TGATGAATGGTTTCACCAATGAGTTAAATTGAGTAACAAGAATCAAGAACATAAGAGCTAAAGCCCCTAGGAAAGCGATACCCAAGAAATCAGAAGTTTCCTTTTGGTCTTCTTGCTCACCTGTAAGCTTCACAGTATAGCCTTCTGGAAGGTCAAGGGCAGGAATTAATCTATTTATTTGTGCTACAATCTCATTGGCAGTAAAACCAGTAAGAACATTTGAGCTTAGAGAAATCACGCGTGATTGATTTTTTCTATTTATCGAGCTGAAGGCTTTCTCATAAGAAACACTTGCCACAGCCGAAACAGGAACCTGCTTAAACATACCAGTACTCATATCTAGAAAAGCAACCTGCATGTTTAGCAGGTCATCAACTTGATCGCGATACTGAGAAGCAAGTCTTAAGGTAATCTCCGCATCATCATCTACATCTCTGAATTTTGAAACTTCCTTACCAAAGAGAGCCGTTCTTAATTCAAGAGCTATCTGTGCTTTAGACATTCCTAGAGCCAAAGCACGGTCGGCATCAATATGAACTATTATTTCAGGTTTATTGCGCTGTAAATCTGTCTGCAAATCTTCAATTCCCTGAATTTTAGCTTTTTCAATAGCGGTTCTTACTTGCTCTTCAATTCCTTGAAGAACATCAAAATTATCACCTCCTATTTCAATATTAATTGGCTTCCCGGTTGGTGGCCCGTTTTGTTCTTTGTCTACAGTAATGCGAGCTCCCGGAATTCCTTGAACATTAGCACGTATAGCTTCAAGATTTTCGGAAGTAGAGAAGTTCTCTCTTGCAGCAAAGTCTACATAGGCAACAGTAATCTTACCTTTATGTGGAGTAGCAACTCGATCAGGGTTTTGAGGATCGCCAGCGCCAATACCAACGTTAGAGATAACTGATTCAACATTTGGGTTATTTCTTCCAATTACCTCATAGACTTTATCTTCTACGATACGAGTTACCGAGTCGGTTACTTCAGCATCTGTTCCAATAGGCATTTGAAGATACACATAGGCAAAATTAGGTTCGCCGCTTGGGAAGAATTCAACCTTTGGCGATGAGGCAGCAAAGATGAAAATGGATCCTATAAATGCTAAAACAACAATTACGATAGTCCAAATAGGTCTACTGCCATGTACTAGTTTAGCTACTCTGCTTTTGTAGGCTGCAATAACTTTAGGCCACAGCTTTAGCTGGAAACCAGTAATCATTGGTAAAAGCAAGAAATAATAAACTGGAGTAAGCACAATCATAATGATGCACAGGTTGCCGATAGCAACTGAGCCAGCTAAATAGAAAACGAGTGCTAATCCTGCGAAGATGAGTGATGGCTTTACGAGGTCTTTCGATGATGGCTTAAAAGCATGATCATCTTTCTTCATAAAAGCAACTGCAAATACCGCATTCATCACGAAGGCAACAAAAAGAGAGGCAAATAAGGTGATGATTAGCGTGATAGGTAGATATTTCATGAACTCACCTACAATTCCTGGCCAGAAAAGGAGTGGGAAGAAAGGAGCAATGGTTGTTAATGTTCCTGCTAATACCGGAACGAAAACCTCTCCGGCAGCTGCTTTGGCTGACGTTTTAATATCGAAATCGTACTTGTGAAATATTCTGTGCGTGTTTTCAATAACCACAATGGCATCATCTACGATAATACCCAAGGCGAGTAAGAATGAGAATAGTACAATTACGTTCATTGTAAAGCCTAAAGAAGGCATGAACAACATCGCTACTAATATAGAAAGTGGCACAGCAAGGCCTACAAAGAAGGCACTCTGTAGCCCCATAAAAAACATGAGGATGAAAACAACCAGCGTAAAGCCGATGATTACCGTGTTGATTAAGTCATTGAGTTGAACTCGAGTCTCCTCAGAGGTATCTCCGGTTACGGTTACATCAACTTCTTGAGGCAGTTTGCTAGTTTCAAATACCTCTATAATTTCTTTTATTTTGTCAGAAGCTGCGATGAGGTTTTCTCCGGAGCGTTTGATAACGTTCAAAGTAATAACTGGCTTTCCTTCCAAGCGAGCGAAGTCTTGCTTGTCTTTATAACCTTCTTTTACTTCAGCAATATCTTTCAGGTAAGCCAAATTGCCTCTGGCAGAGCGAATGAGCACATTTCCAATCTCATTTACATCAGAGAATTCTCCCGTTACACGAAGCGTGCGGCGCAGGTCATCAATTCTAATCTCACCACCAGAAATGTTCACATTTTCACTGGCAACAGATCTTTCTATGTCACTGAAAGAAATGCCTAAAGCTTGCATTCTGTACAAGTCGACATTTATTTGGACTTCCCGCGTTAGCGCTCCAATTAGGTCAACTCGTGTAATTTCAGGCAACTGCTCAATGGCATCCTTCATGTCATCAGAATACCTTTTAAGCTGATCGAGTGGGAAATCTCCGCTTATGTTAATATTCATGATAGGGAACTCCGAGAAGTTAACCTCTTGAACATCAGGATCACTCTTCAAATCTGAAGGAAGATCTTTCTTTGCTTTGTCAACTGCGTTGGAAACCTTTTGCTTAGCAATATCTACATCAATGCCGGTGTTAAATTCAACCTGTACAAGGGCGAAATCTTGAATAGAATTAGAGGTGATTTTTTTAATGCCTGAAACCGACTTAATTTCTTTTTCAAGAGGCTTGGTGATGAGGTTTTCAATATCCTCGGGGCTAGCCCCGGGATAAATGGTTGAAACAAACACAGTAGGAACAACGATATCAGGGAACTGCTCTTTGGGTATTCTTTGGAAAATAATGGCTCCTGCTATCGAAATCAGAACCGTGAAAATATATATCGCAGTGCTGTTATTGATAGCCCAATTAGTAGGGCCAAAGTTTTTTATATGATTCTTATCCATAATACGTCTGTAGATAGATTATTTCAATGTGATTGGCTGACCGTCAACCACTTCCTGATAACCCGAGGTGATAAGTTTTGAGTTTGCTTCAAGACCTTCTTCGATTACAATCTTATCGCTGTAGCTAAGTCCTGTTTTAACGGCTTTTTTGATTGCTTTCATAGAATCTCCTTTGCCTTCGGCAACGATGATGTAATTATTAGAATCAGAATCTTTTTGAACAAGATTCGAAGGAACTACAATGGCATTGTCAACTTGTTGGTCGTTTATATTAAGCTTAGCGAGCATATTCGGTCGGATGTTGTTATCTGTTTTGCCAAGAGCAATTTCTATGAGAAACGTCCGGCTCATAGGATTGACCACCTTGCTTACAAAAGTTATTTTTCCTTCAACGGTCTTATCGATATCGCTGAGGTAAATTTTTACAGGATTGCCTTTATCCACTTTGTCGATGTAAGAATCGGCCACCCTAGCAGTAACTTTCATTTTGTTGAAGTTCACCACATTAAGCGCTCCCATTGGACCAGGAGCAGCATATTCACCAACCTTAACATTTACTTGATCAACTGAGCCTGAAATAGGCGCTTTAAGGCGTGTCATATCAAGTTGAGCTTGCATGGCTTCAACACTTTTCTGCAGAGATTCGTATTGAGTTTTTGCCTGAAGAAACTGGATTTCAGAGCCGATTTTCTGATTCCATAATCTTTCTTGCTTCTCGTAGGTTGATTTGGCAAAAGCAAGATTTGTTTGAAGTTGAGCAATGCTTTCTTTCATTGCACGGTTATCTGTTTCGGCAAGAATTTGACCTCTAGTCACTTGATCACCTTCTTTAACATAGACTGCGGTAACCACGCCTGGCATTCCAGGTTGAACTGAGACGTTTTCTTCTGACTCAACAGTGCCTTGAACATCTATGTAATGGTTAAAAGAACTAGACTCCAAATCCATGATGCTTACAAGTTTTGGCTTACGAGCCAATGTGCTTGTATCTAGCAGAGCAATCTCTTTTTCAAGACCTTTTATTTGAGTCTTCACTTCTTCGAGCTGTGCGTTAAGAGAGGCGAGCTTTGTTTTTTTAGCTTCAAGTGAGTCACCTGAACTACATGAAGCAACGAGCAATACGAATGATAGATATATTAGATTTTTCATGATAGGTTGGGCAATCAGAATTTATTAAGGTTTTTATCGAGAGTTACACGTGCATCAAGTAATTGCTGCACAGAAGAGATATAATTAGATTGAGCAGAGAGGTAATCATTCATTGCTTGAATTACTTCAATGCTGGAGCCGATTCCTTCCTGATATTTGATTTTAGTTTTGTCTTTTATTTTCTCCGAAATGGTGACAGCATTTTTAGAATTTTCGAGAGTTTCTAAGGCTGATGAATAGGCAATAAATGCCTGAGAAGCCTGTACGGAGAGTCCTTGAACAGCTTGTTTTTGCTGTAGTTCTACTTTGTTGAGGTTGAGTCTAGCTTGTGAAACTCTTGCCGATTGGCTGAACCCTTTAAAGATGGGAACAGAGAGATTAACTCCTAAAATGGTACCGCCGGGAACTCTGAAGGTATTATTACTTAATTGGTCAAAATCATTGGCGATGCGGCTTTCTTTCCATGTGTAGAAAGTGCTTAGGGTAGGAAGGTAATTTGCTCTCTGGCGTCTAACTTCAAGTTTTTGAAGGTTTACTGCTTGTTCAAGCAGGATGTTATCAATATTTGAAGAGAAGTCGAACTTAGGAACTTCAGCAATTCCTGCTGATGCAGTTTCAACAAAATTTGCAATCTCACCAGTAATTTCAAGACTGTTTTCGATGGGATAACCCATTTGAAATTTGAGGAGGTTTGTTGCCAACTCAGTTTGTCTTCTGAGGGTTTCTCTAGTTGTAAGTAGATTGTTTTTAAGCAATTCTAGTCTATCTACATCAAGATCTTCGACAAAGCCTTCTTGGTAAAAAGCTTTTGTTTGAACAATTGATTCTTCAATGGAAGAGATGTTTTCAGAAAGAATTTTCTCATTTTCTTTAAGAATGAGAATGGTATTAAATGCTCTGGAAACAGTTTCTTTTATTTCTATTTCGGACTTTCTTAGAGAACTTTTTGAAATATCCATATAAGCTTTAGCAGCCTGAAGTCCAACAATATACTCTCCGCTGAAAGCGAGCCAAGACGCAGTATAACCTATGCTTGCATTGTACTTAACTCCGAATGGGATTCTAAGAAAAGTTCCTGGTGGAGCGGAAGGGTCGAAGGCATTTGCCTCGATAACGCTCACAGGTACTTGAATAAAGTCTTGAAATGATCCTTCAGCCGATAGCTGCGGAATTCCAATGCCTCTGATTTCAGCAACTTTTTTCTTTGCTATTTCAATGTCGGTAGCCGCATTCTGGACGCTATATCCATTCTTTAGGGCATAATCGATAGCCTGAGGCAAGGTGTAGGAAGCCGAAGAGGGGGCATCTGGTTGTGCCTGCATCAGAAAGCCTGTAAGCAGCAGCCACAGGAACAAGCTATTTTTCATAGGGTTGGGTTTTTAGATGATAGTTTTTGCTCAAGAGCTTCAAGCCCTTTAGAGTTTGAAATTCCACGTATGTGATAGATTAGGTTTTCATGATAGATATGCGCAGGATCAATGTTCAGTTGAGAAATGGTCATGTTATCGGCCAGTAACTCTACTTTGGTTGCATAAAGCAGTGCAACAATTTTCACATTTAAATCACTGCGATAAACACCTTCTTCTTGCCCTTTAAGAATATTGTTACCTATAGTGTCTACAATAAATTTATTCCTATGCTTCGACATGAGTTCCCATGCTTCCGGATAGTATTTCTGCATATCGAACAGTATCGAAGGGTGCAAATTCTTAAGCTTTTCTTCAACGGTATTGGTTATTTCGAAGAGTTCGTCTAAGGCGTTGAGGTTCTTTGTGGTAATGTCTGTTATCGCTTTCTCATCTTCTACAATCTCAAACTCCATGGTTTTTTTTACCAAATCGTTTTTATCTGTTACGAATTGATACAAAGTCTTCTTGGAAATCGCCATCTCACGGCATAAGTCATCCATTGTTACGCTTTTTAAGCCGTAACGCATAAATGTATCTCTAACCTGCTTTAATAGATGTTTCAGTTTCTCGTTCACGCCGCAAAGGTAATTCGTTTTGAATACGAAGGAAACGAAAAACTAACAAAACGTTTCCTTTGTTCCCTATTGCGGCAATAAATTATTTAAAATACTGATAATCAGATTATAAAAACAATGTTAAGAAATTATTAACATGTAGGCACATGGAATAGATTGGGCTTGAATCTATTTTTTATTCCTAATAAAATCATATCTAGAGTCAGTAGAAATGAGGAGATTTATTTCATGAATCTGTCTGTCTAGCTCATTGGCAGAGTTTAAAACCCCTTCTAGTAGTTGTTTTCTCTCACTTTCAACAAGCTCATCAGAATTTAACAAAGCTACACATGACAGAAGTGTAGTAAGTGGTGCTCTTACTTTATGTGAATTAAAGAATGCAAATTCGGCAAGTTGCTGATTCTTAACAATCAAGCTTTGTTCATATACTCTCTTGGCTGTTATATCAACCATGCCACCTATCATGCTCTTTACTTTTCCTTCATCGTCGAATATAGAAACTCCTTTATCGAGCACAAATGCGTAGGTGCCATCAGGTCTTCGAAAACGGTATTCGCTCGACCAAAGCTCATCGCCTCTTTGGGAGGCACTCATCAACGAATGAAGTACACGTTCCCTATCTTCTGGATGTAATTTATCTACCCACCAATCGAAATCTGTTTCATTCCCTCCTTCAGGATGACCAAAAAGGGCGGTCATTCCTTCTCCCCACCACAATCTTTCTTCTTTAATATTCCACTCCCAAACAGCATCGTTGGTTCCTTTTGAAATTGTTCTGAAGCGCTGATCGCTTATTTCTAAATCTCTTGCTAATTCAAACTTTACGGTTTGGTCAAATCCAATGGCCCAAATATGAAGACCATCAAGTACTGGCAACGCTCGTCTTCTTAATATTAGCCTTATGTATTTAATACTTCCATCGAAACATGTTATTTCTAGTGGAGCAATCTCGTGACTATAATCCTCCTTTTTAGTAATAAACTCTAGTATTTGGCTACGATTCTCAGCTTGAGGAAATAAGACTTCACTCATATTTTTTTTCCCCATTACGTATTCCTTAGAATAGCCAGTAACTGCCACACATTCTTGATTCCAGACTTTGAATATACCGTGTTCATCTAAGGCAGCTAGCATGGCCGGAAACTGGTCAATGACTACACTTGTGTCGGCTGTTGGATTTTCTCTCATCATTCTGTCAGGGTTAATAAAAATTATCAAGAGCTCAATCGCATTCTAAAAAACTTCCTTCACCAAAAATAGAAAATTAGAATGTGCCTTTTGCATACTTATGTATGTTTCTATCTTAAGTGCAAGAGTTCAACTTTATTTGGAAGATTAAGCCTATACGCGGATAATGTTTTTGTTTTATCGGGAAAATGCCACTACTCTTTATGTGATTCCTTAAAACATCTCACAATTAACTACTAATGTGTTAATTATAAAGTGTGATGCTTAGATATTATTTAAAAAAAAACCTTCCCCCGAAAGGGGAAGGCCTTTATAATCAATTTATTACAATCTTAACTACCGCAAGCTTCGCAGTCCTCAGGATTATCAAGTGAACAAGCAATATCAGCTTGATCTTCAGCAGCAACTGAAACCACTTGCTGGGTAGCCTTTGCAGGAACGAGAGGTGTTATTTGCTTTTCTGCTTGCGAAGGAACTGTAAACTGTATTGCAGAACTAGCTGCTTTTGACCTTAAATAATACATTCCGGTCTTTAGTCCTTGTTTCCAAGCATAGAAGTGCATAGAAGTTAACTTAGCCATATTTGGCGCTTCCATGAAAATATTGAGTGATTGCGACTGACAGATGTATGCACCTCTATCAGCTGCCATATCAATGATATTTCTCTGCTTCACCTCCCAAACAGTTTTGTAAAGCTCCTTTATATTATCAGGAATCTCACTGATGTTCTGAATAGAACCATTCGCACCAATAATCTTGTTCTTAAGCGTATCATTCCAAATACCAAGGTCAACTAAGTCGCGCAATAGGTGCTTGTTCACAATGATGAACTCTCCAGACAAAACTCTTCTTGTGTAGATGTTACTTGTGTAAGGCTCAAAACACTCGTTATTCCCTAAAATCTGAGAAGTAGAAGCAGTTGGCATAGGTGCAAGTAAGAGCGAATTTCTAATGCCGTATTTAGCAACTTCTTCCTTCAGGACATCCCATTCCCAACGGTTCGTTGGAGTAACATCCCACATGTCATACTGGAAAATGCCTTTAGAAACAGGACTTCCCTCATACGTGGCGTAAGGACCATCTTTTTTAGCAAGATCCTTTGAAGCAGTCATTGCTGCATAATAGATTGTTTCATGAATCTCACGGTTCAACGCTTTTGCCTCATCACTTTCGAAAGGATGTCTTAAAAGGATAAATGCATCTGCAAGGCCTTGAACACCGATTCCGATTGGACGGTGACGCATGTTTGAACGCTCCGCTTCTATAACCGGATAGTAATTCCCATCAATTATTTTATTAAGGTTGATGGTAATTTGATAGGTCACATCAAAAAGACGGTTGTGATCAAAAACACCTTCATTAACAAATCTTGGAAGAGCGATTGAAGCTAAATTACATACGGCAACTTCATCAGGAGAAGTATATTCAATAATCTCTGTGCAAAGGTTAGACGACTTAATCGTACCCAGGTTTTGTTGATTACTCTTTCTGTTACAAGCATCTTTGTAAAGCATGTAAGGAGTTCCTGTTTCAATCTGGGCCTCCATAATAGATGACCAAAGTTCACGAGCCTTTACAGTTTTACGGGCACGACCCTCAGCTTCATACTTTTCATAAAGAGCTTCAAATTCTTCTCCCCAGCAATCGCTTAGACCTGGAGCTTCATTAGGGCAGAAAAGTGACCAATCGGCTTCCTCTTCAACGCGCTTCATGAACAAGTCGCAAATCCATAGAGCATAGAATAAGTCGCGTGCGCGAACCTCTTCTTTACCGTGGTTTTTCTTCAGATTAAGAAAATCGATAATATCAGCATGCCAAGGTTCAATGTAAATAGCGAACGAGCCCTTGCGCTTTCCTCCACCTTGATCTACGTAACGTGCAGTATCATTGAATACTCTAAGCATTGGAACAATACCGTTGGATGTTCCATTGGTGCCTCTGATATAAGATCCTGTAGCACGCACATCGTGAATGCTTAATCCAATACCACCAGCACTTTGGCTAATTTTAGCGCATTGTTTCAGGGTATCATAAATACCGTCGATGCTGTCATCACGCATAGTTAGCAAGAAACAGCTCGACATTTGTGGTTTTGGTGTTCCAGCATTGAAAAGGGTAGGAGTAGCGTGAGTAAACCAGCGCTCCGACATCAAATCGTATGTTTTTATTGCCTGCTCAATATCATTCTTGTGAATGCCTACAGAAACACGCATAAGCATGTGCTGAGGTCTTTCGGCAACTTGATTATTTATTTTTAAGAGGTATGATTTCTCTAGAGTTTTAAATCCGAAGTAATCGTAGCCGAAATCACGATCGTAAATGATGGTTGAATCTAGAAGTTGAGCATTCTTCTGGATAATTTCATGCACATCATCAGCAATTAGTGGAGCATCTTGACCTGTTTTTGGATCCACGTAAGTGTAAAGAGCATTCATCGTTTCAGAGAACGATTTCTTGGTAAGCTTATGCAGGTTAGAAATTGCAATTCTAGAGGCTAGCAAAGCATAATCAGGATGTGTTGTAGTTAGGTTTGCTGCAGTTTCTGCTGCAAGATTATCCAACGCTTCGGTGCTTACACCTGAGTAAATACCTTGAATAACTTTCTGAGCAACAGCAACAGGATCAACATGCACCGGGTCTAAACCGTAGCAAAGTTTCTGAATTCTGGCTGTTACCTTATCGAATTTAACCGATTCTTTGCGTCCATCACGCTTGATCACGTAGGAGTTTGAATTAATTGCGCTCATTGTGCTTGTTGTTTCAGAATTCTTCATCAAAACGAATGGTTTTATCTTCAGATTTTTTATTCATTACTCCTGCCTTCTGGTAATCTCCAACTTTCTTTTCGAAGAAATTTGCCTTTCCCTGAAGTGAAATCATTTCCATGAAATCAAAAGGATTTGTTGCATTATAAATTTTAGAATATCCTAGTGTGACTAATAAACGATCAGAAACAAATTCAATATACTGACACATCAAATCGGCATTCATGCCAATTAATTGAACCGGAATCGCTTCGCAAACAAACTCTTTCTCTATTTCTACCGCATCGCGAATAATGTCAACAACACGACTTTCGCTCAGTTTATTGTTTAGCTGACGATATAGCAAACAAGCGAAATCACAATGCAATCCTTCATCACGGGAAATCAATTCATTCGAAAAGCTTAAGCCTGGCATCAGACCTCTTTTCTTAAGCCAGAAGATAGAACAGAATGATCCAGAGAAGAAGATTCCTTCTACTGCAGCGAAGGCAATAAGACGCTCCGCAAAATTTCCGTTATCAATCCATCTCAAGGCCCACTCGCCTTTTCTAGCAACAGCCGGAACCGTTTCAAGGGCATTAAATAGACCCAGCTTTTCTTTTGTATCGTTGATGTAAGTATCTATTAATAACGAATATGTTTCAGAATGGATGTTTTCCATCATAATCTGAAAGCCATAGAAACATCTTGCTTCTGGATATTGTACTTCGTTCATGAAGTTAACCGCTAGGTTTTCATTAACAATACCGTCGCTAGCTGCAAAAAAAGCAAGAACATGCTTGATGAAGTGCTTCTCATCAGCATTTAATTTATTCTGCCAGTCTGATAAATCAGCATGAAGATCAATTTCTTCTGCAGTCCAAAAACTAGCTTCCGCTTTTTTATACATTTCCCAAATCTCTTTATGAGTTATTGGGAAAAGTACAAACCTGTCTTTGTTCTCTTTCAAAATCGGCTCGTCTACCATAACCTGGGTGTTTAGCTCAGTGTTTGTTGATGTTCCTTCGAAAACGTTGTCCATATATTTTATATTGTTTTGATTGTCAGCTAGTTGCGTTTTTGCCTCAGGCAGATAATTTTTATAGAAAGTCAAATGACTTACTATCAGCGATTACCACGAAATGAGGCAGGAAAAACTTGCTTCACAAAAATCACTTGGAAGATTGCCAATGCCAAGTCATTTTTGTTAACATTTGGACTCAGTTTTTAACATTCTGGATGGAATCCAAGCCTATCGCGAGTTTCAGCAATATCGCCTACTTGCAAGGATTTTACTATTGCCTACTTACAGCAATTTGTGAACATGCAAAGAGCCTGTTAACTTGATAGTTAATGTTCTTTTAACATGAACTAAACATCATTAAATGATCAAGGGCTATTGGTTTACAAGAAATGAATATTAAGTACTTTCAGGATCTTCTTCGAGACCATGTTCCAGCCAAGCCTCAGCTGCTATACTTAACTCTGAATACCAGTCCTCTCCATAAGCCCTAACCAATGCTTCTTTTAGAAATTTGTAAACCGGAACCTTCAAACTCTCACCTAAAGTGCATGCTGGTGAGCAAACTCCCCATTTATTATAATTCAAAGCAGTGAACTCCTTCAAGTCACTCACTCGTATGGGGTACAAATGACAGGAAATCGGCTTTCTGAAATCCGTCTTGCCAGCTTTCCATGCCTTTTCAATCCCGCAGGATGCGGTACCATTTTCTTCAAAAACAGTGAATGCACATTCTTTTCCATCCACCAGAGGTGTAACCATATCACCATCAGAATCTATCGTAAAAACTCCTTCTTTGGCTATTGATTCAAGGCCTTGCTGACGCAAAAACGGACGAATATGCTCCAAATCATCCTCCAGCTTATTCACCTCTTCCTCCGTTAACGGAGCACCGGCATCACCCTCAACACAACAAGCTCCTTTGCAGGCATTTAAATCACAAATAAACTGTTTCTCCAGTATTTCCTCAGAAACCAGCTTGTCATCCACTATTAACATGCGCCAAAGGTACAATCAATGCGTCAAATTTCTTAGGTTTGCAGCCCAATATTCTTACCTATGGCATTGCATGAATACCTCGAATATGAAGACATGCTCTTTGAAGCCGACGAGCTTATCAGGAACAATAAAATAGCCGATGCAGTTAACCTTCTCGAAGGTATCATAGCGCAAGTTCCTGATTTTGGCAAAGCCTACAATCACTTAGGTTGGGTTTACGAAACCAAGCTCAAAGACCTCAAAAAAGCAGAAAGCATGTATCTCCAGTGTGTAGCCTATAACCCAGACTACCCGCCTGTTTACCTTAATCTCAGCATCGTTCTTTCCTCACTAGGCAAATACGATAAGCTTGAAGAACTGCTTTCTAAAGCTCTGGAAATTAACGGAGTAGATAAATCCTCGATTCATAATGAATTTGGAATCATGTTCGAACTTAAGCAAGACTATAACAAAGCCATCGAGCACTTTAAACAAGCTATCAGGTTTTCTCTAAGCGATGTAAACGTTGAAACCTACGCCAAATCAATAGACCGCTGCCGCCGAAAAAGAGAACTCCTCGATGAAGCTGCAAAATGATGCACTTGATTATTTAAATGCAATCTATCATTCATCCATAATTTATCATTCTAACCCCTTCACCTAAAAATGCAAGTCGAAGATTTATTTAAAAAAGTAACAGCCCACGCCAAAGAATATGGTTTCGTTTTTCAATCTTCTGAGATTTACGACGGACTCAGTGCCGTTTATGATTACGGACAGAATGGGGTTGAACTTAAAAACAACCTGCGCGAATATTGGTGGAAAGCTATGGTTCAGATGAATGAGAATATTGTGGGCATTGATTCGGCCATTTTTATGCACCCTAAAGTGTGGAAGGCCTCAGGTCACGTGGATGGCTTCAGCGACCCGATGATCGATAACAAAGATTCCAAAAAACGCTATCGTGCCGATCAGCTTATTGAAGATCAAATTGCTCGTCTGGAGAAGAAAGGAAAGGCTGATCAAGCAAAAACTCTAGAAAATGCAATGAACCAAGCCTTGAATGATAATAATCTCGAGGTTCTCAGAAATCTTATCATTGAGCAGGAAATTGCTTGTCCGCTAGGCGGAACACGCAACTGGACTGAAGTGCGACAGTTTAACCTCATGTTCAGCACTAGAATGGGCTCTGTTGCCGACGATGCCGACGAAGTTTATCTACGTCCAGAAACAGCTCAAGGTATTTTTGTAAACTTTCTCAATGTTCAGAAAACAGGGAGAATGAAGATTCCTTTTGGAATTGCTCAAGTGGGAAAAGCTTTTAGAAATGAGATCATTGCTCGTCAATTTATCATGCGTATGCGTGAGTTCGAGCAAATGGAAATGCAATTCTTCGTAAAACCCGGAACTGAACTCGAATGGTTCGAACACTGGAAAGAAGCTCGCATGAAATGGCACCTCGCCTTAGGCGGAAATCCAGAAAATTATCGTTTCCACGAACATGTAAAACTGGCTCATTATGCCAATGCAGCCGTTGATATTGAATTTAATTTCCCTTTTGGCTTCAAAGAAGTTGAAGGAATTCACTCAAGAACCGACTTCGACCTCACCCAACATCAGGAATTTTCCGGGAAAAAGCTTCAAGTATTTGATGCAGAAAGCAATACGAACTACATTCCTTATGTAATTGAAACATCTATCGGGCTCGACAGACTCTTCCTTTTAACCATGTGCACTGCTTATAAGGAAGAAACGCTGACCTCAGGCGATAAAACTGAAACTCGCACCGTACTTGCCCTTCCGCCACAATTGGCGCCAATAAAAGTTGCCGTACTGCCTTTAACCAAAAAAGATGGCTTACCTGAAAAGGCTCGCGAAATCATGAATAATCTCATGCTTTCTTATCGCTGTCATTACGAAGAAAAAGACACCATTGGCAAGCGTTATCGCCGCCACGATGCCATTGGAACGCCTTTATGTATTACTGTAGATCATGAAAGTTTAACAGACAATACTGTAACAATCCGCCACCGAGATTCAATGGAGCAGGAAAGGGTATCTATTGAAAGCCTTGAGAAAATTGTGGATAGCATCGTTGCCATGAAAACATTATTTACATCTGTATAAATATGTAAGTTTCGGCTGTTTATTGTAGGGATTACTTCTGTAGTATTCGCAACTATTTTCTCCTTTTCGGGGTAAAAACAAGGGCGAAAAGAAATCTATGGATCATCTTACAGAATCAGTTAAGCTAGAGTTAGGAATCGGATTAAGCAATACACCCGTATTACTTATAAATGAATCTTTTAAAGTAAGTTGGGTAAATAATTACGTTTGCTCTCTGATAGGCAAAACAAAGGAAAATTGCTTCGGATTAGATTTTTCCGAGATGCTTTCTTCTTTGAATGAAAAGAATCAAATTCAGATAAACCAGCAATTCCAAGCAGAACAAAATTTTAACTTCGAACTGGATGTTAAGGCTCGCATTTACGCATTCGCTTGTACTCCAATCTACGATTTTAACAAGGCTTTTGCCGGCTATAGCTTAATAGGGAAAGACGTTACTGAGATTAAAAACTTTGATAAGTTAATCCAGGAAAGCTATAACGAACTCAGTGAATTCTTTAAGAACAATGTTTCTCCTATGTGCTTTACAAGCATAGAAGGAAATTTCATTATGGCCAATACGGCTTATGGCGATTTGTTTAAAATTGACGTCGACCTGTTGCCAGGAAAGAATTTTCTCGATATCCACTGCGCTCACCTCGATCCTGATGAACAGGAAATAATTAGAGAAGAGTCTGCTAAAACTTTAAACTCCAAAAAACCCAAACATACCACCGAACTTAAATTAATTGATGCAGAAGGGAAATCTCTTCAAGTAGAAGTTACCCGAAAAATCGTAAAAGTTCGAAATAGACCCGTGGTTTCTGTGCATGTAAACGATGTAACAGAAAAATTTGAAATCCGCAACCTCATTACCGAACAAAACAACCGATTAAGGGAATTCACATTTCTTACTTCACATAAACTTAGGCAACCTCTTGCTAATGTGCTCGGTTTGATTGACTTGGTGAGGAGCGAATCTGAAAGTAGTAAAGACGTTACCATTACCATGGAAACGCTTAGAATGCTTGCCGGACAGCTCGATCATGTAGTGCACGAAATGGGACAAGTACTCGCAGAACTAGATGTGGAAGTTGAAAAGAGCTTGTTCTACAAAAAAGAAGAACAAGGCAGGGTAGAAGAAATTTGGCTTGTCGATGACGACCAGGTTATTTCTTATATCACTGAGCGAATGATAAGAAATGCCGACCCTAGCGTTAAGGTAATTAGTTTCTTAAGCGCCAAACTTGCTCTCGAAAAGTTGAGAATCGGCGACTATGCTCCCGATTTACTATTGCTCGATATCAATATGCCGGGACTCAATGGTTGGCAATTTCTTGATGAACTTAGAAACATGCATAGATATGTAAATGTCTATATGTATTCTTCATCTATTGATCCTGAAGATGTTAAGAAGGCTCGTAGCTACCCAATGGTAAGAGATTTTCTCTCTAAACCTGTCGACGCCACTATCATACGACGGGTCTTGGATATGCCAATAATCAAAAGCCGCGTTTCTTAAACATTAAAATCAGAAAAATTCCATTTTACGTATCTTTTCCCACAAATTTTGGGAAATGGAATACTCTGTGAAAACTTCAGAACTGAAGAATCAGGCAGTTGCAGATAAGTTTTACGAAGAGCGCTACCGAGAAGGCTACATGGATGAATGGCCCGAATGGAAGAAGCTCAGAATTATTGAGATCATACACGAACTTAATCTTCCTGAAACAGGCAAAGCGCTCGACTTTGGCTGTGGAAGAGGTATTTTTACTCAAGTCCTTAAAAGAGCATTGCCCCAGTGGGAAATTACCGGATGCGATATTTCGCAGGTCGCTATGGACGATGCCAAACTCAAATTCCCTGATTGTAAATTCAGCTCTGTCACTGAGCTTCATGCTCGCAATAGCTTATTCGACCTAATTTTCTCTCACCACGTGCTCGAACATGTGGCAGATATTGAAGAAAGTATTCACGACATAAGTAAACTACAAGCTTCGGGCGCTGTAATGCTCCACGTTTTGCCTTGTGGTAATGCCGGTAGCCTTGAACATGACTTGGCTAGCACCGTACCCGGTGGAATAAATAAGGAGCTCGGAAACCGTTTTTATTTCGAAGACATTGGTCACATGCGCCGCATCAACTCCGACGAAATGGATGCTATTTTCAATCTCGAAAATTATAAACCACTCCAAGCCTGGTTCGCTAACCACAAATACGGCTCTCTCGAATGGATGAGCGATTATCCTGAAAAATATATAAATGAGTCTATCACTAACCTCAAATTGGCGAATGGTGATAAGACTATAGAAAAGAAACTCCTCAAATTAAGAGCTGATGTGGCTAAGCTTAAAGCAGCAAGGCAATTTGCTAAAGAAGGCAGCAAACACAGAGTCAAAACCAGACTTATTGAAATTCAGAAAAATGTATTCCAGGCAATACCTAAGGCTGTTTCAATATTTACAGACCTTCAGTTGGTAAAAGAAGGCGAGCGGTTTAACCAAAATCTCGCGAATGAATGGCTTTCTCAAAAACATGTAAAATCAGGTAGTGAAATGTACTTGGCTTACATCAAAAACTCATGATTTAAAACATTATCCCTTTTCAATGTTTCCTTGATTAATTGACAAGCCAATGCGCAATCTATTTTACCTCTTTTTCATTTCAATCCTCATTTCTTGTAGCTCAAGCTCTTCGCAGCAAGTAAAAATAGGTTTTGTAGACGCACTCGAAGATGAAACACTGGCTAAAGCCCGTCAAGGCTTCTTTGTGGCGCTAAAAGACAGTGGTTACGTGAAAGATAAAAACATGGAGGTTATCTATCGTAACGCTCAAAATGACCTCCCGGTGCTAACCCAAAGTGTCGATTACCTTGTTTCTCAGCATGTAGATGTTATTGCCACCAATGCTACTTTGAGCACCATTACGGCTGTTCAGCGCAATACCACCATACCTGTTTGTATGATGGTAAGTCCTTCCCCGCAACTTGCGGGATTACAAAAAAAAGACGGCAGCAATCCGCCAAACCTCTTTGGTGTTTTCGAAACACTCGAATACATGGATACGGCGCTTGCTCTAATTAAAACCATATTTCCTGAAGCTACAAAAGTTGGCACGCTCATAAACCAAAGTGAACCTCAAAGCCGCGAAGCTCTCAAGCGCATAGAGCTTAAAGCCAAAGAGCTCGGCATCGAAATTATCTCCAGGCCAGCAAATAGCTCAGCCGAAACGCAACTTGTTACAGAAAGCCTTATCAATGAAGGTATTGAGGTGTTCTTTGCCTTGCCCGATAACACCATTTTTGCTTCGTTTGAAACCATTGTTGCAGCTTGCGATAGAGCTAATATTCCCATCATTACCTCAGAGTCGGGCTTAGTTGGTCGTGGCGCTCTGGCTGCTTTCGGAGCCGATATGTATCAATGGGGCTACGATTCAGGACTTGAATGTGTGCAATTTCTCAGAACCCGAAAACTACCGCAATTAAAAAAGCTTAGCACGCGACAAAGAGTCTATAATCAAGAACAAGCTCAACGTTTCGGAATCACGCTCGACTCTAGCTTCGTGTCCTATAAGAAATGAGTTTTTATCTCACAGCAATCATTTTAGGTCTGGCACTTTGTGCACTTGGCTGGGGAATCTACCTCAGTTTGCGCATTTTCAATATTCCCGATATCACAACCGACGGTTCTTATACCCTTGGAGCAGCCATTGCAGCAGTGCATCTCGCCAGCGGAGGCAATTGGATTATGGCTTCTCTCTTAGCTATGCTTGGTGGCGCTGTGGCAGGTTTTTTAACGGGGTTAATCCATACACGGCTCAAGGTTAATGCCCTGCTTGCCGGAATTCTCGTTATGACTGCCGCCTATTCTGTGAACTTGAGCATCATGGACCGTTCAAATATTGCACTTCTCCAAACGTCGAATATGTTCAGCACGTTGCAATTGGCAGATTCTGAGATAACAAATTCGCTTCTTATTTTACTGCCTCTGCTGCTACTGCTGGGTGCTTTTTTGGTCTACCTGCTCAAAAGTGACTTTGGTTTGGCTATGCGGGCCACTGGCGATGCTCCTCAAATGGCTGCCTCTATGGGAATTCCCATTAATGCAATGAAGATTGCGGGTTTAGCCATTGCTAATGCGTTAACCGGCTTAAGCGGTGCTTGGGTAGCTCAGTACCAAAATTTTGCAGATATAAACATGGGTATCGGCATTGTAATTTTTGGCTTGGGGGCTGTTATAATTGGCGAAAGCATCATTGATTTATTCGGTAAAAAAGGAATCGCCTACCGCATGGCGGGAGTTATCATTGGGTGCTTGCTTTTTAGAGGTGTAATTGCGGCGAGTCTTGCCTCAGGGCTCGATCCTAATTGGCTCAAAGCAGTTACTGCAGCTCTTGTTTTGGTTTTTGTTTCCATCCCCCGCTTGCGGGCTAAAGCCATGAAAAATGATTGAGCTTGAGAAAATTCACCTGAGTTTTAATACGGGCACTCCGCTTGAAGTTATTGCTTTAAATGATGTCAGCCTACGGCTCGAAAAGGGCAGTTTTAATCTTGTAGTGGGTTCAAATGGCTCGGGAAAATCTACCTTACTAAATGTTATGGCGGGTACGCTTTTTCCCCTACGGGGGAAGATTATGCTTGCAAATACCGACCTAAGCAAAATGCCCGTCAATGCGAGAAGTAAATACATAGCACGCATTTTTCAGGACCCCACCAAAGGCACATCACCCAACTTGAGTCTACTTGAAAACTTTAGGATTGCCTCACTCAGAACGAGCAATAAAAGACCATTTATAGGTATTGACAAAGGCTTTAGAAAAGTGGTTGCATCGCATGTGAGCATTTTAGATATGGGTTTAGAAGAGCGCCTCGACCAACCTATGTCATCATTTTCGGGAGGGCAGCGCCAAGCTTTATCGCTTCTTATGGCAACTTTCGATCACCTCGATTTGCTCCTTCTCGATGAACCAACAGCAGCACTCGACCCCAAATCGGCAGAACTGGTGATGGACTTAACGATGAAAATAGCAAGAGAGAAAAATTTTACCTCTTTAATGGTAACCCACAACCTGAAGCATTGCCTCTACCCGGTAGATCGTATTCTTCAAATGGAAAACGGCTGGATACGTCGTGACGTTGACCCCGAAGAAAAAGCTGAACTCTCTCTGAATGATATCCGCGACTGGTTTATTTAAAAAAAGTCTTCGGTTCGACAAGCCCCGGTTCGACAAGCCCCGCTTCGACAGGCTCAGCGGGACCTTTTTCGACAGGCTCAGCGGGACCTACAATGCACAAAGTCAATTTGCCTATTCTAAAGACTAACGTTGAAAACAAATCAGTTCCCTCTCCTGAGGAGAGGGTTAGGGAGAGGTAAACTTAGACAGGCCCCGCTTCGACAGGCTCAGCGGGACCTTTTTCGACAGGCTCAGCGGGACCTACAATGCACAAAGTCAATTTGCCTATTCTAAAGACTAACGTTGAAAACAAATCAGTTCCCTCTCCTGAGGAGAGGGTTAGGGAGAGGTAAACTTAGAATGCTCACCGGAACCTACAATGCGCAAAATCAATTTGCTAATTCGAAAGACCTA
>JBBEBC010000106.1:0-4005 GCA_040882555.1 Bacteroidia bacterium
CATATTTTTTGGCAGGTTTCCTCAAGAAAAGCGTATGTTTATTATATTGGCCTTCACGAGTATTTGTCTTATTATAAGGCAAATAGGAGGAGAGCTCATTATGAAAAGCTGCTTCCATGAAAATCAATTCGCTAATTCTTTCGCAACAGGAATGTTTAGGCTTTTTGAAGAAGACCCTGGAAATTTGCCACATTTATTTTTTTGGGTATTAGTCCAACTAATCAGTTTACTCATTCTGCCAGCCATTTTTTTATGGATTGTCAGACCAAAATCATTTTCTCTATTCAGATTACCCCTTCGTAAGTCTTGGAATATATACTTATGGATGTTTTTGATCATGTTACCGGTTTTGCTTGGAGTTTCCTTCTTAAGTTCCTTTCAAGAAACGTATCCATTTTTGAAGTTTTCGAATGGCATTAATTTGAAAATGCTAGTTTTTTGGGAATTTATCTACGCATTGCAGTTTATTGCCGTAGAGTTTTTTTTCAGAGGATTTCTTTTACTGGGAATGCTGCCTGTTTTTGGGGAAGCTTCATTAGCAGTGAGTATTCTTCCTTATGTGATGATACATTTTGGAAAACCCTATCCTGAAGTCTTAGGAGCTTTGATTGCAGGTTGGGTTTTAGCTAGACTAGCATTAAAAACGGGTTCTATTGTGCCAGGTATCTTTCTCCATTTTGGAATAGCGGTAGTAATGGATTTACTTTCAATTTGGCAATTAATATAACTAGCTGAAATTCAAAATTATATCTGCTGTATTCTGTATTGATACTTCAATGTTTGAATAAGTAAATTTGCTCAGTTTATTCGTAACTCTGCTGCCGTCAAAACTATTCTTATTAGAAGCCATTCTAAGTGAGTCTTTAGAAAGCGAAACTGCTTCTTTATTAATCATCGCATTTAATTTACTCAATAGAATCACCACTGGAAACCAGACTCTTTTCAACTTTCTTTTTGGAGGGGCTTTTTTTAAGCTCGAAGAAATGATGGTCAGAAAGTCAAGCGTATTCATGTTTTTAGCGCTAAGAATAAACCGTTCCGGCTTTAATTCCGCATCCAAGCTAAGTACACAAGCTTTGGCAACATCCTGAGCGGAAACGTAACCCGAACGACCTTCAACATAGGCAGGAAGTCCATCTCTAACAGCATAGTAGATTGAAGCGCTGCTATTTTTTCTAAGGCTTGGTCCAATTACAAATGATGGATTAAAAATAATTGCTGACAATCCTTCTTCAACACTCCGCCAAACTTCTTGCTCAGAGGCATATTTGCTAATTGCATAAGCACTTGTTGAAGGGTCGGGTTTGAAAAAATAATCCTCATCAATGAGTCCATCGGGATTACGGCCGAGGGTAGAGACTGAACTTAGATGAATGAATTTCTTTACACCAACCATGTTGGCAATATTTACAAGATTTGCCGTTCCTTCAGCATTAACCTTTAGCATCATATCTCTGTCTGATTTCTTAGTCGAAACCATGGCTGCAGCATGAATAACATAATTTACACCTTTCATGGCATCTTCGATAGAGCCTAAATCGAGCAAGTCTCCTTTCAAAATAGTTATCCTATCTGCATAACTTGAAAAATCCAAATTATACCAAGAAAATATCTGCTTAAGTTCCAGCTCAGCACTTGATATATTTCTGCATAGCAAGGACATCTTGCAGGAATGCTTAATTAATTCCAATACAATGTGACTGCCAATTAAGCCAGTAGAACCGGTTATTAGAATATGTTTGTCTGAATTCATGAAGGCAACAATCTACAAAGAACAAGTTATGTCCCGATGTGTTGATATAATTTTAATGTAATATTGCTTAAATGGTGGGATTAGCCCATAGGTTATGAAAGGATTTATTATTGGTTTGGGATTCATATTAATTGGATTCAGCACATTAAATGCTCAAGACACTCTGTACGTGAAGGAAGGAACTGCTAGTTTCTATGCCAAAAAGTTTCATGGTCGGCCAACAGCAAGCGGGGAGATTTTTCATGTTGATAGTTTAACTGCTGCGCATAAGAAACTTCCTTTTGGCACCATAGTAAAAGTCACTAATCTCAGTAACAACAAGGTAGTTTTTGTAAAAATCAATGATCGAGGCATGAAAGGAATGAAACGTATCATTGATTTAAGTCCCGCTGCGGCTAGAGAATTGGGAATGATTAACAAAGGTCTTCAAAAGGTGAGAGTTGAAGAGATTCGATAAAAATCCAATATCAATGATAGAGCTAATTGCTAGTTTTTGAGAAGTTTTCGTTTTTTTGAATCATGGAAAGTGGAACTTCACTTAATTCTTTTCCACCTTTAATACCAAAATCGAGCGTTCTTATTGGGAAAGGAATAACAATTCCTTGTGAATTGAAAGCATTTTTAATCCTTTGTATAGCATCACTTCCAATTTGAAGATAATCAGATTGTTTTGTGGAAGAAACCCATAATTGAAGGACAAAATTTATTGAACTGTCACCGAATTCAACGAAGTAAAATGATATATTTTCATCTTGCATTAAGCCCGGTAAATCTTTAACGGCGTTGAGAGTAATTGATTTAACTTCATCCAAGTTGTCACCATAGGATATTCCAACACTTAAATCAAATCGTCGCTTGCCTAAAGTTGTATAGTTTTCGATAGAAGATTGAAATACTTCTTTATTTGGAATGATAATAGTTTGACCGGTTAATGAAAGTAAAATAGTATCACGAAGGTTGATGTTTTGAACTATTCCCATTTTATCATTCAATTTAACTAAATCGCCAATGTGAATTGGCCTTCTGAAAGAAATAAATATTCCCGACATAAAGTTTGAAGCAATATCTTGGAATGCAAAAGCTAAGGCCAAACCAAATATTCCTGCACCAGCTAATATTGATGTAACGGCTTTGTCAAGTTGAAGTATGCTTAATGCTGTAAAACAGACAATACCAAGGATGAACAGATAAACAATAGAAGAAAATAAATTATTGAGAGTTTTATTATCAGAGAACTTTCTACTGATTTTAATTGCTATTCGCCTTAAAACTTTAGCTATAAAGTACCCAATAACAAGAACAACAGCTGCTAATAATAAATTGGGTAATAGAGTTATAAGCTCTTTTAACCAATTACTTAATTTATCACTAATAAGATTATAAATTTCACTCGTATTCATAGGCAAAAACTGATATTGATTTTTTATTTCTGTGGAATTTGTTTGATGAGTTCGGTATTCTGACTTGATTCGTAGCTATTAGACATGACTAATGTACCTTTAAGACCATCATTGCTTTCTATCGCAAACAGGATGCTTTGATCAGAAGGGTTTGTTGCGCCTTCAAATCTATATACTTTGACAATTTTGAGATCTTCAGGCTTATATTCTCTTTTGGAATAAATTGCTTTAATCGATGATTGCTCAGCTTTGAAATCTTCTGTAAAACCTTTTAAAGTTAAATCATTCATTGCACCTGATAAAGTGTCTAAATTACTCATATTCATAATTTTAAGTTTGATTTAGGTGTTAAAATACAAAAAAAGGCAGTGATTCAAAAGAGAATCACTGCCTTTAAGTTGTTTAAAGTTAGATTATTTATTCATGATCATGATAATCTCCTGGCTCAGGAGCCTCCACTGGCTTGTCCATTTCTATGGCTTTAGCGTTTTGTTCTTCTAAAGTCCATTCGTCAGTTTGAGAAGTAATGAGCCAATTCAAACCTGATTTTCTGAAAATCTGCACTTCAAGACCAAAATGTTCCTTGAATTTCCTTTCAATGTCAGCAACAGTCATCACTGAATTTATCTTCAAATCCCCATCTACTTGAACTTCTCTGATTGAGCCAATCGTTA
This sequence comes from Bacteroidia bacterium, assembly GCA_040882555.1. Taxonomy (GTDB): domain Bacteria; phylum Bacteroidota; class Bacteroidia; order M30B66; family M30B66; genus M30B66. The sequence continues at coordinate 3,828 of JBBEBC010000106.1, forward strand.
AATGGCGATTCTTTATTTGTTCATCCGCCGTTAGGCGATTATCATGATTTTTATCTATAAAGAAGCCTAATTTGAGGTATTTAAACTGAGATGAAAAGTCATCTTGTAATTCCCCAAGTGTGGTATTCTTATTTATTTGAAGTTCCATAGCTTTTTCTTTCAAAAGTACAAAGCCCTG
>JBBEBC010000106.1:4105-19517 GCA_040882555.1 Bacteroidia bacterium
TATTCTTATTTATTTGAAGTTCCATAGCTTTTTCTTTCAAAAGTACAAAGCCCTGCACATCTTCAAATGATAAAAGTCAGTTTTTAAAATTATTCAAAAGAAATTGAAAGCAAAACGAAGAATCGCTCACCTGAAATGACTGTAATTTATTATGAAATTACTATTCGGGTTCTTCTTCATCATAGAAACGGATGGCTTTTTCATTTTCAATAGACATTGTTGGCGTTCCATTAAAATCGCTGACTTTGCCTTCTACACAAATAGTTTTGCCTTTAAGATATTCACTTGGCAAATAGCTGAAATTGACCATCCTATCCTTAAAAATACTCACTGTAAATATCTGATTAGGAAAGCTCTTATCAAGGTTTAAGAACACATTTCCTTTGGCAGAAAGTTTCGTACTAACAACAGTGCCGCAAACTTTTATTTTTTCATTTCTTCCTGAATAGATTTTTGCCTGAACTGTATTGAAATGATTTCTTGGTAAATCAGTTGCTTTTAGGGGAGCTACATCATCTTGTTCACGAACTGATTGCCAGGGTTTTACATCATTGATCTTTTCTAAGTCATCTGAAAGTGTTGGGAAATAATTAAACCCTGTAATGGCTTCTACACTATCTATTGATACTGAATAGCTTTCAAGCGGAAATTCACACTTCTTATTAGGCATTATAAAGGCGATACACTTTCCATTCGCTCGATCCCAGGCTAATTTGTAGTAATACCTTGGGATCGTTACTTGATTGACTCCTCTTTCAACAACAGGTAGTTCATCTCTTAGAATAGGACCAGTTATAACATATAAAGGTGTTTTATGCTCTTGCACATAAGCTCTAAGTAAATCTTCAAGCTTTGCCCAGCTATCTCTGTTGAAATCAGGCAGTTGAGGCGACATATTTGAATAAAGATAGCTTTCAGAAAGAGCTTTTAACGACCATCTGAAATCTGCCGAAGGAGCCAAATGTCCACGATCATAACCAAAACCATCGTATTCAAAACTTCCATCTGCCATTTTATTCTTTAAGAAATAGTCCTGTTCTACGGCTGAACCAGTCTTAACTAAAGAATCAGGTCTAAAATCATTCGTTCTTCCAACCATTCCAGCAGCTATATCTGGCAGAATAATATGTGCAACCCAGGAGGGCTGTTCGTGCTTTTCGTTATATAATAAAGTCATGGCCGAATGCTCAACTGGTTCATCTCCAGCCGCTAAGGCGGGGAGTCCATATTGTTGAAGATCAGTTCTTAAATTCTGAAGTTTTAAAGCTTCGAGACGTTCCATTAAATCGCCTTCTTTACGTCGTATTTCTTCAATCTGCTTCTGAGTTTCTTTTAAAGCAATTACTGTTGAATCCTGCGCAAAGGCGATGCTTGAGAGATTCACGAAAATTAGAATGTAAAATATAGTCTTACTTATTTTCATAATAGGCCTAATCTATTAATAATATGAATTGAGTTCAATAAAATGAATTGGAATCTGCATAATGATTCAATTAATGAAATTTATAATGAGCCTGCAACAGTCCCGATTCGAAGTTCTTTGATGATATCAATTGAAGCTTTTTTTCAGGAATTCCTTCACTGAAAAGAGGTGTACCAGCTCCAAGAATTACTGGAATGATTGAAACGATAAGCTCATCAACAGCTCCTATTTTAAGAAGTTCATTGACAATCTGAGAACCTCCATCGCAAAATATATTCTTACCAGGCTTAGATTTTAATTCCTTAACCAACAAGTTCAAATCTCCTGAATAAAACTGAGTTTTTCCCTCAGCTGGCCTTGTGGTTCTAGTAATTACATACGTGTCCTTTTCTTTGTGCGGGTATTCGTCGACCTCATTCATGACCCAATCGTAAGTGCGTTTCCCAATAATTACCGTATCAACAGAATCAATGAAAGCTTCATAACCATAATCTTCGCCTTCAACTTGAACGGCATTGAGAAAGCTTAAATCATCATTAGGTTTGGATATAAAGCCATCCAGCGAAGCTGAAATGTAAACTATCAGATTTCGTTGATTCATATAAAATTCATTTAAAGGCGAATCTACACATCAGGTGTTAAACCACCACACAAGTTTTAATACCAATGCCCTGTTTTTAGGTGCGAAATTGCTTGATTCGTAATTATCGCTATAAACAATAAACAGGTCACTCATTGGTCTAAATCGCCATTGCAAACGTGCGTAAAAGTTCACATTATTGTTCTGTGTAGCATATTGAGCAATGGTGCTGAAGAAAAGTTGACGAGAGAAACTAATATCTGCCTGCGGCCCGATGAGATTAAGGGTCGTTTGAAAATCTGTTGGCTCGCCATTTACGTCTAAAGTTGGTAAACTGAGAACATCCCCAGAGTAATTAATCCCGAAAGTTCCCCACGGTTGCCAGCGGTAAGAAGCAGCTAATTGAAGACTCTTCTTCGTGCCAGTATAAAAACTCCCTTGACTTACTACAAAAGAGCCTGTTAATAAGCGCCTTACGTCGGATCTGCCATATAGGCTGATGTCTCTGTAAGTATAATTTCCAGGATCAAGCGGCTGCGCTCCAGTATAAGTAATGTCGATAGGGTAGAGCAAACGGGTAAAATAACTGCTGAGATTTAATCCAATTCTTGCTGTATTCTGAAAGTTGATTTCATTCGTGAAAATGTAGACTCCCTCGGTTGTTCTAAACAGAGAATCGGCATACCAAGAGGTATAAATTTTCTGACTGAAGTTATTGATGAGCGATGATTTGGGATACCATCGTTTTTCAATTTCTGGTTCTAAACGCCAATAACTTTGGCGGAAGACTTCATTTGTTACACTATTAAATTGTTCTTGCCTGGGTACAAATCCTGAGGCAGCGCGATAGTTATCTCCAACATATTCGTGATTCCACATTAAACTCCAATTGGCATCGTCATATCTGAGGAAAGTGGCATGAGCGTAGTCATCTTTAGCTGTTACATTCTGAGTAAAACTCTTATGAAAAAAGGCAATACCATTCCATCTACCATTGCGACTTGCAAGCCGATAATCTAAGCCCGCAACGCGATTAAATGCTGCTGAATTTGTATTTGATTCTGTAGTTTGGCGGTTCACGAATATTCCTCCCAAATAAGAACGTCCTTTCAGCTGTCGCTGGAAGCATAAAACGCTAAAATTTTCAGCATCTGCGTTCAGTGCTGTGTCCTGTGCAGTTTGAACATTAAGCACTCCGATACGCCAATTCCGATTAACCTTTCCGCTTAAGCGAGCGCCAAATTGAATGGGAATTCTATTTCCGTTTTCAAGACCTATTCTCCTAGAGAAAAAGGGTCTTATTTGACTGAAACCAAACTGAGCAAACAAATCACTGTTCTCAAGGAAAAACTGCCTTCGCTCAGGAAAGAAAATACTGAATCTGGTTAGGTTTGTGACCTGACGGTCGACGTCGGCCTGCGAAAAGTCAGGATTTACAGTTAGGTCTAAGTTCAAGGATGAGGAAACTCCAATTTTCGCATCTCCACCCACATTTAATCGGGATTTTGTATTTGTATTATTGGCAAAATTCCGATTTGCTTCACCTGCTACGTAAGGAATTACAGCAAAATTTTTCCCGTTTCGAGGTGGTGGTTCAGGCCAGGTAATAGCTGCAGTAAAGGCAAGCGATACAGAATTGAAATTACGAGGAACGAAATTCCAAACGCTCAATTCGTTACGTTTTAAATCTTGGCGAATGAAATTCATTCTCCATTGGGTATTGCCTGGAATAAAACGGATGCTGTTATATGGAATCGCCATTTCTACTGTCCACCGATCACTCTCTCGCTTAACAGCCGAAAACCACTTGTTATCCCATTCGCTTCCTGCGCCGAAAGTCCCACCATTAGCAATAAGTGCCTCATATTGAGCATTTAATGGGTTGACTCCGAATACAAATCCGTTGTTGTTATCATTAAACGGGTCAATAACGACTCTAAAAGCATCGCTCAAAGTAGGGTCAAAATCTCTTCTTAGGCTTCTAATAACATAATCTCCTTCAATATTATCATAGCATACCGCTGATATATGAATATGGTATTCATCAAATAAGATTCTTACTTCAGTTTTAGATTTAGCCAATGATGTATCAAAGGGGAATTGCTGATGGAAATCACCTAAAACCTCTGCTTCTAGCCAAGCAGGTTCATCTAGCACTCCGTCGGTTGTTATGGCAACTTTCGACTTGGTTATGCTTGCACTTTTAGCTTTAGGAGCAATGGAATTTTGTCCTGAACTAATGGAGTAACAAAATAAAAAAAGCAGTAATGCCTTAACGGCCTTCATAGGTATAAATCTCCAATTTAGCAGGACAATCGCCCTCGGCGAAGGAACAGATATACCGTTCAAGTTGTTCGTAGACACGTTGTTCACTGTATGGCGAAACCTTCAAAGCATCTGCCGACCAATACGTTGTTTCAATGTAAGGCTCACCATCTATCGGCCTGTAAATGTATCTTTTAACTCCATCTGGCAAACGCTCAACAAGGCTTTCGGTGACGTATATTTTGGCATATAAAGCTTTTCCAGAGTAGGTATTAAAACTTTGCATTTTATCGTACAGGCCAAAAAATGATAAAAGAGGTAATCCTGCAAAAAAGATAACGGCAACCTGGTGATACCTGAAATTTTTTGACCAGAAAATGGATTTCCAATCATTTTCAGTTTGATAGAATAAAATGTAGGTGAAGAAGCCCATTGCAATATTATATGGCAATATTGCATGGTTCCAGTCATTTCCTAGTGGACTTAACGCATAAAAATAAAAAGCATGAATAAATATAGCCAGATACATGGCATACATTCTAGACTTTGAGAAGAGTAAACCTATTCCCGCACCAACGGACAAGAAAGGAAAGATATACCCTCCGCCTAATATGTAGGGCTCAATTTTAGCAGGAAATTTGTCGGCCAGAGGCCCAACCATCCAAGGGAAAATCTGCTCAATAAAAACCCCATTCAACTCTTGTATTCCGCTGAAAATAAGGAAAACAACCACAAGCATTTGAAATGTCTTGAGTAATTCTTCCTTGTATTTCGGATAGAAAAACAAGCCTATGGTCATTAATAAATATTGTACATTATAAGGCTGCCAGCGCATCTGATCGCCGAGCATTAAGAAACCAAGTAAGCCAACAAGAGCAATTTTTGTATTGCGGTTTTCGAGATACATGATCTGATAAATCCCGAGAACAATCAATACACTATATAACAAGTAATCTATTGGAGAAGGCAAAGAAGGAATCCCGTCAATGATTGGTACCATTGGGAAATTTCTGTCAGTCATCCACACTTTATTCGATAACAACCAGGTGCCAAGCATTGCCATCAGCAAAATCCTGAATGTCCATTGAAGCCTACTTTGAATTGAATCGATCATATAAATGATTTGCCGCAAATTTAACATTATAAGGAGAACTTAGTTGACTCTCCTTAACAGAGATATATTTGTAAAATGAAAATTATTCTATGTGCAGCAACAAAACAGGAGTTACTGCCTGTAATTGAGCATTTTAACCTGAATGAAAAAAATTACACCAAGCTTGGAAATCATTCTGTAAAACTGTTGATTCTTGGAGCCGGGATTTTATCTTCTGCTTTTCATCTTCAAAAGCAATTACATGAAGATAGGTCCGATGTGGTGATGCTTGCTGGAATTGCTGGTGCTATTAATCCGACTTTAAAGCTTGCAGAAGTTGTTTTTGTGGATTCAGAATTTTTAGGTGATTTCGGTGCAGAAGCACCGGATGATTTTCTGAATGCCTTCGAATTGAACTTTTTAAGCGAGAATGACTTTCCATTTAGCAATGCTGCATTAAAAGTGAATAAAATTGATGGGCTACTGGGTTTTGAAAAACTTAAGTCGGTTGAATCAATAACGGTTCAAAAAGTTCATGGTTCAGACGCAAGCATTGAGCTAATGAAAAAGAAATTCCCCACGGCAGAAATAGAGAATATGGAGGGAGCAGCTGTTTATTATGTCTCAAAAATGATGCATGTTGATGTCATTCAGATAAGAAGCATATCCAACTACGTTGAAAAAAGAAATCGAGAGGCTTGGGATATTCCGTCTGCGATAAAATCACTGAACGATTTTATAATACAGGTGTTTTCTTTTTGAATTTTTATCTTGGCGGCATGAATTACCCAATCCATTGTTTAATTGCATTACTATTTCTTAACATTTCAAAATCATCGGCACAGCCGGGAGAGATTCTTCAAAAGATGCATCAATTCGGCACAGTTGCTAATGTGCTATACATTGCTGCGCATCCTGATGATGAAAACACCCGTCTGATTTCCTATTTGGTTAATTCACGGCATTATAGAACGGCATATCTTTCTATGACACGCGGTGATGGCGGGCAAAATCTCATTGGCAATGAGCAAACAGAAGAGCTCGGATTAATCAGAACTCAGGAATTATTAGCTGCCAGAAGGCAGGATGGTGGTGAACAGTTTTTTACCAAAGCATATGATTTTGGTTATTCTAAAAACCCTGAGGAAACCTTTAATATTTGGAATAAAAAGGAGATTCTTAAGCCAATAGTTTATACAAATCAAGGAATCAAAGATGTTTCTTCAAATAAAGAGGATAAATACAGTGATAATATTATTCTGAGCGATGTAGTTTGGGTTATAAGAAATTTCAGACCCGACATCATTGTTACTCGCTTCCCAACTACGGGCGAAGGTGGTCATGGTCATCACACTGCATCTGCAATATTGGCCGTTGAAGCTTTTAAAGCTGCCGCTGATCCCAATGCATACCCTTCTCAATTAGCCTATGTTGAACCTTGGCAAACCAAAAGGATATTTTGGAATAATTTCATGCGTTGGAGAGATCCAAATGCTGATATGTCTGCCACAATGCCCTTAGAGATAAACGAGTTCATTCCAGAGCTTGGAGAATCTGTTGGCGAAATTGCTGCATACAGCAGAAGTTCACACCGAAGTCAAGGGTTTGGTTCAAAACCTCAATATGGCGAACTGATGGAATACTTCAGTCAACTTGATGGAGATAAAGCTGAAAATGATATCATGGAAGGAATACCTTCTACCTGGGCTAGGATTCCTTCAGGAAAAGCTATCGAAAATGGAATTAAAAAAGCAATTCTCGAATTTAAGATTGATAATGCAGCTGCTTCAATCCCACTTTTAATAAAGTTAAATGAAGAATTAATAAAAATCCCTGATTTCCCAGGGAAAAAATACAAGCAAGCGCAACTAGCCGAAATCATTTTATTATGCGCTGGTATTCATCAGGAATTTAATGCTGATCAATCTGAAGTCTCACCGGGCGACAGTCTTAAAACGGAGCTTTCAATAACTTCTCGAGCACCAGTAGGAACAATTTTAATAAAAGGTGTTTTCATAAAAGGCGCGAAAGAATTAAATCAAAATAGAACTGATACTCTAGTTCAGGGTGTTACCCTTGAGCAGAAGTATGTAATTGCAATTCCTGAGAATGCTGAATTTACCAATCCATATTGGTTAAGTGAGCCTCATTTAGAGGGTAGGTTTGAAGTAAAAAAATATGATCAAGTTGGTCAAGCTGATGTTGATGATGCTTTTAAGGTAATTATTAAATACTCCATAAATGGTTCTGAGTTTCTTTCAGAAATTCCTCTAGAATATCGTTGGGTTGATCCATCTCGGGGCGAATTAATTAAACCTTGTATTATCGTGCCTCAAGTTAGTGCTCAGGTATTTCCAGATTTGGCTGTTTTAAGTGGAAATGATGAAAAGTTGATTCGAGTTGAATTACAGGGTAAAAATTTGAAGGGTACAACTTATTCACTCGATGTTCCTTCTTCCATTTTCACTGTAGAACCTGCAAGTATTACCATCACTGAAGATAAACCATTGCATTCGTTGAATTTCAAGGTTTCGGTCTCCAAAAACCGGATGATAAAACCTGATTCAACATGGAATGTGTCATTGAAAATGAATAAAAACGGGAATTCTTCCACCGTGAAAACGGTGACTAAAATAGATTATGATCATATTCCTGAGCAAACTTGGATTAAGGATGCTACAGTAAAATTGGTTAATCTAAATCTTGTGAAAGTAGGAAATAGCATCGCCTATCTTGAAGGAGCTGGCGATAAAGTGGATGATTGTCTCACAAATGCAGGGTACGATGTTCATATGCTACAAGAAAATGAAATCCGTGTCGATAATTTGAAACAATACCAAGCTGTTGTCATTGGAATTAGAGCATTTAATACGCGAGAGGATATGTCCATCGTGATGCCCGTTTTATTGGAGTATGTTAAGCAGGGTGGAAATTTAATTGTTCAATACAATACCAAAAACTGGATTAGTGATGTCCAAGTGGTTCCGGGGCCTTATCCACTAACGGTTTCAAGGGATAGAATTACCGAAGAAGATGCTGAATTAAAGATTTTAAAACCTGACCATCCATTGATGAATTATCCGAATAAAATCAATAAAAACGATTTTGAAGGCTGGGTGCAGGAAAGAGGATTGTATTTTCCTGATAAATGGGCAGCTGAATATACTCCGCTTTTAGCTGGAAGTGATTCTGGTGAAGAAGAAATGCAAGGTATTTTACTAGCTGCAGAATATGGTAAAGGTCATTTTGTTTACACCGGATTGTCGTTTTTTAGAGAATTACCGGCTGGTGTACCCGGGGCTTACAGATTAATTGCAAACATGATATCTTGGGGAAATGAGCAAGAATAACGAAGAAAAAGCACCAATGGGTTTAAGCTGGAATACAGTTTATTTTATAGTACTGCTGTCGCTAGTCTTACAAATTATTTTCTTTTACTTTTTTACTACCACATTTTCATGAGTTTAATCGACTGGCTCGTACTTGGGTTTACTCTTTTATTAATCATTGTATATGGTTTGTACCGAAGCAAAGCTTCGAAAGATTTAGACGGTTATTTTAGAAGTAATAAATCTATGCCTTGGTACTTAGTTTTGCTCAGTATCATGGGTACTCAGGCAAGTGCCATTACATTCCTTTCAGCTCCTGGACAAGCCTATACTGATGGGATGCGCTTTGTGCAATATTATTTTGGTTTGCCACTGGCAATGATTGTTATAAGTATTGTATTTGTGCCCGTTTTCAGCCGATTAAATGTCTACACGGCATATGAGTTTTTAGAAAATAGATTCGATTTAAGAGCAAGAACATTAACCTCGTTTTTATTTCTTGTTTCCAGAGGATTATCAACGGGAATTTCCATTTTCGCACCATCTATAATTCTTGCATCCCTGTTTGGATGGAATATTTATTTCACCAATATTGTTATGGGTGGATTCTTGATTATTTACACCGTTAGCGGTGGAGCGAGGGCTGTGGCTTATACTCAACAGCTTCAATTCGTCATTATTTTTGTGGGATTATTTTTGGCAGGATATCTTGTTGTGAATATGTTGCCTGAAAGTGTTGGATTTGCTGATGCTTTGCACGTTAGCGGTAAGCTTGGGAAATTAAATGTTTTTACTGATGGCTTTTTAGAAAATGGCAAATTCGATTGGAGTGATAAATACAATATTTGGAGTGGACTAATTGGAGGATTTTTCTTGGCTTTGTCGTACTTCGGAACAGATCAAAGTCAAGTGGGTCGATATCTTGCAGCGAAATCGATGAAGCAGAGTAGGGTAGGGCTTCTCATGAATGGATTGGTGAAAGTTCCGATGCAGTTTTTGATCCTATTAATCGGTGCTTTAGTTTTTAGCTTTTATCAGTTTTATCACGCACCTGTTTTTTTCAATGAAAACGAATTAGTCAAGCTTAGAAACTCTGAATTATACGTCGACTCTATTAAAATTGCCGAGCAGGAATATTCTCTGATATCTGAAAAGAAAACACTAGCAGTAGAATCTTTCACTGCTGCTAGGGGAAGTGTTAGAGAAGATGCATCAGCAGCGGTTTTACTTGATATAAACGAGCAAGGAAACACCATCAGAAACAAGGTTAAATCATGGATTGCATCCGATGAAATTAAAGGTGATTCAAACGATGCCAACTATATTTTTCTGAGGTTTGTAATTGATTTTTTGCCAAAAGGATTGGTGGGACTTCTAATTGCCATCATTTTCATTGCAGCTTGGGGTTCTATTGCTGCTGCGTTAAATTCATTAGCAAGTTCCACAGTAATTGATATTCATAAACGTTTGTTTCCAAAAAGTATTTCTGAAGAAAATGAGTATAAATGGTCAAGAAGATATACACTCTTTTGGGGTCTTTTCTGCATACTAATCGCATGTTTCGCTTATAATATCGGCAACAGTTTAATCGAAGCTGTAAATATTCTTGGTTCATTATTCTACGGAACATTATTAGGGATTTTCCTTACTGCCTTTTGGCTGAAACCAGTTAAGGGAACCGCTTTGTTTTATGGAGCATGTGCCTCTCAAATCATGGTATTACTTCTTTACAACTATAGTGATATTAGCTTTCTTTGGTATAACCTTATTGGATGTGCTGGGGTGATGTTATTTGCATTAACATTCCAAGCTGTTAAAATAAGAGCTTAGATTTCTTTTAAAGTATAAGATTTAATTTAGTGATATATTCAATCCAATAAATTACATCATTCTAAGTAATATATTTGCAAAGTCTCAAACAAGAAATAACACGCCTTATTCATACGCTTTTATGACAAAAATTGCTTTTATTCTCATGCTCTGCTTCTCGGTTTTGCATTCATTTGCTCAGCAGAATGCTATTACTGATACTGGCGAAGAAGTAATACTATTCAAAGATGGAACCTGGGTTTATGTTGAAGAACAAGAAGTTATAACCTTAGATGAAATCGAAGAAAACCCCTTGAAATTTAAGCAACCGAAAGAGTCATCTTTTTTATTGAAAAGTCAAAGAGTCGATGTTGGTTTCTGGATAGATCCTAAGCTTTGGAAATTTAAAAAGTCTGAAGAAGATGCTGATGCCGAATATTTGCTTCAACTTAAAGATGGCGATTTATATGCAATGATTATCTCAGAAAAGGTTGAAATTCCTTTAGATGCACTCATGGGAATTGCACTTGAAAATGCCAGAAATGCCGCTCCAGATATTAAAATTGTGAGAAAGGAGTTCCGCAATGTCAATGGCTTAAAAGTTTTACTACTGCAAATGGATGGTACATTGCAAGGCATCAAGTTTTCATACTATGGCTACTATTACTCCTTCGAAGGAGGAACTGTTCAATTTATCTCGTACACATCTCAAAATTTATTGGAAGAGTACTTAAGCACTTGCGAAGACTTGCTTAATGGTATTTTCAAAATCGATTAAATCATTTGCAATTCTTATAACTTCAGGTAATTATATAAAGTCCATACTTTCAGATTTTAGCTCTTGGCTGGATAAACTTTACAGTGTATTTTTGACACTAAACATTTATTTCAACAAGACATGAAAGGACTTTACAAATTAGGCAGAATTCTATCGCTTTTGCTTTTATTCAGCATAGGAGTCGACACCTCGCTTAACGCACAAATTTTTGAACCTGAAGGCTTAAACCTACCTGGTGAGTGGAATGACTTTACAAATCCACCAGAACAAGGTTCCGTGTTTGGAAGTGCTACTCAAGTAAATGGACAAGTAACACCTATAACTGTTGGTCAAAAACGTTGGCAAACAACTGTACACATTGCCGAAACTAGTGCTGATACGAGCGCGGGTACATATGCTTGGCTATTTACCTCAGGCTCATTAGCAAATCCCTACGGGAACAAGTGGGCGGGAGTGAATGTGGCAATGAATACAATCCAAAACTATCAATACAATGCTGGGGACGATAATACAATTACAGTTGAAAATGATAAATACTATACCATCAATTGGGAAGATGTTGGTTATGCACCAACACGGGCAATTGTGATGGAAACTTCGGCTCAGCCAGTTAATTTCATATCACTTGATTTCTTACCTCAGAATCCAACATCTGCTGAAGTGGTAAATGTATCCGTCTTTCTTGAAAGCAATCCTTCGCCAGAAGAATTCTTTTATCTTAGATATTCTACTGATGATTATAATACATCTGAAATCATCCCGCTTATATTAAACGGAACTGAGCTAAACGGAGAAATTCCTGCTCAATTGAATGACGAAACAATTGTTTTCTATGTTTTTTCAAGCACCATTGAGAATCCTGTCGATGATATCGATCTTATTAGCTTAAATTTTATTAACGATTTAGGTGAAAGTTTCCAATATACCGTGCAGGATGAAGTTTTAACCATTAATATTGGCGAAGACTTCTCCATCTGCCCTGGACTCTTCACAGCAGTAATAGATGCGGGATTAGGGTTTGATTCATACCAATGGTCGACTGGCGATGTTTCTTCTTCCATTTTAATAGACGGTCCCGGTCAATACTCGGTTGAAGTAAGCTTAAATGGATTAATTGCGCGTGATACAATCATAGTTACTGAGTCAAATATTCCTTCAATTTCTCTAGGATCTGATATATCTCTTTGCAGTAACGCCCCAATTGAACTTTCGGCAGGTGTTTCTATTGGCAATGATGGAAATCTACTCACCATAATATATGATGCAACACAAGGAGTTTCTGGGTTAACTGGTGCTTCAACAGTTTACATGCATTCAACTTATGAGGCAGTGCCTTTCGGTGGACCAGTGCTTCCTTTTGTTGGTAACTGGGGTGAAGATGATGGCTTAGGTCAGATGACAAATATTGGTGAAGATTTATGGTCGATTACAATCAATCCATTTATCTATTATTCAATTTCTGAGGATATTACCTCCATTTCAGGTTTGTTTATGGTATTCAGAAATGCAGATGGCACCGAGGAAGGCAAAGATGAGAATGGAAATGACATTTTCTTGAATTTACAAGGAGCCGATCCGGTTTCCTCTTTCAGTGGGATTTCAGCTTCTTACCAGCAAGGTGGATATGAAAGTATTCAATGGTCATCAGGCGACACGACCGAAACAATCATAATTACCGAATCAGGACTTTATTCTGCAACTGTCACAACTACAGACGGGTGCGTATTTACAGATGAAATTGAAATAACATTAGGAGATTTTATTGCGCCGGATTTGCCGGCGGAAGTTTTTATCTGTGGTGGAACTACCCTCCTTGACGCAGGAATTGGTTATGATTTCTATCTATGGTCAACAGGGCAAACATCAGCACAGATTGAAGTAAGCGAATCTGGAGTTTATACTGTAACTGTTGGTGATGGGGAAGATTGCAGCGCCTCCGATTCTACTATTGTAACAGTTACTTCATTAACTCAGTTTTCCTTAGGTAATGACACCACAGTTTGTGGGAATATCAATATTACACTCAGTACTGGATTATCCATTTCTTCAGCTGGTGATTCTCTTACAATTCGCTATGATGCAAGTCAAGGAATCGGCGATCTTGAAGGAGCAAGTAGCGTTTATATGCATTCAGGAATTGCTTTAACTCCTCAAGGTATGTGGAATAATGTGGTGGGTAATTGGGGACAGGATGACGGTATTGGTGAAATGCAGGCTGATGCTAATTTTACTGATGTATGGACCATCACTTTCAACCCTTATTCTTATTATGGAATTGAAGAAGGAAGCGATTTTTCTGGAATCTGGATGGTGTTTAGAAACTCTGATGGCACATTAACAGGAAAAAATGAGTTAGATCAAGATATATATATCAATACAACTGCATATCCTTCACTTGCTTCAGCATTTGGAGGTCTAACAGCTAGTGTTCAGAGTGGAGAGGCAGCAGATTTAATTTGGTCAACAGGAGAAACAAGTGCTTCTATTGTAGTTAATGAATCAGGCCTTTATTGGGCTGAAATAGGACAAGGCAATTGTACATTTAGAGATAGTGTCAACATCACTTTTATTTCCGTTCCAGAATTGGAGCTAAGCGCTGACACTGCATTTTGTGGTAGCATTGAACCATTTATTATTTCTGCTTCCGCAGGATTTGATTCTTATTTATGGAATAATGGAGAAACATCGAATGAGATTGAAATCAGTGAATCTGGTACTTACATTTTAACTGCTGGCATAGAAACCTGCTCTATAACAGATTCTGTTCGTGTTCAAAACAATATCGCTGACGGGGATGCTGATTTAGGCCCAGATGCTGTTATCTGCGGAACAACGCCCATTGTTCTTTCCCCAGGAATCACTATTAGCCCAATCGGTGATTCATTAACCATTGTTTATGATGCAACTCAAGGGCAAAGTGGATTAGCCGGAGCTAATAAAGTTTACATGCATTCTTCATTTGAATATATGCCTTTCGGCGGACCAGTAATTCCATTTGTAGGAAATTGGGGTGAAGATGATGGTCTTGGTGAAATGACTAACATAGGAGAAAACCTTTGGAGTATTACAATCAATATTTATAACTACTACAGCATTAATCCTGATTCTTTAGTGAACGGTTTATTTATGGTTTTTCGCAATGCTGATGGAAGTGCTGAAGGAAAAGACGATAATGGAAATGATATCTTCCTAAGTCTTTTAAGCAGTCCTCCAGCATCAGAATTTTCTGGTGTTACAGCTAGCCTTCAAAGTTCAGGCTATGATGCTATCTTATGGTCAACTGGTGAGATTACGCCAACTATAACCGTTTCGCAGCCAGGAGAATATTCAGTTGTGCTTTTTGGATTAAATGGTTGTAATGCAACAGATACAATTCTTGTAACTACCGCTCCCTTGCCAAATGTAAATCTGGGGTCTAATCAAATTCTATGTAATGGAGAATCTACCAGTCTCAGTGCAGGTCCTGGCTTTTCTTCCTATTTATGGTCGAATGGCTCAACATCACAGACAGTAGATGTAAATTCAAGTGGCAATTATTCTGTTACAGTAACAAATGCAGAAGGTTGTGAGGCTTTTGATTCTGTTGGTATAACAGAAAGCGTTACACCAAATGCCTCTTTTACTTGGCTCGAATCTATTGGCTTAACAATAAATTTTACCTACACCGGAACGGGACAAGGTCAATTTGCTTGGGATTTTGACAGTGATGGAAATATTGATAACACAAATGTTGGCTCGGCAACCTTTACTTATCCTGAAGTTGGACAGTATGAAGCAACATTAATCGTTAGTAATACATGCGGAAGTGATACAACAAGTGTTCAGTTGAATTTGATTGGCTTAAACAGTTCTGACATTGGCAGCCAGGGCATTAAATTGTTCCCAAATCCTGCAAGTACTCAAATCAATATTTCAATTCCTGGGTCAGGAAACATAAGATTAATAAGTCCTTTAGGTCAGGTAATCGAAGCTTATTCAGTAAATACGCCAACATATCAACTCAGCATTGAGAATTTAGCAAGCGGCATATACTTTCTAGAATATGAAAATTCTGCAGGAAAACAGCTTATTCGCTTCATTAAAAATTAATTTAGTAATCAAGTTTTAATGAAAAAGCCACTCTTAAAAAAGAGTG
>JBBEBC010000107.1:0-19290 GCA_040882555.1 Bacteroidia bacterium
AGCAGCCATACTCGGATTGATTCCACTTGCCATTGGAGTGAACATTGACTTCGATAAATTGTTAAGTAGATTAGAACCTCACTTTTTCTTAGGTGGTGATAATGTTGCTTTCTGGGGTCCTCTAGCATGGACAATGATTTTCGGACTTATTGTAGCAACATTCCTTACTTTGATGGTTGTGCCAGCGATGTACACAATCTACCTAAGAATAAAGAAAAGGTTTGGCATGGAAGACAAAGGCGAAAAGGCCCACGACGGAAATATGCTTTAATACTGGAGATTCTTTCTCAATATCGGTTTAGTGTTTAAGTATCCCGGGGCCAAGGTTCCGGGATACTTATTTTAAAGCAAATCCTAATTAATCGTCAAAAATCTCAACCATGTGAGATACATTATGTTATTTTGTAAATCATTAATCATAACTAAAACCATATAATCATGTCATTTGAACTCCCTAAATTACCTTATGCATATGCTGCTCTAGAACCTCATGTTGATGCCAGAACTATGGAAATCCACCATACTAAGCATCATCAGGGATATGTAAATAACTTGAATGCAGCCGTTCAAGGAACTCCGCAAGAAGGCCAATCTCTTGAAAGTCTTCTTTCAAATATTTCTAAACTATCAACTGCTGTGAGAAACAACGGCGGAGGTCATTATAATCATTCTCTTTTCTGGGAAGTAATGACTCCAAACGGTAAAGGAGCTCCTTCAGGAGAACTTGCTGATGCTATTAACACAGCTTTCGGATCATTCGATAAGTTTAAAGAAGATTTTACTAAAGCTGCAGGCACTCGATTCGGTTCAGGCTGGGCTTGGTTGATAAAGCATGATGGAAAACTAGTTGTTACCTCAACTCCAAATCAGGATAACCCACTTATGGATATTGCTGATGTAAAAGGTCAGCCAATTTTAGGCCTTGACGTTTGGGAGCATGCATATTATCTAAACTACCAAAATCGCCGCCCTGATTATATTTCAGCTTGGTTTAATGTGGTAAACTGGGATAATGTTGCCGAAAGGTTCAAGAAAGCATAACACATCAAACGCCTCGAAATTTCGGGGCGTTTTTATTTTATAAGATGAACTAATTGGTGGTTTAGATGCATTCGAAGTAATGACTACCTTTTCAGTAAATCCGGCGAAAGCAAACCCAGAAGACCAGGAATAATTAGACTGACACATTGTAATTACCAGCTAGAATTGCACTTTATTGAATTGTAAAGTGTTTGTCATTTCTAAAGATTCCTGAATCAAAGCGGCTTTTCTTGTGTTCTTTTGCAAATTAATTGACTACACGGTAATTCTTACTATTGATGAACAGAACCAAGTCTGCAAAATTATTTGAAATAGCAAAAACCTATTTCCCTGGAGGAGTGAATTCACCTGTAAGGGCTTTTAAATCTGTAGGTGGCACTCCCCTATTTATCAAAAAAGCAGACGGAAGTAAACTCTGGGATGAAGATGACAATGAGTTCATCGACTTTTGCTTTTCCTGGGGTCCAATGATTCTTGGTCACAACAACAGTAAAATAAGAGAAAAAGTATGGGAAGCCATTCAAAATGGAACTTCCTATGGAGCACCTACAGCCCTTGAAAATGAGCTGGCCGAATTGATTCTTTCCAATAATAGATTTATTGATAAAATAAGGTTCGTAAGTTCTGGTACCGAAGCGGTTATGTCGGCAGTAAGGCTTGCCAGAGGCTACACAGGTAGAAATAAGATAATTAAGTTCGAAGGTTGCTATCATGGTCATGTCGACAGCCTTTTGGTAAAAGCTGGATCAGGGCTAATTACTTTAGGAAACTCATCCTCCGCAGGAGTACCCGAAGGAATTGTTAATGACACAATTGTACTTCCATTAAACCGTATTGACCTTGTTCAGCAAGTGTTTAAGGACTATGCTGGAGAGATTGCTGCCATCATTATTGAACCTGTTCCAGCTAATAATGGATTATTACAAGTTTCTCCTGAATTCCTTTTCTGTCTTAACTGCCAGGCTAAGCAAAACGGAGCTCTAATGATTTTTGATGAAGTTATTTCAGGCTTTAGGGTAGATTTTGAAGGTGCTGCGGGAATGTATCAAATAGAGCCCGACATTATTACTTATGGCAAAATTATAGGCGGAGGTTTTCCAGTTGGGGCTTATGGTGCAAGTGCAGAAATAATGTCGTGTGTTTCTCCTGAAGGAGATGTTTATCAAGCCGGAACGCTTTCAGGTAACCCTGTTGCAATGGCCGCTGGAATTGCCGCTCTCACTGAATGTTTGAAACCTGGGTTTTATGAGCAATTATCTAAGAAGACCGAAAGGTTAACAGAGAAAATCTTGGCTCACACGCAAAAGCAAGGTTATCCTTTTAGAATTTTCAGAAAAGCATCTATTTTTTGGCTTTCTTTTGCTTCGCAGGATGTTCATGCTGCTGATGAAATTGATCCGAAAGGCATGGATAAATTCAGGATTCTGCATGCACATCTTCTCGAAAACGGAGTGTATTTTGGTCCTTCAGGCTATGAAGTAGGCTTTATCTCTGCAGCTCACACAGATGCTGAATTGGATTTTGCAGCTGAGAAAATTTGTGAAGGCTTAGATTTAGCCTACAACTAATCAAAAGAAATAAGCTAGTAGAGATATCCAAAGAAATTGATCTAGCATGGTGCCATCCAAAAAACCTGCATAAATCCATTCTGAGCTATCTTCATCAATTCTTGAAATAAGAAAGCCCGTAAGAGCACAAGAAATTGAAACGCCTATGCCATGTGGCAAGCTGTAGATTCCAATAAAAGTTGAAATTCCTGCTAGTGCAGCCACTACAACCAACAGAATATTAGCAAGCCTTTTAACACCTTCTACTCCCAAACGAGCGGCAAATGTGGTTAATCCACTGCTTCTGTCGTGAGCCAAATCTCGAATATCAAAAGGGAGAGTAATGGCGAAAATGAAAATGAAACGTTGCAAGGTTGTTAACCAAGCGTCTATATCAGGAAACCAAAAAGGATCTTCGGCCAGAAAGGCCAAAAAAACGGTAACAAATGACCAAACAGCAGCTACCAAAAAGATCTTCATAAAAGGAATATCTCTCACTCTTAGCCACTTCTTCTTTCCTTTCCAAACGGGTATTACATAAAAGAGAGAGAGCAAAAGAAAAGGACTCAAACGGAAGAACAGCGTCGGGTTGAGATAAGGAATGAAACATCCTGCGGCAAGCAGAAAACCTGCTACTGCAAAAACTTGCAATAGCCTATCGTGAGCAAGAATCCACTGATGCCGTTCAGAAATCTCTTTGGCATAAATGACCTTCTTACGAAATAACCTATGATAATTGTAAATAAAAAGAGTAGCTCCGAAAATGCTGAGCGATAAAAAAACCTGGATATCCAAATCGTGCAAATACGCTGTGCACCAGTACATTGAAACAGCACAGAATGCCACCCAAAGGTTTCCAAATACCAGTAAGCGAATTAATTTCTGTATCCATTCGGGTAGAACCATCAGCGAATAACAAGCGACAAAGTTACGGCTCCGAGAATATATCCAGCGGCAGAGCCTAGCGCGCTTCTGCGAATGGTATATCGTTTTGCCATGGTACCAAAGCCTTCAACATAATACGGATTATTGGCAAATTCAGCATTAAAACCAAATTCCTCCTTTTGAGAGGGTTTAGTATTTCCTTTCCATGCAGTGTACCCAATTACGAATAATGGTCCGTAAAATAAGCCCGTAGCACTTCCAATAAATCCAAACATAACTCCGCCTGCAGCTGTTCGGTTTGCCTTTTCTTTATAGGCTTTTCTAGCATCTTCTTGACCGAGCATATACTCTTTCATTTGCTCAGCTGTATACCAGTTATTCTCGAGTGTATCCTGAACATAGATTACTGTTTCTTTGGCATCAGCATCTATCACAGAATAAACCTTAGAAATTTCCATCTCTTTTTGCTTTCTCTTACCAGACTTCACATAATATACTTGGCTTGAATCCCAGCTTACAGTAGTAATTTCCATTATTGGGCGATCAATCAATACCAACTTTGCAGCATTCTTAATTTCCTGTCTAATTGCCTCTTCTGGCTGAGAGAAAAGAAGATTCCCGATTAATATCAGGCTTAAGACAAAAATGTTTCTGAGTACAACGTTCACAGTAAAAATCTAAATAGGTCCAAACCTAAGGGTTTTTTAGAGTCGTTACAAACAATAATTCAAGGGATATAAAACTATGTTACCTCTATTTTTGTTTGTATTTTTGCACGCTTAAAATTCAACCGTTACATCACTTTTAGAATGCTTAATTTCAGATGATCCAGGATTTTGAATCTCGTCACCTAGGCCCACGTGAGGCAGAAGTGGCATATATGCTAGAAACGATTGGTGTAAATAGCATTGATGAACTTATTGATCAAACTGTTCCTGCGAATATTCGCAGGAAAGAAGGTCTTAAAACAGGAAATCCTTATTCGGAATACGAATATCTCGCTCACGTAAGAGCTTTAGAGGCCAAGAATAAGCTTTACAAAACATATATCGGTTTAGGATATTATAGAACGCTCACTCCATCTGTTATTCTTAGAAATATTTTTGAAAACCCAGGTTGGTATACTGCTTATACGCCTTATCAGGCGGAAATTGCTCAAGGTCGTCTTGAAGCACTTCTAAATTACCAGACAATGATTATGAGTCTCACAGGAATGGAGCTAGCAAATGCTTCCCTTCTTGATGAAGCAACTGCTGCTGCTGAGGCAATGCATATGTTCTTCGCAATGCGTAATCGTGATCAGGTTCGTGACGGAGCCAACAAACTTTTCGTTGCAAACTCATGCTTTCCTCAGACCATTGAATTATTAAAAACACGTTCAGCTCCAATTGGCATTGAACTCATCATTGCCGATCCAAAGGAATTCGTTTTCAATAGCTCGGTTTTCGGTGCTGTTCTTCAATATCCAAATGCAAACGGAGAAATTGAAGATTATCGCGAATTCTGTTCTCAAGCAAAGCAAAACAACACATTCGTTTGTGTATGTGCTGATATCATGAGCCTTGTTTTATTAAGCCCTCCGGGTGAATGGGGTGCAGATTGTGTTGTAGGTAATAGTCAGCGTTTTGGTGTACCCATGGGTTACGGCGGTCCACATGCTGCATTTTTTGCTACAAGAGAAAGCTATAAGCGTCATATTCCTGGAAGAATTATCGGTGTATCTATTGATGCTCAGGGCGATATGGCTTTAAGAATGGCACTTCAAACCAGAGAGCAGCATATAAAGCGTGATAAAGCAACTTCAAATATTTGTACAGCTCAGGCATTGCTTGCTATTATGGCTTCTATGTTTGCGGTGTATCACGGCCCAGAGGGATTAAAAAAGATTGCGCGCAAAATTCACTCGCATACACGAATTCTTGCTGAGGCACTTCAAAGTTTAGGATTTACCATTCACAACAAGACCTTCTTCGGTACTCTTTCTATTGGATTGGAGCCTTTAACGAATTGCGAAAAACTCGAAAAACTAGCTCTTTCAAAAGAATTAAACCTACGTTACGAAACTGGAGAAAGGGTAATTATGTCGCTCGATGAAGTTACTTCTATTCAGGATGTTCATGATCTGATTGACTTATTTGCTGAAGCTGCAGGTAAAGAAGCAAATATTTCTTACCAAATCGAAAATGTGGAGCTTTGGCCAGAATGGCAGCGCACAGATGAAATTCTAAAGGAGCGCGTGTTTAATGCTTACCATTCTGAAACAGAGATGATGCGTTACATTAAGCGCCTGGAGAAAAAAGATTTGGCACTGAACCATTCTATGATTGCCTTGGGTTCTTGCACCATGAAACTTAATGCAGCTTCAGAACTTATACCACTAAGCTGGGCCGGATTTGCACATTTACACCCATTTGTGCCTGTTGATCAGGCTCAGGGTTATACCCAGATGTTTGAAGAGTTAAGTAAAGCATTGTGCGATGCAACAGGCTTTGCTGCAGTTTCTCTTCAGCCAAATTCTGGAGCTCAAGGCGAATACGCCGGACTTATGACCATTAGAGCTTATCACATGCATCATGGTCAAGCACATAGAAATATTGCCTTAATTCCATCTTCAGCTCACGGAACTAATCCTGCTTCTGCAGTGATGGCCGGAATGAAGGTTATTGTTGTTGGTTGTGATGAGAAAGGCAATGTGGATATTGAAGATCTGCGTTCTAAAGCACTTGCCCATAAAGATGACCTAGCTGCGCTAATGGTTACCTACCCATCAACTCATGGAGTTTTTGAAGAAGGTATCATGGAAATAACCCAAATTATCCACGATAATGGAGGTTTGGTTTATATGGATGGGGCAAACATGAATGCGCAAGTTGGACTAACTAGCCCCGGAAATATTGGTGCTGATGTTTGCCACTTGAATTTGCACAAAACTTTTGCAATTCCTCACGGAGGTGGTGGTCCAGGAATGGGTCCAATTGGAGTTAATGAAAAACTTGCTCCGTTTTTACCAGGACATCCAATTATTAAGACGGGTGGGGTAAATGCCATTCATTCTATTTCGGCAACTCCTTATGGCAGCTCTTTGATTTTGCTTGTTTCTTATGCATATATCAAAATGCTTGGCGCCGAAGGCCTCACCAATGCTACAAAGTATGCTATTTTGAATGCCAATTATCTTCGTGCCAAACTCGAAGCTCACTATCCCGTTCTCTACAAAGGAAGCAAGGGTCAAGTTGCACATGAGATGATTATTGATTGCAGGGAATTTAAGCGCACTGCAGGAATTGAGGTAGCAGATATAGCAAAGAGACTTATGGACTATGGCTACCATGCGCCCACAGTTTCGTTTCCAGTTGCCGGAACAATGATGATTGAACCAACTGAAAGTGAAGGACTCGAGGAGCTTGATAGATTTTGTGAGGCTATGATTTCCATCCGCAATGAGATAGCAGAAGTTGAAACTGGCTTGAGCGACAAGCAAAACAATGTCATTGTGAATGCTCCTCATACTCAAAAGGTTATTTGTGCAGATGACTGGACACGTCCTTACCCGAGAAGTAAAGCAGCATTTCCTTTAAGTTGGGTGAACGATAATAAATTTTGGCCGGCAGTGGGAAAAGTTGATAATGCCTATGGCGATAGAAATCTAATTTGCAGCTGTGCACCTATAGAATCCTATATGCCTGAAGAAACAGCGGCCGTTTTAAAGTAACATTTAAACAAAGATTAAGCTCTTTTTTCGCGCTTAATTAAAAAAATTGCTTAAGTTTGTAGTCGTTTTTAAAAAAAATCAGTTGAAAATTCATCTTTGACTGATAAGTACCTTTAATCAACAATAAATAACCACACATGAAATCAAAACTTTTACTTGGTTTGTTTTTTAGCGCAACGCTAACAGTTGGAGCTCAGAAGAGCGAAACTCAAAACATCAAGCAACTAAATCAAGCAACTAAACAAGTTCTTCAGGCATTACCTGGACAGAACAATCTTAACTCCGGTGCTCGTGTAGATATCTGGACGAATGATTTTTCAGTTCCCTCAGATTGGGAATTTGAAGACGTAGCCAATTCAGGCGACAATTGGGTTATTGGAACCATGGGTTCTTCAGGTGAATTTGATATTGGAACGATAACTTCAACAACTGCTGACAATGGCTTTGCGCTATTTGATTCAGACTTAAGCTGCAGCGGAAATCAGATTGTAAACCTTACAACTACTGGTTCTGTAGACTGTTCCTTATATCCATTTGTAACACTTGAGTTTGAGCAACTATATGGAAGATTTAACGATTCTACTTTTGTTTTTGTTTCTAATGATGGTGGTTCGAACTGGGATAAATATGCAGTTAATGAATTTAGAGTTGGTAACTACGTATCAACCAATCCTGAAGTAATAAAACTTAACATTTCAAATACTGCAAGCAACCAAGCCGATGTGAAGATTCGCTTTCAATTCTGGAGTCCTTCTTCTTACACAGGTCCAAATCCAGGAGGTCCGGGTTGTGGTTTTGCTTGGATGATAGATGATATCAAATTATCAACTCCCCCAGATTATGAATTATCCGTAATTAGTTTAAATCATGGTGACCCAATTTTAGACTGGGAATATGGTATTTATCCACTAAACCAAGCTGACACAACTACTGTTTTTGCTATTGTTACAAACCAGGGTGCTCTAAGTCAGAATGTAACTCTTAATTATGACATTCTTCTTGGTACTACATCAGTAAACTCTGGTGCTTCAAGCAGTTTTGATTTAGCTCCATTCACAACTGACACAGTTGTTATCAATACGGGTTACATACCTGATGCAATTGGTAATTATAACCTAACGGTTGAATTAACGTCTGCGAATACTGATGCTACTCCTGCTGACAATTCAGGGTCATCTACATTCAGGGTTTCTGAATATGTTTATTCTGGAATTGAAAGCCTATCAACGACAGTTAATGGAACTTATTCGTCTGAAATTAGTCCAGGAGTATTCGAAATTATAAAGTCAGGTCAGTTTTATAACATCATAAATGATGATGCTTGCAAGGCAATCGATATCGCTGTTTCTAGAACATCTACAGCTAATACTGAACTTCTTATTGAACTTCTTCAATCTGATTTAGCTACAGCTCTTGCTCTAGGAGATTATACAATTACCTCTTCTCACCCTTCAACAGCTCAGTACATCACTATTCAACTTGATCAAACGGTTGATTTAACTGCAAACACTCTTTATGCTGCTGCAGTTGGGTCTTTAACAAACGACAAGCAATTCTTTATGTATCTTAATGACGATGGTGATGTTGATAATGCAGCATTCATCTTTGTAGATGGTCAAAGATTTGGAGCTCTTGAAACTCCAGCTGTTGGTCTTAACCTAGATATTACATTAGGTATTGTTGATGTGAATGGAAATGATATGCTTTCAGTATATCCTAATCCAGCTAACCAATCACTAACTATTAACTTTGAACTTAACGGTGCTTCTAACGTTGCGGTTAACTTAATTGACCTTAATGGTAAAGCAGTTTTCACTAAGACAATTAGTGGTAAAGTTCTTAAGTATCAGGACACCATTAGCCTTTTAGATTTTGCTAATGGAATTTACACTCTTCAGATTTCTACCTCTAATGGTATTAGCTCTGAGAAAGTTGTAATTGCTCACTAATTTAGAACAGCATTTATTAAAAAACCCCTTAAGTTTGCGCTTAAGGGGTTTTTCTTTTTACACCCATTGCATGAAACAATTAACCATTCTCTTATTATTACTTTTTTCTGTTTACAGGCTTGAATCTCAAACAGACACCCTCTTAAATTTCTTTAATCCGGGTGGTGAAACATTAATTGCCAGTCCTAATGGAGGGTTTATTTCTGGGAGTAACGGCTACAATGACTCTGAAAAACTTCAGTCTTTTTTTCCTCAACAAAACTACAGCATACTCGGATTTCTAGTTTGGAATGGTTATGTTGTGAACAACTCAGGAGCTCAGAATTCAAAAGTTATTTTTAAGGTTAGGATTCTCGATACGACTGAGACATCAATTTTTCCGTTTTTTCGAGGTCCGTCTGCAACACTTGACTCTGTCATGATTCCTATTTCAGATTTACAGGCTGGATCTAGTTTTGAAGATGATTTACAGTTCATCCCTTTCCAAAACCCAGTACTTATTAATCAACCTTATCTTGCTGGATTTGGTTTAGATTCATTAGCTCGAACTAGTGAAGGCGAGTTTATCGATAGCTTTGCTATTAGAAGTACCGCCCTCGACAGCGCTCTTTTGGCAGGGGCTAGTTGGGAAAGATGGAATGGAGAATTCAAAAGAATTGTTGATACCTGGGGTATAAATACCGATTTGGCAATCTTTCCTGTAATTGATACAACGCTTAATTCGGCGATAAATCTTAAAATTAACAAATTGCATATTTACCCTAATCCAGCGAACAGCTATGTAAATGTGTTGTTAGATGGAAACAACAAGCATGAATCAATACAACTATTTGATTTACAGGGGAAATGCATGTTTTCTGTAAGACTACAAAACCAAAAAGGAGAGTATCAATTGCAATTACCTGAATTATCTGCCGGTTACTATACTTTGCGCTTAGTAGGTGCTGATTCAATATCAATCGCTCCTTTAATCATCCGATAAATTTATTTATCTGTTTTCTTTTTTCTGATGCATAAATAATCACAAATATCTATTTTTACATAAACTAGAATTTACTATGAAGAAATATTTACTTATTGCAAGTGTTGCAATGTTTCCTTTTTTAGCGATGGCACAGGAGCTTAATCAGCAACCTGGAATGGAAAAAAATAAGGTGAGTCAGGAAGAAGTTCAAGCTGCAAAAGCTAAACTAGGTGGACCTGCAACAAGATCAACCCAAACAATCTATGTAGACTACCCAGTTTCGGATGAGATTGAGCAAGGAGCAGGTGATCCTGTTAACTTTTTATGGCCAATGAATACTAATTATACTTCGGCTGATACAGGAATCACTCCAATGAACTTTATGGGTGTGAAATTATCAGAACTGGTTGGGTATTCTGATCCACTTTCAGCTCCTATTGAATCATACGTTGGCCCTTTCCCTTATACAAATGACCTTCAGGTTACCGTTGATAGTATTTACATACTATTAGCTCATGAGAATAACTCAGGCGAAAACAACCGTTTATTTATTGATTTAAGAAGACTTTCGGTTGGTGGAAATTTTGCAGATGCTCAACCAATACTTTGGAGTGACTCAGTAGTCACCAATGAGTCTCTTTCACCAAGCGGAAATTGGTTAGGTACCAATGCTCTTTATTCTTTAAGCATCCCATGTGGTTATACTACAAGCGTAGGAGATAAAATAGGAATCGGCCTTCGTTACATAGCTCCTAAGAGCGATACCTTAGGAGTTCTTGCTTCTTATATTCCGAATCCAAATTCTCCAGCTCCGCCAAACGATTTCGCTTTAAAAAGCCTTTTCCCATATTCAGTAACTCGTTGGCAGGGATTCTCTTCAGGGAACTATATTAACACCACAAATATTTTCTACACTGTACAAGAAGGTCAAGAAGATACTTCATGGTTTAGAGCACAAAACTGGCAAATTTGGGCTTTAATGACTTTTGAAGATGTTACTGGAGTTAAGCATACTGTTAAAGCACCATTTGGAATGGAGCAGAATCAACCTAATCCATTCTCTCAATCCACTAAAATTGAGTATGCTGTAAATACTCCACAGGAGCTACAACTGAACGTTTTTAACTTGAATGGTCAGATGGTTAGAACTGAAAATTTAGGCTTTAGAACGCAAGGAACTTATTCTACTCAGATTGATGCCAACACATTGGCAGCCGGAACCTACTACTATAAGATTTCAGGAAGCAAATCGCACTCTGAAATGCGAAAGATGGTAGTAACTCACTAAGCAGAGAAATAACTTTTTTAAACGCCGATAGCAATCAACATGATTTGCTATCGGCGTTATTTTTTGATGAAAAGGATAGAACTATCTCCATAGCTGAGGAAACGGAAATCGTGCACTAAGGCATAATTATAAACACGTTTCCAGTCTTCACCAATGCATGCAGAAACAAGTAAAAGCAAGGTGCTTTTTGGTTGATGGAAATTAGTTATCAGGATATCTGCTGTTTTAATGATGTATCCAGGTGCAATGATTAAGCGGGTGCTGCCAGTTATAGTCCTAAGACCTTTTTCTTTCATAAGATGAACCAAAAAGTTAAAGGCTTGCTTCCTATCAGGTAGCTCATGAGCCGGAACTTGATAAGGATACCATTGATTAACCTCTATTTTAAGTTCATCACTTTCTTTTCGCATGAGCTTTACTGCTGTCCAATAAATACTTTCAAGACTTCTTAAACTGGTAGTACCAACAGCAATAAGGTTTCCCTCGCTGGAGGCAATCATTTCAAGCAAATCAAGATCAGCGATTATTTCCTCAGAATGCATGTCATGATCTTTCATGCGCTCTGATTTTACAGGCTTAAATGTGCCTGCACCCACATGAAGTGTGAGGAAAGCTTCAGAAATACCCTTAGATTTTAACCTTTCTAATACATCGTCGGTAAAATGTAATCCTGCTGTTGGAGCTGCAACTGAGCCTTTATTTATAGCATAAACTGTTTGATACCTTTCTTGGTCTGATTCTTCTGCTTCACGCTTTAGATAAGGTGGCAATGGAACTCTCCCTGCAATTTCTAGAACCTCCGCAAAACTTAAATCTTCGGGACTCCATTCTAAAGAAATAATACTTTCTGCTCCAAGCTTCTCAACTAATCTTGCCTGCAAAATAAAGCCATAGTTTTCATCCGAGCGAAGCTCAAGAACTTCATCTTCTTTCCATTTACGAGCATTGCCAACAAGGCATTTCCAAAGTACTGATTTACGAGAAAACATTGCTTGTTGAATATCTAATCCTTCTACGCCAGGTTCAAGACAAAACAATTCAAGGCGAGCTGCAGAAGATGTAGCAAAAACCAGCCTCGCTTGGACTACTCGTGTTTGATTAGCGACTAATAAATCGCCAGAGGACAGTAAATCATCGATTTTACTAAATACAGATTCTTGAATTTCACCCTCTTTGTAAATTAGAATCTTGGATTCATCCCTCTGTGCAAGAGGAAATTTAGCAATTCTCTCGTCAGGAAGCTCATATGAAAAGTCTTCGATAGAAAGCTCTTCAGGATTACTATTCATAAATTATATTGAAGCTTTTCGAATACGCTTGAACAACTCCGATGCGTAAACGAAATCGTTGATCTCTTCATTATCCGTATCAAGTATTTCATTTTTATCGCCTTCCCACCATTTCTTACCCTTGTTCAAGTAAATAATTTTATCTCCTATTTCTAGTACTGAGTTCATATCGTGCGTATTTACGATAGTTGTTATATTATATTCTTGGGTGATTTCATGAATGAGCGTGTCAATCAAAATAGATGTTTTGGGATCAAGCCCTGAATTCGGCTCATCGCAAAATAAGTATCTCGGATTTAATGCAATCGCTCGTGCAATAGAAACCCTCTTTTTCATTCCTCCACTAATCTGTGAAGGATACAGTTTATTGGCATTCTGAAGGTTTACTCGGTTTAAGCAAAAGTTTACGCGTTCTCTACGCTCTTCCGCCGACATAGGCGAAAACATTTCTAATGGAAAAGCTACGTTTTCTTCTACCGTTTGCGAATCAAATAGAGCACCGCCTTGGAATACCATTCCAAATTCTTTTCTAATTTCTCTCTTCTCCGGGTCACCTAATGTGGTAAAATCTCGTCCATCATAAATTATGGAACCCTCATCGATATCGTAAAGAGCAACAAGGCACTTCAACATAACCGTCTTACCTGAACCGCTTGATCCAATTACTAAATTTGTCTTCCCTTCTTCGAAAACAACGTTAATGTCGTCAAGCACTTTTTTCCCGTCGAAGCTTTTGAATACATGCTTAACTTCAATCATGAAAGAATAAGTTGAGTTAAAAGGTAGTTCGCAATTAAAATAAAAATACTACTGTACACTACTGCCTTCGTGCTGGAACCGCCAACTTCAAGGGCCCCACCCGATGTATAATAGCCATAATAAGATGGAATCGCTGTAATGATGAAGGCGAAAACAAATGTCTTTATCAATGCATAACTCACATAAAAAGGTCTGAAAGCATACTGAATTCCATAAATGTATTCAGTTGAAGTTACACTCCCTGCTAAAACACCAAAAGCCCAACCTCCAAATATTCCAAGCGACATGCTAAGAATAATTAGAAATGGATTAATTATGAGAGCAGCGAGAACCTTAGGTAGAACTAGGTAAGAAGCTGAATTAATTCCCATAATTTCTAAGGCATCAATCTGCTCTGAAACCCTCATGGTACCAATTTCGGAAGCAATACTAGAACCTACTTTTCCTGCTAATATTAAGCTAATGATAGTAGGAGAAAACTCAAGTATAATGGAATCTCTCGTTGCTAAACCTACAGTATATAATGGCAATAACGGACTATCGGTATTGTAGGCAGTCTGGATAGTAATTACTGCCCCTGTAAACAGTGAGATGATGGCGACAATGGGCAATGAATTGATTCCCAGCGAGTTGATTTCATACAACAACTGCTTCCTGAACCACTTTATGCGCTGAGGTTTTCTAAAAACCTTCCGTATAAAGAGATAAAATTTACCTAAAAAATAAAATACATTCATCTTACGCATCAAACCTACTGCAAATAACGGAATTTGCGGGCGAGATTCTCGACAGTTTTTAAGCTATTGATGTTGATAGCTATCATCAACATGCATTTTCAGTTGTACCTTCGCACATCTTATATGCAAAGCTTCAATTTTAATCAGCGCTCGGCTATTTTCAAACATCTTTCTAAGGAGTTCAACTATGTTTCAAGGTTCGAATCGAACAAATACAACGATACCTACGGTCGTTACGACTGGATTATTGTTGCTGCACACAACGCCCTGATTCACGACTATAAAGTAGGCAAGAATGCCTGGGAAAAACTTGAAAATACAATTGAACGGCACAATGAAGCTGAATTTTTGACTTGCTTACTAGCGTACGATTTAAAAAATTGCAATGAGGAAATAAGTTCTACAAATGCTGATTTTACAGGGTTCCCTGATCTTTGCCTTTGGAAACCCGATGTTAAAATTATGATGCTTCGAACTGGTGATTTGGAAGTTTCGGGTGGACTGAGCATCAATCAAATTATCTCAATTTCAAACGAGGCGAATGGGGATTCTACCGAAAACTCATCCTTTGAAAAAGAAAAATCACTTACAGAAGAAGAATATACTTCGCAATTCTCAAAGCTTAAATACCATATTGAGCGAGGCGATATTTATGAAGTAAATTATTGCAGAGAAGAAAAGGGAATTATTAAAGACCTCGATCCAAACTCATTATTTGAAAAGCTTAATTCATGGTCGCCTGCACCTTTTGCATGCATCCATAAGGCTGATAACCATTGGCTTATCTGTTCTAGTCCAGAACGTTTCTTGCACAAACAGAATAACACGATCACGTCTCAACCAATTAAAGGCACTACTAAAAGAGGAGAAAATGCTGAGGAAGACATTCAATTGCAAAAGGAATTGAAAGAAAACCAAAAGGAGAAGTCTGAGAATGTGATGATTGTAGATTTAGTGCGCAATGATCTTTCTATTTACGCTGCTCGCGGCAGTGTGCAGGTTAAGGAACTTTGCGGCATCTACCCTTTTGCAACGGTTTCTCATATGATATCAACCGTTCAGGCAGAATTGAAGGATAAAAAACTGGGCATTCAAGCTTTAGCCGCTGCATTTCCAATGGGATCGATGACGGGTGCTCCAAAACTTAGCGCAATGAAGCTCATTGAAGAAGCTGAGGATTTTAAACGGGGCATTTATTCTGGTGCTACAGGCTACTTTCTTAAAAATGGAGATTTCGATTTTAATGTAGTGATTCGTTCCTTTGTCTGGAACTCCTTGAATGGACATTTATCCTTTTCAACTGGAAGTGCTATCACTATCGCAGCTCAGGCCGATAAAGAATTTCAGGAATGTGAACTTAAAGCCAAGGCCTTATGGAAAGCTCTTCAGCCAAATTAAATCTGGAGGAACATTTTCAGCATGTACTTAAGAAATACAATCTTAAGGAAGGAGACAAAGTTATTGTTGGAGTTAGTGGAGGACTTGATTCTACTACGCTTTTGCAACTTGCGTTTCACTGCAAGTTGGATGTTATTGCTTGCCATGTGAACTACGGATTAAGAGGAGAGGAGTCTCAAAGAGATAGGAATCATGTGGTTCAGGTTTGTAAAACTCTTGATATAATTCTTGAAGAATTGGATGCTTCAGATGAGATGAACGTAAAAGATAAGCGCTCAACACAGATGAAAGCTCGGGATTTGAGAAGGGCGTTTTTTACAGAGATGATGCAAAAACATCAAGCAAAATTCATTCTTCTAGGACATCATGCTGATGATCAACTAGAAACATTCTTTATCCAATTCTTTAGAAATCAGGGTTTGTTTTCCCTTGCGGGGATGGATGAGCTTCAAGGATTCTGGCTTAGACCGTTTATTTACATCAGAAGAGCACTAATTGAAGAATATGCTGTTTCTAAAGGATTCTCGTGGGTGGAAGACAGCAGTAATAAAAAGGAGGATTATCTCAGGAACCAAATTCGCCATCGAATCTTACCGGAAATTGAAAATCTTGATAGAGAAAACAAACACAAAGCTTTCGAATCTGTCGAACGTTTAAATTCTGATCGTTCTGCGCTTATTCAACTATTTTCAAAAATCGAAGATGAACAGGTAGAGGCAATAGAATCAGGCTTTAGAATAAAAAAAGAACTGGCTAGAGAATTTCAATCACCTGAATCATTTCTCTCTTTTTTACTGAGAAAAATAGATGTTTCATATGCATTCATAAAAGAGATTGCTGGTAATCTTACATCAACTGAACAAAAGCAATTTCTAAGCGCTGAGGTGAAGGTGGTGATTGACAGAACCCATCTCACTGTTTACAAGGATATTAGCAACATTTCGCCCTCCATAAACGAGGGACATCCTTTCATTGAAATAGATAACATACCCGAAAATGAGCTTAAAACCCTGAATTTCAATCGCTTTGAAGCTATTATTAACCCTGAAAAAATTCTTGGGAAA
Organism: Bacteroidia bacterium; assembly: GCA_040882555.1. Lineage (GTDB taxonomy): Bacteria > Bacteroidota > Bacteroidia > M30B66 > M30B66 > M30B66. Next base: position 16,634 of record JBBEBC010000107.1, read on the forward strand.
TTACATCTTAGAAAATGGCAAAATGGTGACAGGTTCTGGCCTTCAGGTATGAAAGGCTCCAAACTCCTGAGCGATTATTTTACCAATGAAAAATTCAATCAGCAAGAAAAGGATGAACAATGGCTTTTATGCCATGAGAATGATATCGTTTGGCTTGTAAATCAAAGGATTGATGCTCGCTTTATGTATCAGCCGGGTGACGAAAAGGCTGTAAGAATTCGAATAACTCCGTCCTGAAACAAAGAAACCGTAATCTGAGTGTTTGCGTTAATGGTTCAATAACAAAATTAAAAACCTGACCATCATGCGTAATATTCAAGAAGTTCAAAAAGAAACACTTAAGACAAGCGTTTTTCCAAGAGAAGAAGTATTAAAGAGTAAAGAATCGGCCGATGAGCGTCGCTCAATGCTCGAAAGAGCAACCATTCTTAGCAATCTCTATCATAATAAAGTTAAAATTGTTTTCGAAGATCGTGATGGAAGTAAAATGGTCGATACAACTATTTGGGCTACAACTGATGCAGCTATCATGCTAAAAGGCGGCTTAGTAATTCCGATTTACAGAATACACAGCATAAACTTGATCTGAGAATAGCCATTAAGGCAGCAATCTTGTCAGGTTACCAGACGATTTATCATGTTTTAGATATCAAATCAGCAAAATTTTGCTGGTTTAATTGTAATTTGAGCCGGGGAACAACTATTGTTCTTCGGCTCATTCATTTTATAATCTAAACAAACTCGTCTATGAAAAGCATCGGTGCTATTGGTGTTATTATTATTCTCATTCTCGCAATTTTTGGAATTGGAGGCTGCTCTTACAATGGATTAGTCAAAAAGGAAGAAGCTGTTTCAAGTGCCTGGGGGCAAGTTGAAAATGTGTATCAGCGTCGTTCTGACCTAATTCCAAATCTTGTAAGTACTGTTAAGGGAGCTGCTAATTTTGAAAAGGAAACTCTTACTGCAGTTATTCAGGCAAGAGCAAGTGCTACTCAAGTTAAAATTGATCCCACAAATCTAACTCCTGAGTCAATGCAGAAGTTTGAGCAAGCTCAGTCGGGTGTATCTTCAGCATTATCAAGACTATTGGTTTCCGTTGAACGTTATCCTGAACTAAAGGCAAATCAGAACTTCCGTGATTTGCAAGTGCAACTAGAAGGCACTGAAAACAGAATTACCGAGGAGCGACGTAAGTTCAATCTAGTTGTCCAAGATTATAACTCAAGTGTACGTTCATTTCCAAATAACCTCATGGCAGGTATGTTCGGATTTGATAAGAAAGCCTATTTCGAAGCTATTACCGAAGGGGCAGAAAAAGCACCTGAAGTTGCATTCTAACAATGAAGACAAAACTTAATCATCAAGAGGAAGAAAAGATTGTCGCTGCTATTGGCCAAGCCGAGAAGTTGACTTCCGGCGAAATCAGAGTGCATATTGAATCAGTATGTAAAGGCGATCCACTTGACCGGGGTGCTAACGTTTTCTTTGATTTAAAGATGAACGAAACCCGAGATAGAAACGGGGTGCTTATTTATATTGCCCTGAAAGACAGGAAACTGGCAATCTTAGGAGATTCGGGCATCAATAAAGTGGTACCTGATGGATTCTGGGATCAAACCAGTAAATTAATGGTTGATCATTTTAAAAGAGAAGAATTTGCAAGAGGCATTGAACAGGCTGTACTTATGGCTGGCGAGCATTTGCAGAAGTATTTTCCTCTTAAGGATGACGACACAAATGAGTTATCCAACGAAATTTCAAAAGGTGATTAAAAAGCTAAGTTTTCTTTTTGCTTCAGGTTTAATACTGCTCTTTCAACTTCAACTGCAAGGGCAAGACCTACCGGCCAAACCAAGTCCTCCGAAATTGGTGAATGATTTCGCTAATATTCTGGATGATAAGCAAGAGCAGCAACTAGAGAATAAGCTTGTAGCTTTTGACGACAGTACCTCGAATCAGATTGTTATTGTAACAATGGCTGAGTTAAATGGAGAACCCGCCTCATCGTATGCTCCAAAACTTTTTATCGATTGGGGCATCGGAAATAAAGGCCGAGATAACGGTATTCTCATTCTGGTTTCTATGTCGAACCCTCGTGAAGTTTTTATTAATACCGGATATGGAGTTGAGTCGTTTGTTCCCGATATTACTGCTGGGCGAATTGTTCAGGAGCATCTTTTGCCTCGGTTTAAAGCCAACGATTATTATGGCGGATTGGACCTTGCTACCAACGATCTCATTGAATTACTTCAAGGCAGTTTTAAAGGTTTCGGGAATAAAAAGTCAGGGAAAAAAGGCTTTCCTCCTTTCGCAGTGCTCATTATAATCATTGTATTAGTGATATTGTTTTCCCGCGGTAGCGGGGGAAGTGGTAACAGATATAACCGCACCTTCGGTGGACCATTTTACGGTGGTGGTTTTGGCGGTGGAAGAGGTTTTGGTGGAGGAGGCTTCGGTGGCGGTGGCGGTGGTTTTGGCGGCTTCGGCGGTGGAAGCACTGGTGGTGGTGGCGCTGGAGGAAGCTGGTAAATTACTACTCAACAGCTTGATGAAGAGTTTTGGGTTTTTAAATTCTGATTATTTATTATGAACTCTCAGCAAGAAAACCCGACTCAAAAACAACAGACTAGATCTGTTGAGAAAAAACGAACATCTAT
>JBBEBC010000108.1:0-19062 GCA_040882555.1 Bacteroidia bacterium
TTTATGACCTCCTGCTAAAGAAGAAACTCCTAAAATATGGACATCATTCTCAATAGCTTGTTTGGCGACTTCTGAGGGTGTTTGAAACAATGGACCGATATCAACATCAAATCCAATATCTGCAAAGCCTGTACTTATAACTTTTGCACCACGGTCATGACCATCCTGTCCCATTTTTGCGACTAAAATCCTTGGTCGGCGGCCAGCTAGGTCTGCAAAACGATCAGCTAGTTTTCTAGCTTCATTAAATGGTAAATTATTCTTCACTTCTTTGGAATAAACACCTGATATAGATTTAATTGTGGCTTTGTAACGGCCATAAACAACTTCCAATGCAGAAGAAATCTCGCCTAAAGTAGCGCGCTTTCTAGCTGCTATAACACTCAATTCCAGCAAATTTCCATTTCCGGATTTTGCTGCTGTAGTAAGTGCAGCTAAAGCATCTTCAACTTCATGGTTTACCCTTTTCGATTTAACAGAATTCAATGACTTAATCTGATTCTCTCGGACCTGACTATTATCTACTTCAAGGATTTCAATATCAGATTTTGCTTCCGTTTGAAAACGATTAACTCCAACGATTACCTCAGTGCCCGCATCTATTCTTGCTTGCTTTTTGGCAGCAGCTTCTTCAATTCTCATTTTCGGAATGCCCGTTTCAATTGCTTTTGCCATCCCACCCAAACCTTCAATTTCTTGAATCAATGTCCAGGCTTTATCAACTAATTCATCAGTAACTTTTTCAACATAATAGCTTCCAAACCAAGGGTCTACAGTTTTTGTGATTCCCGTTTCATGTTGAAGGAAAAGTTGAGTATTTCTAGCTATTCGTGCAGAAGTGTCTGTCGGTAATGCTATTGCTTCATCAAGAGCATTTGTGTGTAAACTTTGAGTGCCTCCTAACACAGCAGAAAGTGCCTCAATACAGGTCCTAGCGACATTGTTATAAGGATCTTGCTCTGTTAAGCTCCAGCCACTCGTCTGACAGTGAGTCCTCAGAGCCATCGCCTTTTCAGTTTTAGGATTGAATTCCTTAATAAGTTTTGCCCAAAGAAGGCGACCTGCTCTTAATTTGGCAATCTCCATAAAGTGATTCATTCCAATTCCCCAAAAGAAAGAAAGCCTTGGGGCAAATTCATCAATTTTCAAACCTGCCTTTAAACCTGTTCTCACGTATTCAAGACCATCGCATAAAGTATAAGCAAGTTCTATATCAGCAGTTGCTCCTGCCTCATGCATATGATATCCACTAATACTAATGCTATTGAACTTAGGCATCTTTCTAGATGCATATTCAAAGATGTCGGCAATAATTTTTATGCTTGGAGCTGGCGGATAGATGTAGGTATTTCTTACCATGAATTCCTTCAGAATATCATTCTGAATTGTTCCACTGAGGAATTCCGGGCTCACCCCCTGCTCTTCTGCCGCAACAATAAAAAAGGCCATCACCGGAAGTACGGCACCATTCATTGTCATTGAAACGCTCATTTGATCAAGAGGAATCTTATCGAAAAGAATTTTCATATCCTCAACAGTATCAATGGCAACTCCAGCTTTTCCAACGTCACCTTCAACTCTCTCATGGTCAGAATCATAACCCCTATGAGTAGCAAGATCAAATGCGACTGAAAGTCCTTTTTGGCCAGCTGCTAAATTCCTCCTGTAGAAAGCATTACTTTCCTGAGCGGTACTGAATCCCGCATACTGTCTAATTGTCCAAGGTCGTGAAACATACATTGTTGAATAAGGTCCTCTCAAAAACGGAGGTATCCCAGACCTGAACTTAGTATTCCTTAGGTTATTGATATCAGAAAAAGAATATTCAGGATCTATTCGAATCCCTTCGGGCGAATCCCATTTCCTTCCAGTTTGCTTCTCGCCTTCGGCGGAAAGCTGAGGTTCTATATGTTTAAAGTCAGGACGATTCATTGTTTCAATTTAATTTGTCATACATCCATTGTTTCAAGAATGGAATGAAAAACCTTAATCGCATCGCATCCCCTATTAACAAAACCAGAAACCCCCTTCAATTTTAATTCATCCAACCCATTTGGATTGCCTGCTACAAATAGCAGTTTTGCCGGCTTTTCAACTTTACTAATATTATCAATAATCTGAGGATATTCCTCATCAGAACTGCAGAGAATTAAGATATCCGCTTTTTTAGCATTCTCACTATGAAGCTGATCTACGATATCCACATTTATATCAGTCTGACTGATACCAAAGCCTCCGGCAGAAAAGAATTCACTTGCAAAGCCAGCTCTTAGCTTAGCCATTTTGGCGTTGCCTGTTAGAAGAAGACAAGCGTGTGGTTGCTTTTCTAAAGTTAATAGCCGTCGAATAGATTCAAAGGACGCTGCTTCAAAGTAAGGTTCAAGGGTTTTGATTTCTGGCAGTTTAACTAAAGGATCTTTTTCGTATTCAGGCTCCCCTTGGGAAAGTTCATTTGGATTAGCATAGCGATTTATGCCGATAAGACCTCTAATTCTTGTTCTTACTTTGTCTTCTAACTTAGCCCTGTTTTTAATTATTTGATCCTGAATAAAGCCACTTCTTACTGCTACTGTATAGCCTCCTTTTTCTTCTATTTGCAGAAAAATAGCCCATGCTTGGTTAACTAACTCTCTAGTCAAATGCTCAATGTAAGGCGAACCGGCAGATACATCAGAAACTTTATCTAATCCTGATTCATACTTAAGCAAATGCTGAATATTTAATGCTAAACGCTGAGAGTCATCATTTTCAGCCTTGAAGTGATAATCAAAAGGATGTACCAAATGTTCATCTGTTCCACCAATGATAGCGGCAATTGATTCTGTTGTGCAACGAAGAAGATTAGAATATGAATCGAAGCGGGTTTTATTTCTTAAGCACGTTTCAGATTGAAGCCAAAGATGGTGTTTAGTCGCGGCAGGAAAACCTGTGATCAACATATCCCACAAAATCCTAATTGCTCGAAATTTGGCTACTTCTAGAAAAAACTCAGACCCTGAGGCTAACTGAATTTGCATATGATTGAAAACCTCATCTATTGGGACTTTTCCTTCTAGATTAACAGCAAATTCAGCGGCCAAGGCAATTACTAAGCCCAGTTCCTGTGAAGCAGAAGCCCCTGCATTATGCCATCGAGCTCCTTTAATTGTAATTATTCTAAACTTAGGGAGTTCTTTGACACTTGCTTCAATCAAAGCTTTGGTCAGTAGCATACTTTCTTCCTTTGAATAGTCAAAACTGCCTTTGAAAGCAAAGTCGCCTAAGGGATCCCAAGCAAGTGAACCATTGATTTTACTTAAATCGGCATTCATCCGCTTAAGCTCATCGATATACATAAAGAGCATGGAAGGTGTGCCTTCTCCGCAATCAAAATGAATTGCGGCTATTTCACAGTTAATACCTTTAATTATAAGCCTTAATTCTTCTTGATTGCTTATATCAAACCCTTTAAATCCAATGCTTGATGCTCCATGTTCAAGCAGTTTTAATGCTCTTTTGTTAGATTTTTTGAGATCACTAGTTCCAATATCAGCCCTAATTTCCCAGTCATTAGCATAAGCAAAATCAGGGTGGTGTTTTATTCGATTAGATTTAGCATTAAAACTGGAGGCAGGGATATTCTGTGATGCTATTGCAGAGATAATTCCTTCCGTCTGACTAGTAAGCATTTGCTCTATATCATCGGTCTTCAAATCTTTTTTGATTTGATTTATCCAATCTGCATCAGTAGGGCTTTGAAATTCTTTAAATAAATCTTCCAAGACTGTTGAATCTATTTCAGCAAATGTAGCAAACAGAAAACAAGCAATTGATAGAAATTACTTGGCTTTACTATTCTGGTCTACAACCAGCCAGATATCTTCATTATCTTTTTTCATAAGATGCTGCTCCCTAGCAAACTTTTCAAGCGATTTGCTATCGGATAAAAGCTCATCTAATTGCTTTCTAGTATTGAGAATCTCTGCTTGATAATATCTCTTTTCCTTTCTCAGTTCATAGAGAACCTCCCTATCCTTGTATTGAGAAATTAAATCGTTCTTATCAAAAAACACAATCCAAGCCATAAAAAAGGCGACAGTTAGAAAATACCTGTTACCAAGAAAAGGGTGCTTTTTAAAAAAATCGCTGAACATTTTCATACCACAAACTTAAACGAGTTTTTTATGTATGGATTACATGGCAGATATAGTTCTTAAAAAAGTGTTGTTAATTAACTGATAAACAAATAACTAAAAACGAAAAAAGCCGGTATAATCCGGCTTTTGTATGCTAAGAGAAATTTTGTTTATTCAACAATAAGCTTTCCTATCATTTTAGGAAAATGCCCAGGATAAGTACAGATGTAATTATAAGAACCAACAGCAGGAGCTGTAAATTCTAATGTAATTGTTTCATTCGGATTTGCTAAAGCAGAGGCTGCAATTATGTTTTCGTTTTCTGGCACATAGGCCTTATCAGCTCCTGCAGCAATTGCAGCTGTAGCGACTTCCTGACCTGAACCGAGCTTGACTAAAATCCAATTATGCAACATTCCCTCTGCTGAATTCTCATTGATTAGAGTGAGAGTTACTTTGTCTCCTGCTTTAACAGCTGCTGAAGCTGGCTCGTAAGCCATATCTGCCATAGAGTTCCCTATTACTTTAATAGATATAGTAGATTCTCCTGGAGTGCTATCTTCAGCACTTTGATTTTCAGCCGGCTGCTCTTGATTTTGACCTTCAGATACAGGCTCTTGAGAACCACCGCATGAGGAGAATAGAAAAGCGACAGGAAAAGCGAATAATAATAATTTTTTCATGATTGTTTTGTTTTGCAATTCTATAACAGACCTATTTACGATATGTTTAGAATTTGTTGGAATGATGTAAAGGTATTTTGTTCAATCTTTTGATTTCCAAAATTGAAATCAAATTATAAACAAGTGTAATAAAAACAAAGGAGTTTCATTTTTAATTAAGCTTTAAAATATGTTTAGAAGCATAAAAGATGTTAACAAATCAGGATAAGCGATAGTACTTGAATATCTTTGCGGTAATGGATAATTACATTGTTTCGGCTAGAAAATATCGCCCGGTAACTTTCAGATCAGTTGTTGGACAAGAATTAATTACGAATACACTTAAAAATGCCATTCGTAATAAGCATGTTGCCCAAGCATATTTGTTTTGTGGTCCCAGAGGAGTAGGCAAAACAACTTGTGCAAGGATTCTTGCTAAAACAATCAATTGCTTCAATATTTCAGAAGATATTGAGCCATGTAATACATGTGAAAGTTGTAAGAGCTTTAATGAAAATGCTTCATTCAATATACATGAGCTTGATGCTGCCTCTAACAATGGGGTTGATGAGATTAGAGCATTGATTGATCAAGTTCGTTTTGCACCCCAGGTGGGAAAATACTCCATCTATATAATTGATGAGGTTCATATGTTGAGCGCGAATGCTTTTAATGCATTCCTCAAAACTTTGGAAGAGCCTCCCCCTCATGCCATATTCATTTTGGCAACCACTGAAAGACATAAAATCCTACCAACAATTTTATCACGCTGTCAGGTTTTCACTTTCAATAGAATTAATGTAGACGATATAGCTAATCACCTGAAATGGGTCGCTGGCGAGGAAAAAATCGAAGCTGAACCAGAAGCTTTACATGTAATAGCTCAAAAAGCAGATGGAGGATTGAGAGATGCTCTTTCCATGTTTGATCAAATTATTAGTTATTCTGGTGATGAAGGCCTAACATATCAAAAGGCAATCGAGAATCTCAATGTTCTTGATTACGAGGTCTATTTCAAACTTGTAGATAATTTATGGCAAGGTAATTACAGTGCTGCCCTTATTGGCTTTGACGAAGTACTCAGCAATGGATTCGATGGAGGGAACTTCATCGCTGGCCTGGCCGAACATTTCAGAAATCTTCTAGTTTGTCAAGATGCGATAACCTTACCTCTTCTCGAAACAAGCGATGGGGTGAAAAGCAGGTATCAAACTCAGGCGGTTTTATGCAAGCCAATTCAGCTAATTAAAGCACTTTCAATTTTATCTTCCGCAGAAGACAAAATAAAATCAAGCAGAAATCAAAGGTTACTTATAGAACTAACCTTATTGCATATCAGCCAAATTAATCAAGCTGAGCCTGAAAAAAAAAATCCTGAACCTAACAAAGTAGTCGTAAATCAACCAACACAAATTACTAGTCCTGAAGCTGAAATTAAAGTTGAAGCACCAAAACCTCAGGTAACAATGAACCTGCAAGGCTTATCCGCGCTGAAAACCGTTTCAATTAAAAATTCAACGCAGCTAAATAAGACCGATGATTCTTTTAATGAAAGCTCTAAGAAAGGTGATGCCGTATCTATTGTAGAAGATTTACCTGAAGACTCCTTTGATGAACAAGATATGCTTCATGTCTGGAAACAGTATAGTGAAAAGCTGATGAGTGAAAGAAAAATGGCTATGGCAGCCAGCTTAACTCTTTCAAAACCAGCCTTGAAAAATGGGAATGAGATTCATTTTAAGGTGCAAAATGAAAGTCAACTCAAAGAAATTGAATCAGAAAAGGCTGATTTAATGAGTTTTGTTAGAAGGAAGTTAAAGAACTATTCTATTAAACTTATGCTTGAAAAGTCAGAAGCTCCGCTTCAAACTAGACCTTACACCTCTGAAGAGAAACTGAAGGCCATGGAAGAGCACAATCCTCAAGTGACTAAACTCAAAGATCGTTTAGGATTAATGCCTGAATGAATCAGAATTACTTCCTTTCAGGAAGCTTAAGTTTCCTGAGCATTGAAATTGGACCTGGACAATAGGTTTCGTGGCACCGGATACAAGTCTGAACTAATAAATTATACTGAGGTCTCAAATCCAAGTTAGTTTCTGCCACTTTCATTCGATTTACTTGGGTAAGGAATGAATTTGCATATTCTTGAAAATGCTCCCCTTTTTTGGATTCCGCACTTGGTGTGGCTGTCTTAATTTCTTCGTAAGCCTTACCCCATTTTTTAAGAGGCTTTCCGGCATCGACAGAAGATTTCATTTTCTTCATATCATCAGCCATCACCCTCATCAATTTGCTTAGCTCACTCTCTGATGCTTGTTCAGTTGATGAGCTCAATAATATGATGAGCGTTATTGCAAAAAAAGACAGGCTGAAAAACCTAATTAACATAAGGATTATTTGGCTGCGTAAATTATTACGCCGTTTGCCTCAAAAGAAAGACGAGTTTCAGGTTGAGTAATCATTTGAATTTCTTCTTCTGACTTACCAGCATCTTCAGCATAGTGCTTTAGCATATCTACTGAAACAACTTCTCTAAATGCCATTCCTTCAATAACACCTTCGCTACCACCACAATCCTTTGGCACGAAAAAGGAATAATCTTTAAAGCGAACCATCATATCTTGCCCTCCTCCCAAATCAACATTCATCCAACAGCCTTTCTGCTGACAAGCTTCATTTATAGTGACTTTAATTTTGGTCACTAAGCTATCTTTTCCTTCAATCTGACTAAGAAATTCTGAGGTTGTTATAGCTCCTTTGGCTTTTATTTTATCTCCAAATGTTTGTGCTTTTTGAGCTGAAACTGAGAATGTAATAACTAATAAAATTGTTGTGATGATGGTTTTCATAGAATTGATTTGGACTGCAAATTTAAGAATTTTACGCAAGTCTGGTTCCTTTAAGCATTTCTCTTTTTCCAGGAGGGCCCTCCAGCCTTTCCATTGCTAACCCAAGACTTTGAAGATCCCGTCTTACTTGACCTTTAGCGCAGTAGCTTAACCAAAGTCCATTTTTCTTAAGCGAACCAACAGATTTGGCTAACATTTCAATTTCCCACATTTCAGGTTGAGCCTCAGGTCCAAAGGCATCAAAAAAAACTAAATCGTATTGACCTTGCGGAACAAATTGCTGCAACTGACTCATATCCTTATAGATGCTGAATTGGTCACTCAGCACAACTGCTTCGTTCCATGCTGATTGATGAATCTCTTTAATGACCGAATTACGCGAATCAGAGAAGCTTTTTATATACTCAGAAAGAACTTGCTCTTCAAGAGGGTAAGGCTCTATTGCATGATAAAAAAGACTTGATAAAGGCGATTGCTTAAGAATAAATTCATAAGAAAGCAGAGCATTTAAGCCTGCACCAAAACCAATTTCTAGTATTTTTATTTGCTCGGTCGACTGAGATAATTTTGCAAGTCCGTTATCAATGTAAACATGCAAACTCTCTTGTTCAGCTCCATTTATTGAATGATAGGTTTCTTGCAGTTCTTCGCTAAAAAGAGAATAGCTTCCATCAGCAGTTTCAATGACTTTAATCAACTTACTTCGAAAGAATTTTGAATTCTGTTCGGCGATTCAGCTGTCGTCCCTGATCAGTATCATTTGGAGCTATCGGCTGAGTAAAGCCATAACCCTTGTATTCGAGTCGATCTTTTTTGATTCCCTTTTTATCAACTAAGTAGTTCACCACCGAAAGTGCACGATTTGCCGATAACTTCTCGTTATAAGCAGCAGAACCAACGTTATCGGTGTGACTGGAAATCTCAATGCGCATTCTTGGATTGACTTCAAGAAGGGTATTGAGTCGCTCAATTTCAGCAATGGATTGTGGACGGAGAGTTGACTTATCAAAGTCGTAAAAGATATTCTTAAGAACTATTTTCTTACCAACTTCAAGACGACTTAGCTCCATATCTTTTTCAATTTCTTGATAAGCTTTGGATTTAGGTAAGTCGACGTTTTCAGAATAAAACAGATAACCTTCCATGGTAACGGCAATACCATAATTTTTACCCGATGGAAGTGCTACAAGGTATTTACCTGTTGCTGAGTTCGATTGAAACGTTGATACGATTTCATTTTTCTCATTATCGGTAATAACGATAATTGCGTTAAGAGGTTCCTTTGTTGAAGCGTCAGTAACAACACCTTTAAGAATAGTTACGTTTGATTGGAATTTTCTATCCACTTTAGGCTCAATAACTGCCTCCCTTTCTGTTATATTACTAGAAAGAAGATACTGATCTTCTGTGTTCATAACGGTTTCCTTTTCAGGACCCAAAAGGGTGATTAGATAAATATCTGTTTCGCCTATTGCATCCATTCTAGCTGATGAATAATAACCATGCTTACCCGAAGCTGACACAACGAAAAATGCATCCTTGTCTGCTGAGTTTATTGGATAACCAATATTTTCTGGCTCTGACCATTTTCCTTCTTCAAGAATACTTCTGAAAATATCATAGCTTCCCATGGTTCTGTGCCCTTTGGAGCTGAAATACATCGTTTTACCATCCGGGTGAAGATAAACTCCTTCTTCATCGTAAATGGTGTTAATAGTAGGTCCAAGATTTTCAGCCTTTCCCCAATTTCCATCTTCACCTAAACGAGTAACATAAATATCAAAACCTCCATAATTATCATCTGGCTTGTTACTTACAAAATAGATTGACTTTTCATCATAAGAAAAGCAAGCATGGATTTCAGAGAACCTTGTATTGATTGCATTTCCTCCTGCACCCACAGGTTTTGACCATTCTGCTCCATCCAGCGTTGAAAGAAGAATGTCACCTTCGTTATCGTCTGTATAAATGAACAACTTCTGACCATCCGCCGATAAGGCGATTGTAGCATCATGCAATTTTGTATTTACAGGGTTAGGAAGATTAGCAGGAGGTGTCCAGGCTTCATTTTGTTTGGTCGTTGAAAGAATATCCTCGAAGTACATTCCATCATCAGCAATACTCTGTCCGGTGGTGTTTGGTCGGCGTGAAGTAAAAAGCATCACAGACTCATCTGCAGTAATTACAGCAGCATATTCTCTATATCTAGAATTTACAACAGGACCAAGATTTTCAATTAGTACTCTAACGGGGTTCGCTACTAAGTATTTCCCTTCATTACATTCAGTGATGCGTTTATCGGGGTTTAGATCCGCTTTTTTCTCTGGAACAGCTTTGTAAAGGTTATAATATTCAATTGCTTTATCAAACTCATGGTTAAGGTGATATGCCTCGCCTAGATAGAAAGTGATCTCATTGTCTACATTAGGATTAATTGTATATGCTTTCTTCAAGAATTCCAAAGCTTTGAATTTGTTCGGAGAGTGCAAATAGGAATGGCCTAACCTGAAATTTAGCAGGGCATTGCTTGGGTTGAAGGTATTTGCTTGCAAATAGTAGTCAATTGCTAGATACTTGAGATAGTCTGCGGCGAGGTAATAAGAATCGCCTGTTTCAAGGTTTCTATTGGCCTGTTTTAGTTCCGATTTTGCGTTCGGGAAATTTGCTTTTGTAAACTCTACATTCTGTTGAGAGAACAAATTCAGTGGTAAGCAAAAAAGTAAAAATATGCGAAAAGTTCTCATCAGATTATCAATTGCATTCAGCATCAACAAATTGGTTAGCGATTGAAACACCCAATCCGGTAGCGTTTTTCCAATCATTACAAGCACCGGTAAGGTCGTTTAAATTTTCTTTGGCAATGCCACGATTCATAAAAGCATAACCGTAAGATGAATCGAGTTTTATGGCTTGATCAAAATCAGCTAAAGCCCCAGCATAATCTTTTTGCTTATTCTTCAGGCATCCTCTATTATTGAAAGCGTAAACATCTTTTGGGTTGTTTTGAATTGCTTTATTAAAATCAGCCATTGCCCCTTCAAAGTCTTCCATGTCATATTTCAATCTTCCTCTTTTAACAAATGAAGAGCTTTCTGAAGGGTCTGCCTGAACAGCATAATTAAATTCAACAAGTGCAGCTTGTAAGTCACCTTTTTGCCTTAAAACTGAACCCAGATTATTATAAGCAATAACCATTTTCGGTCTTAATCGAGTAGCTTGTCTGTAATCTGCTATTGCTCCATCAAAATCTGAAATTTGTCTTTTAGCTCCTGCGCGATCATGATATGCTTCAGCAAAGTCTGATTTTGATTCGATTGCTTTAGTAAACTCTTCGACTGCTTCCTTGTATAGTCCTAATTCATAACAAATTCCTCCAGCAAAATAGCTCGCATCTGCATCCTGAGGATTTTTACTTGCTGAAAGCTTAAAATCTTGCAGCGCTCCTTCTTTATCTCCATCGAGATATTTCACCTGTGCTCGGCTGAACAAGGCTCGATCGATGATTGTATCCAGCTCAATATTTTTATTAAAATCAGAAATTGCCCCTTTATAGTCCTTTAGATCTGTTTTACATACAGCTCTGTTAAACCAAGCTTTTGAAAATAACGGATCAAGCTCTATTGCTTTATTAAAACTCAGCAGAGCTTCTTTAAAATTCCGTTCATTATATAATGTAATTCCCTGATTATAAACTTCAACTGCTTCTTCATTTTGAGAATATAAAGACAGTGAGCAAATCAGAGACACAATCAATAGAAAATTCTTCATAGATAGTGAAACCTGTTTTCGCTTCGAATATAGGAGATTTGATTAGTAACAGCTAAGAACTTAATTATTTTTTTGATGATTAATAATTCTTCTGAATAAACTAGTGTCCTGAAATGTGGTTAAATCATAGAGGCCCATAGAGTTCTGACTCAAGCCTTCAGCAAAAATATCATAGCCTAGAACATTGTAGAATGCGTGCTGAAACATCTCCGTACAATAATATCGTGTTGTATCAGAGTTGCTAAAATCGTGATCGAAAGGAATATGCCTGTTGGCATAATTCTTCACTTGATCAACAATGCTTCTGATTGTATCGCTGGAACTTTTGAACCTTACCACGACTATTGAATTGGGTTTGCTTTCATTAAGAAACCTTTGTAGTGGCTGATACTGAGCACCATCAATTTCTGCAACGGAGCTAGATAAGGAGTGTGCGACCTGGTATTTGCCTGAATCTGCTATGATCATAGCACAATGTGAAACTGGCAAGTAACCGTCTTGGAATTTGATGATTGCATCAGAAAAAGTACCATATCCTCTTCTTAGAATTATATCACCAGAATGAAGCAGCCCTTTTTCTTGCTTGCTCATGGGATAATAAACCTGTTTGGTATTTTCAGGATCCCAAAGAACTTTGTACAAAACAAAGGTCAGCAAAGCAACAAAAAGGGCTACCGTAATTAGTAGAATCTTGCGGATGTTTCGCATGGCGAATCCGAAAGATAATGGATTATTTTACTGACTCTTTAGCTTTATCAGCTTCTTCATTAAGCTTTTCAGCACCTTGCTCCATCATGTCAGCACCTTGCTCCATCATTTCGCCAGCACCTTCCATCATCTCGTCACCAGCATTTTCCATCATTTCTCCACCTTCCATCATCTCTTCGCCGCCCATCATTCCTTCTGGAGTTTCTTTTGGCTGATGAACTAACCACTTATCACCCATTTTCTTAAGCTTCAAAGTTTCTTCTTTCTCATCTGTCTTATAGGTACAAACAGCAGCAGTATCTGCTTCTACTGTGCACTTAAGATCAGAATAATTTCCACCTTCAGCTGCTTCTTCTCCTTCTTTTTCGCCTCCCATTGCAGAGAGTTGCTTCATGAAGTCAAGCATTCCTTTTGAATCTTCTGTAGAAAATTCCTTTGCCTTCTCAAAATCCTTTGCTTTTAATGCATCTAAATAGCCTTTTGCAGCTCCTTCAGGACCAGCACCGCCTGAACAGGCAACGATAAATACTGCGATCATCGCGATAGCAGCAACTTTCAAAATGTTTTTCATGAGATTTATTTTATTTGTGCAAATGTGCCCGAATTTTTTCGAATTCACAAGCCGAATTTAACAAAAATTAACACATTGAATTCTTAATAAAATCAAGGATTTCAAATGTGGACTAGTGAAAAGTTGAAAGGAAAATTATTTTTGATAGTGCTTTGAAAGCCCATCTAAAAGCATATTGAAGAAATTGCTGAGCGGTTTTTCAATCATCATACTCATAAAGGCATTTACCTTTCCATCAAACGACAATCTTACACGGCTGGTGTCACCTTCTTCTTCAATTTGAGCATGCAATGTAAAAGGGAAAGGGAAAGGCTTTGACGAGGAAGATCCCATCTTAACTGAAGATGCATCCGTTCTCTCTAAAATATTCATACTCATATCAGACATTCCTTTTATTGTAAAGGAACAATCATCATTGGTAGATTTCCAGTTTATCACTTGCTCGGGCATCATCTTCTCGAGATTATTCATATCCGAGAGGAATTCAAATACTTCTTTCTGAGAAGTCGAAATTGACTTCCATGGAGTTTCAATATTCATATCTGTTCAAGCGATTTTTAAAGTGGCACCCCAACTATCTGGCTGACTTCTCCATGTTCTCAATGGCTCTATTTCATCTATTGAAATATACTCATTTCTTAATGCCTGATCCAAAAGTGAATCATAATCACTTAAGCTGAAGAAAGGGCATTTTTCTTCTCTGAAATTATTAATAGCCAATTCGAAACCATAATCGAAAATAGATACTAAGCCCTTCACAATGCAACCACTATCACGAAGTGCCTTTACTGCTTTCAGACTGCTTTGTCCGGTTGATATGAGATCTTCAACTACAACAACTGTTTGTCCAGCATCAATTTTACCTTCAATCATGTTTTCCATCCCATGACCTTTGGCAGATGACCGAATGTACACGAATGGTAAACCTAACTCTTGCGCTACTAAAGCTCCATGAGCAATACCGCCAGTTGCCACACCTGCAATTACATCAGGGAGTTCGAAATTGTCAATTATTGCCTTTGAAAGCTGTTGCCTTATAAAAGTCCTCACCTTTGGGTAAGATAAGGTAAGTCGGTTATCACAATAGATTGGTGACTTCCAACCCGAAGCCCAAATAAAAGGCTTGGTTGGCTGAAGCTTAATAGCTTTAATTTGCAGTAAGAACTCTGCCAGCTGTGCGGCAGTATCAGAATTGTAAAGCATGTCGCAAAAATACTCCCTTTACTTTAACCGTAAAGCCATACTTTTCAACAATCCGCAAGATGTTCAGAAACAAGCTGATAAAAGCATGGTTTTGCACGGAAGCACTGAAAACACTTTGGATTCAGCATTAAAAGCCATAAATGACAGTGAAAACGAAGAATTCAGGGTTTTCCTCCCTGATATGGGTTTTGAACTTGGGTTGGAATTGTTGAAAAGTAAATTCAAATTTATTATCGCCGCTGGCGGAATAGTAATCTCTCAAAAGAAAAGTTTCCTTGCTATTTTCAGATTAGGTTGTTGGGATCTTCCTAAAGGGAAGGTTGAAAAAAATGAAGATATTAAGCAAGCTGCCGAAAGGGAAATCATTGAAGAAACGGGTATTTCACATCTAAACAACCAGACCTTCCTCACTAAAACTTATCACACATACCTTCACAAGGAAAAGAACATTCTTAAAGAAACGTGGTGGTACACCTTCGATACATCAATTGGACAAGAATTAAGACCTCAAATTGAAGAGGATATCACTGATGTTCAGTGGATTTCATTTGCAAACATTGAACTTGTTTTGAGTAACACCTACCCGTCTATTGCGGATGTTTTAGATTGTTATCTCAAGAAATAATTACTTCTTAATCAAACCTAAAAAGGAATTCTCAACTCCGGTTTCTGGAGCCTCAGCCGGCATAAGATAAGTCCTAAATCCTTTGTCAATCAATGCAAAGTTTGGTTGATCAGCCTCTGAAAAAAGGCTTAAAATCTCCTCTTTACATGAATCAAAATCTATAAGCTCGATAGCGCCGTAATAGTTCTCAAATACTTCATATT
Organism: Bacteroidia bacterium; assembly: GCA_040882555.1. Classification (GTDB taxonomy): domain Bacteria; phylum Bacteroidota; class Bacteroidia; order M30B66; family M30B66; genus M30B66. The sequence goes on from JBBEBC010000108.1 coordinate 14,708, forward strand.
GCTCCTTTTCAAGAGAAGGAATAATCGCAACGAAATGAATCTCTGAACCATATTTCTTCTGTAATGACAGCACTTGCTTCAAAAGCAACAATGAATTTGCTTCTCTATCAGGCAGGGAAACTAGATAGATAGGTTTTTTGGTTAGCTCACTCAATTTCAAAGCCTTCCTCCTACTTATACTAAATAATTCAAAATCAGGAAATTCATTGCCTTGAATTCTTGGATACCATCTTTTCAAAATTCTATCTATCTCTTCCGAAATGTCTGAGTTACCAGCATTACTAATCAAGCCATTCTCTAAAATACGGTAAAACTCTTGAAGCGGGTATTTACTTGTAAACGATAAATCATACACTCCTTTGAGGATAAGCCATGGAAGAAATGTAGTATCACTTACCGATGTATCTTTCATAAACGTTTGCTCAATTTCATTCCAATTAGCCTTCTTTAAGGCAGTTTCCAATTCAAGAGAATTTGCTTGATTGAGTCGCTTAAGCACATCTCCTTCATAATAAGAATGAAAACTATATTGCCATGCGGGATGAAAGGGTTTGGGTGTATGATTTTTGAAGTAAAAAGAACTCAGGTCTTTGAATGATGATTTACCTAACATGAAATCAAGATCTGCTGCTGCATAAAATTGATAAATGGATAAGAAATCATCCGGATTCTTCAATCCCGTTGTTTTAAGAGAGTCTAATTTAATTTGAATGAAAGCATTCGATTCGGCTGAATTTCTAGAATAAGCTAACTTCATAAGCCACGCATTAACTTGACTATTCAGTGAGTCAGCCTGCGTATTCAATGGACTTGACCTTTGGTAATCCCAGGTTTTATTCTCCTTGTTCCAAAATACCTCAACGCTGTCGCCATTTTGAAGAATTACATCTAAAAATGCATCCCCGTAGGCTAGTTGAATAATTTCGTATGTTTCAGGATAGACATGTATAATAAGGTTCCCGCTAGAGTCAATTTTTGAAAAGCTGGTTTCACTTACCTGCAATATAATTCCTTTCGGATGATTTACTCGGATACTTTCTCCAGTCAAACTTGGCGCTGAAACGTTCAGGTAAGCGCCTTGGCCATGTATCAAGCTAAAGCTCAAAAATATAAACCCAAGAATCAGTTTAGCTGAAACGAATAACCTTTGGTACAAACTGAGTGGCATCTCCCCCATTTCTTATGATATCACGAATAATCGTTGAACTTATTGCAGAATGCTCGGGTAATGCCAATACGAAAATTGTTTCAACACTTGGCAAGAGTGCTTTATTGACTTGACCAATACCACGTTCAAAGCCAAAATCTGCCGAAGTTCTTAGTCCCCGAAGGATGAATCCAGCATTCATTTTCTGACAAAAATCTACCGTCAAACCTTCATAACTCGCAACCGAAACCTGATCAGTATCTAAAAACACCGATTCAATCCATGAAACACGCTGCTCTAAGGAAAACAGGTTAGCTTTTGTTGAATTTTTGCCTACAGCAACAATCACCCTATCAAATAAATCCAAGGAACGCCTAACAATACTTTCATGACCTATAGTAAAGGGGTCAAAAGAGCCCGGAAACAAAGCAATTCTTGCCATAATTCAGGAGTTTAAAATTGAAAAGTAAGAAAAATGGACCTTCCCATATTTTCGGGTTTCATAGAATCCCTCATGCGAAGATGGATTAAATTCAGCAGCATGCTCTAAAATAAACCAACCATCCTCTTTCACCAATTTATTGCCCATTACCAAAGAAATGAGCTCGTCGTAATGCTGAAAATCATAAGGTGGATCTGCAAAAACTATATCAAAATCGCGCGACATCATTTTTAATGCAGCCAAAACTTCCATTTGCATTACTTCGGCACTATCAGCCTGCAAGGCTTTAAAAGTTTTATCAATAAACCTAACGCAGTAATGGTTCTCATCTATAGCTACAACCAAGTCAGCTCCTCTAGAAATAAACTCATAACTGATGTTTCCAGTGCCAGAAAATAATTCAAGTACACTAATTCCATCAAAATCTATTCTGAACTGAAGCCAATTGAACAAACTTTCCTTGGCTCTGTCAGTAGTAGGTCTTGCAGGTAGCTTTTCGGGTGCTTGGATCTGCTTCCCTCTCCATTTTCCGCTAATAATCCGCATCGTAAGGGTGTAATATATTAACTAAACCGTGATCTGCCAAGGCTGCTACTTCTCCTTCCGGCTCAGGAACAGTAGAATTACCTAGACGATTCATAAATTGAATTGTTCGAATGAATTTGAAACAAATCTGATAGATAGCTGAGCCTTCTTCAATTTCTCCCATTAATTGAAGTGGAATCATTTCCCTATTAAAACCAAGCTGGTCGTAAGCAAGAACAACATAATAGAGAAAATCCTCAGGACTTTGAAAATAGTAGGAATTAAAAAGCACCGGCTTTCCTTCAAACAATCCTAATAAATCAACCTGAAAACCATGCACATGCGCATGAAGTATCGTTTCGCGATTATTTGATCTGAGAAGTAAGCCAGCCAAAACACCAGCATAATGCCTTACTCTAGCGTCTTCAAACTGATTTTCAATGATGCTTTTCCAAACTGCTGGCCAGGAATAAGCGATTTTAAGACTTCCTCCTGCTAGGGTATCAGCACCAACCGGATCTTCAAGTTGAATTTCTGATCCTAATGCAAGCATATCACGCAAAGCGCTCTCCTCATACAAATCAGCGGGTATTAACGTCCAAGAATTAGTAACAGGAATAACTTCTACCTTCTTAAAAGGCAACCTTGTTAATGCGTGAGTTTGAAGAATCCTCGCAATCGCCTCATGAGGTTTTACCCGATTGTAAGAATTGGCCACAGGATACTTTTCAATTAACAAAAACTGATCAGCCAGTGGATTATACACAACGAGAACTAACTCCTCAGACGATAATTGAATACGCAGCTCACATGTGCGAGTGCGCTCTGCTGTAAAGGCAGGGTCAACATATTTGATAAAAGGTAAGGGATGGGCCATTGCCGCCTGAATGCTCTGTCTATCTTTGGGCAAGTTTAGCTTAAAAGCACGGATTGACAAAGTTAGAATTCATTGAATTGCTGAAAAATAATTTGGGTTTCTCTCCTACGCAGGGACAGACACATCTATTTTATGCACTAACAGCTCATCTTTCGAAGCCAGATTTCGATAGCGTTTTTGTTATCCGCGGTTACGCGGGAACAGGAAAAACAAGTATTGTAAGATCATTAGTCAGGACTTTACCTAAAACCAGTTTAAGAACAGTTTTGCTTGCTCCAACAGGACGGGCAGCTAAAGTGCTTTCTGCTTACGCAGGAAAACCGGCATTTACGATTCATAAGAAAATTTACTTTGCTCAAAATAGTGATACTGGGATGCATTTCGCAATGCAGCAAAACAAGCATAAAAGCACCGTATTTATTGTTGATGAGGCCTCAATGATTGGGGCTGAGAACTACGACAATGAGAGTAATTTATTAGGAGATTTAATCCAATATGTTAGAAGTGGAGTTGATTGTAGGTTGATTCTAATTGGTGACGGAGCCCAGCTACCTCCGGTAGGATGTGAAGAAAGTCCAGCCTTAGACTCTGCATTTCTTAGAGATAATTACTATTTAAAAGTTGATGAAACTCGCTTACTTGAAGTAATGCGACAAAGGCTTGAAAGTGGAATTCTTTTTAATGCCACAAAAATTAGAGATCAGATTGATACAAGCTCTGATATTTTCCCGCGTTTAAGCGAGGAAGGCTTTAATGATGTAAAAAGAATAACAGGGCTAGAACTTGAAGATGAGTTAAATGATGCCTATAATAAATATGGAGATAGCGAAGTACTTGTAGTGACTCGCTCAAACAAGAATGCCAATCTTTACAATAAACAGATTAGAGCTAGAATTAGGTGGCAGGAAAATGATATAAGCAGCGGCGATCATATCATGGTAGTTAAGAACAACTATTACTGGTTACCTGAAAATAGTGGTCCTGGATTTATAGCAAATGGAGATATATTGGTAATTGAGCGCTTAGGCAAACTATACCAAAGAGGTGAATTCCTTTTTGCCGATGCAGAAATACGAATGATTGATTATCCAGATCAACCTGAGATTGAAGTTCGACTTCTACTCAACGCACTTGATATTGAGCAAGCTAGCATGCCATTTTCAAAGCAAAAGGAACTACGACAAATCATTGAAGAAGATTATGCGCATATAAAAACCAAAAGGGAAAGAATTTCTCAAATGAAAAAAGATCCCTTTTTAAATGCCCTTCAAATTAAATTTGCCTATGCCGTTACTTGTCACAAAGCACAAGGCGGACAGTGGAAATGTGTATTTATTGACCAAGGGTATTTAACTGAAGAAACC